>CAJUOE010000093.1 GCA_910587895.1 uncultured Lachnospiraceae bacterium
AGTTTACGTTGTCAACATATTTAGATTCGTTGTCAAGAACCTTGAGAGTTGTGTCCTGTGGGAATGAACATCCGCATCAGTGTCAGGTCGGAATCGTCCTGATAATCATTGAAGGTCTTGCGGATGTCGGAGCTGTTATCTACCATATCAAGCTTTCTGGCAACCATGGGCAGGAGGGAGCCCTGAATGGCGACCGAGAGCAGGGAGATAAAAAATACAATGTGGAACAGGTCGTGTTCGAGGCTGGTGCCACCTGCAATTACCATGATGGCAAACACAATGGACGCCGCACCGCGCAGACCAGACCAGGATACCAGCAGACATTGCCGCAGGGAGGAGCCAAAGGGCAGCAGGATAAGAAATACAGCTACAGGTCTTGCAAGGAACGTCAGGAAAAGCGCAATAAACAATGCCGGGAACAGCAGCTCTGGCAGCAGGTGAGGGAAGGACAGAAGCCCGAGCAGGAAAAAGATCAGGATCTGCGCAAGTCCGGTGATGCCGTCAAAAAAGTGTACCAGCGTAATCTTGTTGTTGATATTGCTGTTTCCTAGTAAAATGCCGGTGAGATAGACGCTCAGATATCCGTTTCCGCCTAATACGGAGGGCAGCGCATAGGAGAGGAGCACGAGGGCGATCACAAAAACGGTGTCCATGCCGAGCGTGATTAAGTCGTCTTTTTTGAGGGCAAGAATGCCGAGCCATGCACAGGCAATGCCGATGCTGATGCCGACGCCAATCTGCGTGATCATCATAAGGGGCACAGAAGTATCGCTGTTGCCGGAAATCATGGCGAGCGCGACCATTGTCAGCATATATGCTATGGGGTCGTTACTGCCGCTTTCAATTTCCAACAAAGGCGCGGTGGAGTCCTTGAGGTTCAGGTTCTTAGAGCGCAGAATGGAGAAAACGGATGCTGCGTCGGTAGAGCTCAAAACTGCGCCGATGAGAAAGCTCTCAGAAAATGAAAAATGCAATACCTGATAACAGAAGAAACAGGTGAGGAAAGCAGTAACGATGACGCCCAGCGTGGAGAGCAGGACTGCTTTTCCTGCCACGGGACGCGCAGTCTGCCATTTCGTTCCGAAACCGCCGTAAAACATGATAAAAATCAGTGCAATGGTACAGAGCTGTTCTGTCATCGTATAGTTGTTAAAAGAGATTTTAAACAGCCCGTCAGAGCCGAATACCATACCCAGCGCCATGAAACACAGCAAAGCGGGCATTCCGAATTTACTGGAAAAGCGGTTTGCTATGATGCAGGACAGGATGACGGCGCAGCATAGGAGAAGCATGATTGCCATAGATGTTGTCCTTTCTGTGATACAAAAACCCTCACTTCCATGTACTATCGTGCGTGAAAGTGAGGGTTTCCTTGTTGCTTTCAGCCATCTTCCATTGTTATATGCAAAATGCTGTTGTTCTTAAAATTAAGCTTTCTGCTCAACGCCTGCCCAGTCATCAAACTTGGACATTACAGCGTCGTATGTTCTCTGGGAGATATCCGGTAATTTGGAGCCCCAGGATTTGGTAGCTGCCTTAAAGCCTTTTTCAAAAGCAGCACGCATCTGTTCTGCCTTCTCAGGATCGTCGCCTACCAGACCTTTTGCAAATTCAATAATACGGTCGGAAGTCTGCTCTACACCCCAGTATCCATCGTCTGCGATATCTTTCTGTGCCTGAGCCTTAACGTCGGGAGTAACGGTAAAATCGCCTTTGGCGAGGAAACGCCACATGTCGTCCGCCTGTCCGATTTTGTTACCCTGATTGCCCATCATCTGCTGTACCAGACTTCTCAGCTGGGAAGTTCTGTCTTCTGCATCCTTCTTTAAACGGGCAATGACATCTTCTTTGGCATACGTAGCCTTTGTAGAGGAAGTGCCTTTGTTATATACGACGCCTTCTTCTTTTTCTTTCTTGTCTTCCGCTGCTTTCTTCGTGTCTGCATTCGCATTGGTTGTTGTCTGATATGTTGGGGTATAAGCTGTTGTGCTGTTTACACCATATACACTCATAATATTTCCCTCCTTGGCAATATATTTGGTTGTCCGTAACCTTGGATTTATAGTTCTCATTACTTATATCGGAAGAGGGAGGAAAAAATTAACACTGTTTCTGAAAAATATATGCGATTCACGAAGGAGGAAAGTTGCAGGTTTCTCAGAAAAAAATTGACGGAAATGTTTGGAATGGTTAGAATAGAATCAGCATCAATGAATCGGAACAAAGGAGAAATCTATGTTAGAGATAAGATTGAAAGCGCTTGCAAAGATTAATCTGGGACTGGACGTCTTAAGGCGCAGGGAGGATGGTTACCATGAAGTACGCATGGTGATGCAGACGCTTAAAATGTATGATAAGATTACCATGAAAAAAACACAGGAGCCGGGAATAGAGATTAAGAGCAACCTCTTTTATGTGCCGGAGAATGAGAACAATCTGGCATATCGCGCGGCCAAATTGCTGATGGACGAGTTTCATCTGGAAGAGGGAGTTTTTATTGACTTGCAGAAGTTCATTCCGGTGGCGGCGGGAATGGCGGGGGGCAGCGCCGACGCTGCGGCGGTGTTGTACGGAATGAACCGCATGTTCCAGTTGAAGCTGTCGAAACAGCAGCTGATGAAACGCGGCGTGCAGATTGGAGCGGACGTACCGTACTGCATTATGCGCGGGACAGTGCTTGCAGAGGGAATTGGGGAGCGGCTTACGCCTCTTTCGCCTATGCCTGCCTGCAGCGTTGTGGTGGCGAAACCGCCCATCAGCGTTTCCACCAAATTTGTCTATGAAAATCTTGAGCTTGATAAGATTGACAGGCATCCGCAGATTGACATGGTGCTGGAGGGGCTTCGGGAGGGAAACCTGCATAAGGTTGCCGCCAATATGGGAAATGTGCTGGAGACGGTGACGATTCCCAATTATCCGGTCATAGCTGAGATTCGTGATCAAATGCTGGAAATGGGCGCGCTTGGCGCCATGATGAGCGGCAGCGGTCCTACTGTGTTTGGCCTGTATGAAGATGAGAAATCGGCGCAGAAAGCCTATGAAAAACTGCGCGAGGGTTCTCTGGCAAAACAGGTCTATCTGACGGGAATCTATAATACAAAGTAGCGTCAGAGGAATAAAAAGGAAAAAAACGGTAACTATATATAGTAATGGAGAAAAGGATAAGGATGGTCTTATCCTTTTTTGTGTCTTATAGGAGGAGAATAAGATTTTTATGGAAAATATTATTTTTTCCAGTGAAGTCTGTGAAGTTCCCCTTCCAACTGCATATTTGAGAAACTTTGCTGGCGCAGCGCCTCATAAAGGACTATGGCCACAGAGTTGGAAAGATTAAGGGAACGTATTTGAGACAGCATGGGGATGCGGATGCAGGTTTCTTCATAGTCAACCAAAATTTCTTCGGGAATTCCGGCGCTTTCTTTGCCAAACATAATATAATCATCAGGTCCGAAGGAGACATCTGTATAGATATGTTTTGCTTTTGTAGTAGTCATCCATATTTTGGCGCCCAAA
>CAJUOE010000094.1 GCA_910587895.1 uncultured Lachnospiraceae bacterium
ATTAGTCTTATATCTATTATTTCGTCTTTTCCCTTGATTTGTAAAGGGGTTGGAGCAAAAAAATTTAAGTTTTTCTTCTTTTTTATAATGTATAAAATATGCATAAAAATACAAGGGGAATTTTTTGAGGAAATAAGCAGAAATAACAATAAAAAATTTATTTAGTTGACACAATTTGTTTAAAATGCTATAGTAATAGAAATGTTGGTGCAGAAAAATTATAAAAATTGCAAAAAAGGAGAGCGGAATATGGGATTTATAAAAAATATTTTTGGAAAGAAGGAGGATGGAATACAGGTCTGCGCACCGGCAGCCGGCCGGCTGGTTCCTTTGAGCGAGGTCAGCGATCCTACGTTTTCGGATGGGATTCTGGGGCAGGGTGCGGCGGTCATTCCCACGGGTAATCAGTTCTTCTCGCCGGTGGACGGCACGGTCACCACGGTGTTTCCCACCGGGCATGCTGCGGCGATCACTTCTGCGGACGGCGTGGAGGTGCTTCTGCATATCGGACTGGATACGGTGAAGCTGAACGGGAAACATTTTACGATTCATGCGGAGGAAGGGCAGCAGGTGAAAAAGGGTGACCTGCTTCTGGAAGCCGATCTGGAACAGATCAAAGCGGAGGGATTTGACATAATCACGCCGATTGTTATCTGCAACACTGATGATTTCGCGGAGGTGGCGATGGCGGAAGCCGGAGATGTGGAGACCGGGGATACGGTTTTGATTCTCAAAAAATAAGTGTCTTGACTCAGCGGAGGTGGGGATGGATAAATATATTGGAAAAAGCGTGATGAGGGGAATTGCCATAGGAAGGGTATACCTTTATAAAAAGGTAGAGATTCAGGTGACGGACGAGAAGGTGCCGGACGCGGCGGCTGAGAAGGAGCGGTTTATCGATGCCGTGGACCGCGCGAAGGCACAGCTCACACGACTTTATGACGATGCTCTGCAGAACGTGGGAGAGGATCATGCCGCTATCTTTGACGTACACAGAATGCTTCTGGAAGATGAGGATTATCTGGAAACTGCCGTAGGGGAGATCGAGAACGGTTACAATGCGGTGTACGCGGTAGATCAGGCAGGAACACAGTTTGCGGAGCTGTTCGCGGCGATGGACGACGAGTATATGAGAGGGCGTGCGGCGGATATCCGGGATATCTCCCAGAGAGTGATCCGTATTCTTCTCGATCTGCCTGAGGAGGAGATCAACTCGGATGAGCCGGTGGTTCTGGTGGCGGAGGATCTGACGCCCAGCGAGACGGTGAAGCTTGACAAAAAGAAAATTCTCGGATTTGTGACTGTGAAAGGATCGGCCAATTCCCACACGGCGATTCTGGCAAGAAGCATGAATCTGCCGGCGCTGGTGAACGTGAACATTGACCTTTCGGATGAGCTGCATGGAAAGAGCTGTGTGGTGGACGGATTTGAGGGTGAGTTTCTCGTGGAGCCTGAGGAGGAGATACTTTCCGAAAAGGTTGTGCGGAAAAACCAGTGGGTAGCGGATCTGGAAGCGCTCGAGAAACTGAAAGGGCAGGACAATGTCACACAGAGCGGGAAGCGGATAGATATTTTTGCTAATATCGGGAATGTGGAGGATGCGGACGCGGCCTGCGCGGCGGATGCCGGCGGGATCGGCCTTTTCCGTAGCGAATTTCTCTATCTGGGCAGAACCACTTTTCCGTCGGAGGAGGAACAGTATGCGAGTTATAAAACTGTTCTCGAGAAGATGGAAGGAAAGAAGGTTGTGATTCGCACGCTGGATATCGGGGCGGATAAAAAGGTGGATTATTTCGGGCTGGAACCGGAAGAAAATCCGGCTCTCGGCTATCGGGCGATCCGCATCTGTCTGGATCGCGAGGAGATATTTATCACCCAGCTCAGGGCGTTATACCGCGCATCTGCGCACGGAAAGCTGGCCATTATGTTCCCCATGATTATATCGGTGGATGAGGTGAAGCGGATCAGGCAGATTGTGGAGGTGGTGAAGGAGGAGCTTACAAAGGAAGGCTATCCTGTCGGTGAGCCGGAACTTGGCATTATGATCGAGACGCCTGCGGCGGCTGTGATTTCCGATAAGCTGGCGAGGGAAGTGGACTTTTTCAGCATAGGAACCAACGATCTGACACAGTATACGCTGGCGGTAGACAGACAGAACCAGAAGCTGGAAAGCATCTGCGATACCCACCATGAAGCGCTGCTTCGGCTGATTGAGATGACTGTAAGGAATGCTCATGAGGCGGGTATCTGGGCAGGCATCTGCGGAGAGCTTGGCGCCGATACGGAGCTGACGGAGTGGTTTTTGAAGATCGGCGTGGATGAGCTGAGCGTTGCGGCATCAGCGGTACTCAAGGTACGTGGGGCGGTGAGAGCGCTGCCATGAAGGGGCTTTTGGAGCCGCCTCATACCTGGTTCTGAGGGACTTCGAAGGCACGTATAAATAAAAGTGAGAGGGAGGGTATAGGAAATGAAGGAATTTACGTATGTCATCAAGGATCCGGTAGGGCTGCACGCCAGACCTGCGGGTCTGCTGGTAAAGAAGGCGGGCGAGTTTACCAGCAGTATTACGGTTGAGTCCGGGGGAAAGAGCGCTGAAGCGAAGAAATTAATCAAGCTGATGGGGCTCGGAATCAAGCAGGGCGCGGAGGTTGTCTGCCGGATTGAGGGTGAGGATGAGGATGCCGCGCATGATGCGCTCGCAAAATTCTTTGAAGAAAACTTATAAAAGTATAAAACGATTGGGAGGTAGTGCTTATGATGAAATATTTACAGAAACTGGGTAAATCTCTGATGCTGCCGGTGGCTTGTCTGCCGATCTGCGGTATTCTGATGGGAATCGGTTATGCGCTGTGTCCGGCGACGATGCAGGGCGGTGACATGAACGGCTTTTTGAATCTGCTGGGATTTTTCCTGGTGAAAGCGGGCGGCGCGCTGATCGACAATATGGCGCTCCTGTTTGTAATCGGCGTCGGCGTCGGCATGGCGGATGACCATGACGGTACGGCAGGTCTGGCGGCGCTGGCATCCTGGCTGATGATTACGAACCTGCTCTCTGTAGGGGTGGTTACCACATTGATTTCCTCCATCGCGGACGATGCGAACAAGACGCTGGCCTTCTCGGCGATTGCGAATCCGTTTATCGGTATCCTGTCCGGTATTATCGGTGCAACCTGCTACAACAAGTTTAAGTCCACGAAGCTGCCGGATTGGCTGTCCTTCTTCAGCGGCAAGCGCTGCGTGGCAATTATCTCCGGTGTCGTAGCAATTGTTACATCGGCAATCCTGCTGTTTGTATGGCCTGTTGTATATGGCGCACTGCTTGCAATAGGTAACGGCATTGTAAGTATGGGAGCGGTTGGCGCAGGTATCTACGCATTTTTGAACAGACTGCTGATTCCTACGGGTCTGCACCACGCACTGAACAACGTATTCTGGTTTGACACGGTTGGTCTCGGTGACCTGACCAATTTCTGGTCGGGCAATACGAGTGCGGATGTTACATGGAGCCTTGGTATGTATATGTCGGGATTCTTCCCTTGTATGATGTTCGGTATTCCGGGCGCGGCGCTTGCTATGATTCACACGGCGAAGAGCAATAAGAAGAAAGTGGCGATCGGTTTGGTTGCTTCCGCGGCTGTCTGTGCATTTGTCTGCGGCGTTACCGAGCCCTTCGAGTTCGGCTTCATGTTCCTTGCACCGGCTCTGTATCTGATTTATGCGCTGCTTTACGGTATCTTTACGACGGTTACCGTGCTGCTCGGCTTCCGTGCAGGATTCAGCTTCTCGGCCGGCGCGACAGACCTTCTGTTCTCGGCATCCCTGCCGGCTGCGGCAAATACTTGGATGATCATTCCTCTGGGTATTGCAGCATTTGCAGTGTTCTATGTAGTATTCCGCTTCGCGATCGTGAAGTTTGACTTAAAGACACCCGGCAGAGAGGATGACGATGTGGAGACGGAGAAGAAAGCCGTACTCTCCAACAGCAATTTCACCGAGGTGGCGTCCATCATTCTGGAAGGTCTCGGCGGCAAGGACAATGTGAAGTCCCTTGACAACTGTATCACAAGACTCCGTCTGGAGATTAACGATTACACGCAGGTGGATGAGAAGAAGATCAAGTCCGCGGGTGTGGCGGGCGTTATGAGACCCAGCAAGACTGCGGTGCAGGTTATCGTGGGCACCAAGGTACAGTTCGTGGCGGATGAGATGAAAAAGATGCTGTAAACGGATTGTCGATTCCAATTAAAAAGTGAATAGCGAAAAGGATGTTTATGGGCAGTCTCTTTGCGGAGGCTGCCCTTTCCTGTGATGATTCCCCGGCATTCGGAAGAAAATAGGTACAAAATCTGCGGGTTTCCCGCATATATTGAAATAAAGTATATGCGGGAGACTGTCATGGCGGAAAAAAGGAAATGGAACGATAAGTTTAAGCTTGCGATGGGGGAACTGGAATATAAAATACAGCGGGAGCGCAGAGGACGGATGCAGGGAGGCTGGCCCGAGCCGGAAAAGGTGGAGGCATGGAACGAGGAGCGAAAGCGGCAGAGAGGGTGCGGGCAGTATTGCGGCTCTGTGAGCGCGGCGGAGCGTCCGCAGACGAAGAAAGAATATAAGCGGGAACAGTTTTTGAAAAATGTGGCTGTGCAGACAGCGAAATCGGCTGCCTTTCTGCTGGCGTCAGTGGCTTTGATTCAGGGGATTGTGAGGTTCCTGCCGGATTCCATCACTGTCAGCAGCTCGGTGGGCGGACGGGAGCTTCCCATTTACTGTGTGGAGACAGATAAGAAACAGGTGGCCTTGAGCTTCGATGCGGCTTGGGGCGGCGGTAACTTGCGGTAAAATGGTACGGATAAGATACACTTTATTTTGTGTAACCGTATCTTGCAGATGTGAATTTTTTGCTATTTTCGGCTGATGTTTGATACATCAGCCGATATTCTCTTTGTTGGTGTAAACCGTTTTGAAAAGCGTTTCTAACTCACTTGAAAAATTGTATGTGATCTTGATTTTGTGGTTTTCATATACCGTTATTTCATGTATCATTTCCACTACAATATCCCTGTCCAATTTTTCAATAGCTCTAAGCTCTAACAGGCGTTTTATCCACGGGCTGTCAAAAATATCCGGCGTAGCTTCGTCCTGCCTGTTATCCATGCTTTTAAGCTGCTTTTCCAGTAATGCTTCTTTCTTTAGGTAATCCTGCCGATATGTGACAAATTCATCTTTGGAAATTAATTCGCTTCGGTAATCTTCGTAAACCGCTTTTTTCAGCTTCCGTACTTTTTCCAGTTCAGCGGTCAGGCGGTTTTTCTCATTTTCATTTACCCGCTTTACTGTAACGGCTGCCTCTTGGTTCTGTTCAATGACTTCGCGCATATTGTCAACGTTCTGCATGATAGCTTTCAAATCTTCCGAAATGATTTTTTCCAAAACCAAATGCGGTATAGGGTGCGGAGTACAATATTGTCTGCCGGAGCGTACATACGTCCCGCAATAGTAATTGACAATACCGCCGCCGTGTCCCGGTGTTCCGATTTTCTTTGTTAAAGCCCTGCCACAATCCCCACATTTCAAAAAACCTGCAAAAATACTCATGTTGCTGTTTAAGTCAAGATTGCGTGTCCTGCGCTTTAACAAATCCTGTACTTTGTTCCATGTTTCATTATCAATGATCGCTTCATGTGTGCCTTTTACCACAATCCAATCTTCTTTGTCTTGGGCTTTTGATTTCCCTCTCATTCTCTGGATTTTCTTGTTCTGCACCATATTACCGATATACATTTCATTTTGTAAAATACGGTTTATAGTTGAGTACGTCCAGTAAGAGGTACTGTCTAAACGGTTGCTGTTTCTGTAATTATCTCCGTTTAACTTTTTGTATTCAGACGGGCATACAATTCCGTCTTCATTCAGTATAGCCGCAATACGGATTTTCCCATATCCCTCTATATAAAGTTTGAAGATTTTGCGGATAACTCCGGCTGCGTATTCATCAATAACCAACTTGCTTTTATCAGCAGAAGATTTCTTATATCCATAGGAAGCAAACGCCCCTATAAATTCCCCTGCTCTCTGTTTGGTTTTCATGGAAGCATGGACTTTTTTTGAAATGTCCCTTGCATACTGCTCGTTAAAGATATTCTTAATCGGCAGCAGCATATCATAAGCCTGCTTCATACTGTCAATATTATCCGTAATGGAAATGAAACGCACTTCGTGATCCGGGAAATAGCGTTCCAAATATTTTCCTGTGTCAATGTAATCACGTCCGAACCGCGAAAGGTCTTTCACAATGACACAATTCACTTTTCCGGCTTCTATGTCTGCAATCATTCTCTTAAATGACGGACGCTTAAAATTTGTTCCCGTAAAGCCGTCATCTATGTAGGTGTCATACAAAACAAAGTCGTCCTTGTCTTTTAAGTAATCTGTAATCAGTTTCCTCTGATTTCCAATACTGTCACTCTCTGCCTTATCGCCGTCCTCTCTTGATAACCTAATATATTCAGCCACGTTGAAAAGTATATGTTTTCTCATAATCTTTTACCTTTCAACCGCTTCCCTTGATCGTATTTTACTACAAAGAAGCGAATTTTCCATTGCTTTTTCACGGAGAAACAACATCTTTTTCAGTTTGTTCTTTTACATGGGTCTGAATAATACGGTTTACAAGCTCTGCGACAGTGATCTTGGCTAAAAATTCTCTTTCAATGGTATAGCGTGTAGTTTCCTGCTTGTCATTTTTCAATCGGCTGTCCCTCCTGCATATAATCAGTTCAAACAATGTTCTACAACCTACTCATAACAGCATATTAGATACAGCTTATCCAATATGCTAAATTGTTTTTGGATAAAATGAGCGAAGTCTACGCCGTCATTGATAGCAATGAAACGGGTGCCAACAAGTTTCTAAGAAGCTACTATGGGTGAGTGAAAGAATATCTTGCATCTCTTCCAGAAGCCTCATTATCCACTACAATTTTCAGACCAGCACTGGCGATTTTTAAAATGCCAAAAATGGGAGCAAAAAAACAGGAAATTTTTTGTCAATTTCCTGTCTTGGGGTGCCATTCTATATAGCGGCGGCTATTCAGTTTTTAACTGGCAAGCGATAATGATTGGGGCTGTTGCTCTTTATTCTGTGCTATTCGTATCTGTAAATCATTTGTAAAAGAATTATCTTGCTGCGTCTGATGCACCATAAGCAAAACTTACAATTGTAGCATTGCTGTATTTCTCAAATGCGGCATAATAATCTTCTTCTGAAATTGTTTTTGTTTCATTCTCCTTTGTCATGGTATAAGCAGCGTTTCCGTTTTCATCAAATTGTTCGTTAATTACTTCTGCCAACTTAAGTGTACCGGATTTCTCAACCTCAAAACGCTGCATAGCGTGACCGGAAGCCGTATAGATGCCTGTTTCATCATAGGATATAGGATATGCCGTTCCCATACTCTCTATCGACCCTATGTTTTTAACTTCTTTGTCTACCAAATAATATACATCACAATCAAGTGCCGCCTGTTTTCCTGTCCCTTCATCATACACCTGTGATGTAACAAGTAAAACCGGCAAAGGGGCATTCGTATCAATCGTTACAAAAAGCTCATTGTCCTCCAATCCTCCAATGGTTTCCCCGTAAATGTCAGCGTTATCTTTACTTTCTTTCCCACAGGCACATAGCGAAAAGATGAGCACACATAAAACGAAACATGAAACAACCTTTTTTGTCTTATACATATTTTTCAGTCTCCTTTTTTTCTATTTTCAATGACATAACTTACAAACAGTACCAGTCCGATCGCACCGGTAATCATAGACGGAATCATTAATCGCATATAATCAACGGGAGCGTCTGCATATTGCCCTGTTGCAATATATCGGTACAGCATATACTGGGTACTGAGCGTTGTGCTTTGTAACGCAATCACATAGGCAAAATTTAATACGCTGACCATAACAAAAATCAATCCGCCAATGAGTAACAGCGTCATTTTTCTGTTATGAAGATTTATTTTCATCAAATCTTCTAAAGTAATCTGTTCATCATTTCTGTTTGTCACACTTGTTTCCGCCTCCGTAAGCAAATCATCTAATGACACATGAAAAATCCTGCTTATTTTAACGATACTTTCTAAATCGGGAGAGGTGCTGTCTGACTCCCATTTGGAAATTGTCTGTCTGGACACGTCAATTTTCTCAGCTAATTGTTCCTGTGTCATTCCTGAAAGTTTTCTTAATTGGTTGAGTTTATTTCCAATTTTCATTTTCGTTGTCCTCCTTAATCGTGATTCTAAATGATTTTAGTTATTTTTTCTATCAACATATCTTTACATTTGCGCTCAATATGGCGACATTAGGGAAAAAACCGCAATTATCTCCGTTTCAGATTTAACCCATTCCAGAGATTTTCAAATTATAACATTTCTTTTATGGTTTTTCCATTTCGATTTGGAAATGCGGGATTTATACCAGAATAGTGTGGTGCTGGCGGTCTATCTCTTGTTTTCGGTTTCTTGCTTCTTTACCATACATAAGCATGATATCAAGGCTTATCGTTCGAGTTGATGGTGGAAATTTTATTTTTTCTGTGGTAAACTATTTTCATCAACATCTGTCTACTAAGGTGGTGTAATAAATGAAAATTGCACAGGCTACAAATGACAATTTGACAGAGCTAATGTCTTTTTACAGTGTAATGTGTGATGTCCTTGGTGAAAAAAGTTTCCTGCCAAACGGGGATAAAGGTGGTTTTCCCTCGCAAGCAATGGTAGAGGAAGCTATCAAAGGCGGATGTCAATTTATCGGCATAGAAGATAATAAAATCGTTGCAGCATATATTCTAAACCATGATTGCGACAGAGCATATAATACAGTTCACTGGCAAATCAACGCCGCAAAAAATGAAGTAGTCATTATGCACGCACTTCGTGTTCTGCCGGATTATGGCGGGCGTGGATATTCAAAGCAGCTTGTCGAACATGCAATCCAGACAGCAAGAAGCAGAGGTTGGAAAGCAATACGGTTAGACTGTCTGAAAGGGAATGATATACCTGTCAAAATGTATCAGTCATACGGTTTTAAATATGTGGATACTGTGGATATTACTTATGTCGATATAGGTATTCCCATGCCATTTCATCTTTACGAGCTTGTTTTGGGATAAACAGCTTAACGCAATCAGCAGTCATGCTCTCCGGCATGACCGCTTTTCCATACTTTGCTATACAGAATAGGATGGCGTATGTTCTGCGGTATCTGCCGTCAATCACGTTATAGACATTCATTTCCCACACCACCCAAAAACCGAGAACTGCCAAACAATGGGCGTGTCATGTTTCCCTTTTCGTGGGGCAATACGACGGTTTTTCAAAAATGCCAAAAATGAAATCCCAATGCTAAAAAACGGCCGCCAAGTAATCGCCGCGAGCGACGCCATGAGCGCAAAAACTATCATACAACTATACGCAAAAAGTCGTGGTTTTTCCCCGATAAAAGTATTCGTCACTCCCGCATCGCATAAGTTTGACCGCCACAAAATAAACCACGTGAACACAATCGAAAGCCCCGCTATCAAAAGCACGGACGCACTCACCCTCAACCAAATCGGCATCGTCCACTTGTGCTGTTTTTTCAGAGCCTCTTTCTTCGACAACCTTTTTTTGCGGAACTTTTCACGCAAACTCGGCCTTCCCGCTTCCTCCGATGTCCCGCCCGCTCCTAGCGCTTCATACTCTTCAGCATCCTCTGGCTCGAGTTGCTCGTCTACCTCTTCCCTAATCTCAAACTCACCCGCCAGCTCCTCTGCCTCCTTGGCTACAATCTCCTCCTCGCGTTTCTTCTTCTGGTCGTCGGTCAGGAAGACCATATCGCTCTGATAGTTCTTATACAATGTCTCCGCTGCCTTTGACAACTCGTTGACCTCTTTCTCCCA
>CAJUOE010000095.1 GCA_910587895.1 uncultured Lachnospiraceae bacterium
AAAAGTAATGGGTGTTGTGATCACCTCATCCCCTTCTTTCACACCGGCTGCCAGTGATGCAATATGTAATGAAGAATTTCAATTTTATTACGGAAAAAATAATAATATAATTTACACAGGATTTGTAAACGATGCAGAAATGTCTGCTTTGTTTCAAAATTGTAAAGCCTTTCTGTTTCCTTCCTTGATGGAAGGATTTGGTATACCTCCGTTAGAGGCATTATATAATGGAGTTCCTATCATAATTTCAGATACATCTTCTCTTCCGGAGATATACGAAGATTGTGCACATTATATAGATCCAATGAAATATGACTACTGTTTAGATGAAATATTAAATGAACAAGTTGGAGCACCGGAGAAAATACTGGAAAAATTTAGTTGGAAAATATCAGCACAACAGTGGTATGAGTTGATCAGGAATTTTGCAGGATAAGGTGAGAAAATGCGACAACTTAAAATAAATGTTTCTTATTTAGTTAAGTATATATTTTTATTTTTACTCATTATCCCTTTTATTGGAATCTCCAATTTCCAGCGAATTGCGCAATTGAATAAGCTGAGTTTTCTTAGTAGCCTGGCTAATATATTGTGGTATTCCAATATATGTATAATTGCAATCTATGTCTTATATATTTTTATGCATACAAGAAAATTTTTATCTGTATCTTGTTTTTTGATGGTCTGCATTTTTTCATTTTTGTTTGTCAGGACTTTATTAGCCAGGGCATCTACAGGTGAAGGCTCAGGGCTAAGGAATTTAATTACATTTATTTTGCTGGTTATTTTTGGGGAATTATATATATTTCTTGTGAGTAAAAAGTTTGTGTCGTTTAAGAAGCCCATGAACCCCAGTAAGTTCCAGACTCATCCTGCTGTTCTTGAATTATTTGCGTTATGCGCAATTCCGGCTGTCTCCCTAAAAGGCAGAAAAAATACTTCCGCAAATAATGCATGACGGCTGCTTCTGATACCCTCCCTCTGGCAGGTGTCCTCTGGTAGCGAAGCTGGCTGGGGCTGATCTCTCCGGTATAACTGACGGAAAGACCCTGCAATATTCCCATTGCTATACAGGACAGCGCCATGTGCATCTCAGTAGCACGTACGGCTTCCAATACTTTCCGGCGGGATTTTTCCCTTTCCACACGCTCAAGTGCCGTGGGTTCCCCTTTTTTCTGGTAATGGTTCAGTTTTGGCATATGCTTTGACCAGAATCGGTAACAGAATGCCCCGGTCTGCTGTTTCAGCTCCCGGAAAGTACATTCGATCCGGAACCTGTAACTGTAAAGCCTGATGATGGACAACGGCTCCAGTTCCAGGCTGGTGCTGGCCAGGATGCTCTGGACCCCGTCCATTTCCACCAGGACAAAGCGCAGCTCCTGATACAGCCCTTGTCCCCACAGCAGATCGGTACAATAATAGCGTATGAATTTTTTCCGGCTATAGAGCCCGATCTCTGCTTCCTGGAAATTTTCCTTATGGGAAAGAAATAGTTCTTTCAGATGGACAGCAGGCCCTTTTTTAGGCGGACGTCCTCTTCCAGCCTTACGCGGGGAAGGTTTCTCAAAGGCAACACAGGATTTCTTTGCTTTCGTGACGATCTCCATGCGTGTATTCCCATTCTTGTTGAGGGCCGCCAGTTTTTCCAGTGCCGGAACGGTAAGGAAATACCTGTCCAGGAGGAGCAGGGAATCCCCAAAAGTACAGGCAGCACGGTAAGCATCTTCTACCATCTGCACCACATGGGAAGAAGCACAGATGCAGGCACCTTTCCATTCTGCTGCGGCCTGGAGCCCATCATGGAGACGGATGGACAGGGGGATACAGGCCCACTGCCTGACGCTTCCGACAAGGATGCCGAGGCCGCCGAACATATGACCGTGGATGTACTCAGGTTTTGCAGAATTTTCAGATTCCTGGAAAAGCTTTTTCACTCCAGGCATCCGGCGACCTTCTTTTGACTGCTTCACCCCATCTCCTATAAGAACGCAGAACTTACCTTCCTTGTAAATAGGGAAAGATTCCTTAACAATAGAAAACCAACGCTCCCGTATATTTTCTAAGGACCAGGCGGAAGATCTGAAGAAATGGATCATGGAGTCATAGCAGTCCGGGCTTAAGGCAAGGTCACGGATAACGGAAGTGACACCAAGTTTATCGGAACGGAGCATAAGACCGACCGTAATGGTAACAAACCAGCGGAAGGCAGCTTTCCGGGAGAAACAGGATTCAAAGCGGCATAAAACAATTTCAATAAAATTCATCATAATCGTATGGTAAACCTCTGGAAAGTATGGTAAACTCACACATGAAATAACTCTTTCCGTGGTGTTTGTATCTTTCTTA
>CAJUOE010000096.1 GCA_910587895.1 uncultured Lachnospiraceae bacterium
CCATTCGATCTTCCATGTAGAGTCGACATTCCAGATGTTGGCTACAACCGCTTCGGGATGCTGGCGCGAGCGGCCGCGGGGATAAATCTCGAACTGATAGCTCCTGTCTCGGCCGAGCACTTTGTAGTACCAGTCGATCTTGTCGCCGTCGATTTCATAGATATAGTAACCGCCGGGGGTGCCGTCCATGGCAGACAATGACGACCGCGCCTTTGTAATTCAGCAGAAATGTCTCCAGCCAGGTAATGGAGCCGATATCCAGATGGTTCGTCGGCTCATCCAGAAGAATCACATCCGGTTTCGTCACCAAAAGCTTTCCCAGGCAGACTCTGGTACGCTGACCGCCGGACAACGCCTGCATGTTCTTACTAAATTCCTCCTCGGTAAATCCCAGTCCCTTTAAAACGCCTGTGATCTCACTCTTATAAGAAGAGCCCCCAAGCCGCTCAAACTCCAGATTGAGGCGGTTATAACTCTCCATAAAGCTTTCCAGCTCCCCGCCTCCCAGGCTGCTCATTTTCTGCTCCATGGAAATCAGTGTTTCCTGCATGGAAATCAGTTCTTCCTTCGCAGAAAGAACCTCCTCATAAATTGTCCTGTTTCCTTCTATATCAGGATTCTGAGGCAGATAGCCAATGGTCCTGTTCTTTGCAAGGATCACCTGTCCCTGATCCGCCTCAAGCTCTCTCATAATAATCCGAAGCAGGGTTGTCTTCCCTGCTCCGTTAATTCCTACAATCGCCGCCTTTTCATTTTCCTCAATATGAAAAGACGCATGTTGTATGATTTCATCTGTGCCAAAAGCTTTGCAGATATCCTGGCATGTTAAAATCATAGTCTCCTCCGTTCTGCTTACAGCATTCCTTCCAATGTCTCGCGGATTGCCTTGATAAATCCCTCGCTGTTCAATACTGTGGGGTTGTCCAATGTCGTAATCAGTGCAAGGTCTTTCGTCATCTTTCCGGACTCAATCGTAGACAGGCATGCCCGCTCCAGCTTATCCGCAAACTCTGAAAGCGCTGGTATGTTGTCAAGCTCTCCACGTTTCTTAAGCGCGCCGGTCCATGCGAAAATGGTCGCCACGGAATTCGTGGACGTCTCCTCGCCTTTTAAATGTTTGTAGTAATGGCGCTGTACGGTTCCGTGCGCCGCCTCATATTCATAATAACCTTCCGGTGATACCAGCACAGAGGTCATCATGGCAAGGGAACCGAATGCGGAGCTCACCATGTCGCTCATGACGTCTCCGTCGTAATTTTTACATGCCCAGATAAATCCGCCTTCCGCTTTCATGATTCTTGCAACCGCATCATCAATCAGCGTGTAAAAATACTCAATGCCGGCCGCTTTGAATTTATCGTCGTATTCCCTGTCATAGATTTCCTGGAAGATATCTTTAAACGTATGGTCATATTTCTTGGATATCGTGTCCTTGGTTGCAAACCACAAATCCTGTTTTGTGTCCAGCGCATAATTAAAACAGCTCTTTGCAAAACTCTCAATAGAGTCGTTTAAGTTATGCTGCCCCTGAATGATTCCCGCGCCCGTGAAATTGTGAATTAATTCCCGCGTCTCGCTTCCATCCTCTGCCGTATATACGAGCTCGCATTTTCCCGCGCCCGGGATCTTCATCTCGCTTGCCTTATACACGTCGCCGTAAGCATGACGTGCAATCGTAATCGGTTTCTTCCAGTTCTTCACACAAGGCTCAATGCCCCTGACCGTAATCGGCGTGCGGAACACCGTTCCATCTAAAATCGCACGGATGGTTCCGTTGGGGCTTTTCCACATTTCCTTCAAATCATATTCCGTCATGCGCGCCGCATTCGGCGTAATCGTTGCACATTTCACGGCAACGCCATATTTTTTGGTGGCGTTCGCTGAATCGAATGTCACCTGGTCATCCGTCTCGTTCCGGTATTCCAGTCCCAGGTCATAGTATTCTGTCTTTAAATCAATGAATGGCAAAAGCAATTCATCCTTGATCATCTTCCAGAGAATCCGGGTCATTTCATCTCCGTCCATCTCCACCAAAGGGGTTGTCATTTTAATTTTCTCCATCTTTCTGTCCTCCTGTTAAATTCTCCCATCCATAGGAATCTATCTTCCTGATTGTATTGGTGATATGCATTGTGGCTGCATACTCCGCCTTCTCCTCATCCTTCTCCTTAATGGCGTCCAGAATCTGCTGATGTCCCTCGACTGCCGCCGATGCATTTCCTGGATCGGAAAAAAGAAAATTGCGCACGCGCTCCAGATAGAGGTAGTAATTTTGCAGAATTCGTTGCAGCATCCTGCCGCCGCTTAACTCATACAAAATCTCATGAAATTTGCCACTCAGCTCTATCAGCTGTTTTTGATGTCCTTTTTCCAGATGGAACCTCGCCAGATATAAAACCTCTTCCAATGCTTCCAGCGTATCCTTCGTCACTCTTTGCGCTGCGCGCCTGGCGCAGAGCCCTTCCAGGGCCGCACGGATTTCATAAATATCTTTCATATCCTGTGTCGAGACCCCAAGGACATAAGTCCCCTTGTTGGGGATAATTGTGACAAGTTCCTCACGCTCCAACTGGCGCAATGCCTCCCGGACAGGCGTCCTGCTGACCCCTATCTCAGACGCAATCTGAAGTTCCTTCAGCTCCTCATCCCTGTCATACTTTCCGGTTATGATATCCTGCCGGATCTTCTGAAATATTTTCTGTCCTAATAAGAAGTTTACCTCACTCAAGACATCCCTCCTTCTCGGCTACATGCTTTTTCTTTTTGCACCCATACTAAAAATAATTGTATACAATTGTACTTTTCCTTGTCAAGAGTAAATTTTCACCCACTTCACATACCATCTCCTGAAACGCCTTCCTTTTACAAGTTCCTGCTCCACCTGCCGGTATAAAAGACAGATATTCTGATACTCATCTTCCGTAACGCCGTGCTCTGAAAATCTCGCTTTCCGGAAGGTGATGAATGCCTGCTGCCAGTCTTTGTCGGGAAGTTCTTTCTGTAACATCATGCCATACCTCTCATCATCCATCTCGGGGGTTTGTTTCTGCCCCAGGAGACGCAGCATCTTTCCCAGTTCCTTTCCAATCTCACAGACTGCTTTCGTGCGGTTCTTTTGGGTAAATTTCCGCTTTCTCTGATTTAATACCCGCTTTCTGCGCAGCTGTAAAATAAGGCCTGTACACAGCATGAGTAAAGCTGCGCTGCCGACGGGAATCCAAACCTTGCGGTATTGATAAAAAAATCCCGCCATCCCATCCGGCTGTTTTGGTTTTTGGGGCTGTTTGCTGTTGCCCGTCTGTTTCTTCTGCTCATTCTCCTGCGGTCTGCGCTCCGGCTGTTTTGGTTCCTGCTTTTTGTCCGCATGAAACCTTTCGTACTCTCTGTCTTTCTGTGCCAGTGCCTTAGCAAGATCCTGATCCTCCTCCATATTGTCCAGAAGCTCCCTGTATTCCGGCGGCGTCGTCTCAACCGGACAGAACCCAAGGTTTTCATAAAAGACTTCTGACCACGCATGAGCCCGCTCATCCGTAACGACCGCTGTCCACGTGCCGTCCTCGTTTTTGGTAAAATCCGACGGCAGGACCAGGTAGCCGCTGGCATATCTCGCCGGGATGCCATTCATCCGAAAAAGGAGCGTGGCCGCAGAGGCAAAATGCGCGCAATAGCCCTTATGCTGTTCAAACATGAAATACTCTACGCCATCCCTGCCATCCGGAATTTCTTCCAGATCCAGGCTGTAGCGGTTATTCTCCCATAATGGTTCCAGAACCAATCGGTTGATATTATGTGTTTTCTCCGTGACTTCTCCGGTAAAGAACCCCATCTCCTCTTCCGTTAAAACTTCAAGCATCTGGGTATATTCCCACGCATCTCCTCCCAGCGCATCCAATTTCGCGCAAAGGCTCTCATATATTTCTTCAAACGTTTTTTTCTCCCGTCTCTGTTTCTTTGCGTAAGCGCGCAGCTGTTCCAATCCTTCTTCCGGCAATTTCGTATAAATCCGCTTGGCATAGTTTTTGTAACTGTTCCAGACAATCAGCTTTTGCATCATGTTGGCGTCCAGAGAATATCCGTCCAGATACACCATGTCTGAGTCGGACAATTCTCTCTCATGCAGATTTAAAAGAGTATCCCACTCAAACCGGGAGGATTTCGTGGGCGGGCAGATTCCATCCGCCTGCAGCTCAACCCCTTCCGGAATCGTTGAATAGTATGGCAGCAGCGTGTACTGCCTGAGTTGTCGTTTCATCTGAATGGATACATGTTTCTCCCGTCCAATTGGCACCCACCAGTATGTGGGGTCACTTGTCACTTCATAAGGGAAATTCTGGACAATTTTGCCATACGTCTTTTCATCGCCGCCCCTTGGCTGCGCCCAATCCGAAAATTCCTGTCTGGAAATACGCTGCCAGGTACCATCCTCATACGCTCCACCCACAAAGCCGCGCAGATATACGGGACTGGAAATCGGATAATCGACCGTAATCTCCAGTATTTCTTTGCCTGTGTACTCCGGCGCTTCATTGCTCAACGTGTATTTGCGCTGCTGCCCATAGGTAAACAGCGAGCTATCCAGCACTTTTTCCATCACATCTATCATCCGGTCTTCGAACGCCATCTGTTTCTCATACCAGGTTTCATTCCATGCACGCGTTTTCGTCCAGACCATTTCATTGCTGACAAGCAGGGATGGCACTGCAATGCTCACTGCCAGAAACACGCCTGGCAGAAAATTCCCACGCTCCCTGATATCGAAAATTTCTACCAGTAATCCCGCAAACAGTAAGAGGATTCCCCAGGACGAAATTCTTACGCCCAAGGAAAGCCCTGCCGCCATGACAAGCACCGGTATCACCGCCCCCGCCAGAACATGATGTTTTCGGTTTCGGCTCACGATAAGGAACAGCCCTTCGAGAACGCCGAGCATTACGCCCAGAAACAGGACAATCAGGCTGGCATAATCTTCTTTCTCCTCCAGATAAAACAGAAGATAATCCGTTCGATACTCGGCATTTATCAATGCCAGTGCATGGTTTAAAAACTGTTTCCCACCTGTCAGAAGAATCTCGAAATATTGGACGCAGACAAACGTCAGCGCGCCTGCAAAAATCAGGCCAAGGGACAACGCCCACCATTTGCCAAGCCCGGCCGTTTCCACATAAACTGCCAGCAGCGCCGCCGTCACAAGGCGCACTTGCCAGGAAACCGGAATTCCAAACGTGCTTTCCAGACAGAGCGACAGGCCGCATACGAGCAAAAACAGGCAGAACGCTCCCTGCAGCTTTCTTAAGATTTCCATGCTCTTATTTCCGGTTCTCTTATTCATAATAATGCCTTTCCATCTATAACGACAATTCCAGTTCCGTCAAATGCTTCTTTGCCTGCCCCGGTATTATTTTGTCTGCCAGCTTATCATTACAGATAAGTTCCAGCTCCTGGTTCAATACAAGCCGTGTGGCATACATCTCTCCCAAAAAAGCCTCCGCATACGCGCGGGAATCTACTCCTTTTACCATATTGAGCGGAGAAATCTCACACCAGAAATCCAGAAGATCCTCGACCTTGCGGATAGCTTTCCTGCACAGCATATCCCCGTATTTTCTGTCCTTCCACACCAGATAAAAGGCGCATTCCTGCTCCAACAGCTCCTGCGTGATGCTGTGAATCACTTCCCAGTAAGTGCGCTGCCCTTCTTTTTTCATTGCAGACAGCTGTGCATCCAAAAAAATCACAATATTGCACCCCATCGGCATTCCAAGCTCCGCCACAATCAGGTTGTCATTTTTGGCTGAGAGCTTCCAGTGAATCCGGTTCATCCGGTCGCCCTTTTGATACTCGCGCAGTTTCAATGTCTCGGAAGGGTCGTCCCCACTGAGCTGCGGATGATACTGCTCCCCATCCGACAAAAACATGCGCGTGCGAATTCCCACCTTAATATTCGTCTCATACACGGCTGGAAAAACCATCACCTGTTTCTGCTCTTTTTCCCTCAGTGGCAGAAACCAGAAATTTGTCCACTCAAAACAGCGAATATACTTACACTTGGCCTGCCACATGCCAAATTCCGGCTCGCGGATTGTTCCGATCAGTTCCGTGACATCCTCAGAAGGGATCCTGCCGCTGACCTTTAACCATTTGCTTTTTCCTGTCGCTGTGTTCTTTACCTCAATCTTGGCCTGAACCCGGGGCAGCCAGAAACCGGTGGGATTTTCCACACGGATCCCCGCCTGGTAGTCTCCGGTATGTTCGATTGGATAAGATAAAAATATCAGCTCTGTTTTCAGCTTTCGTTTTACATAAAGCAACAGGCACAGAAACAGGAGCGGTAGCAAAACCGCCGCTCCGCAGACAACAAATAATCCTTTGCTCCGATATAAAACTGCCAGATAAAAAATGCCCGCTGTCCCCAGCACATACAGTATCATTTTCCACATATCTTACACCTGTCTGAGAATCTTCGGCGCCGGCGCCTGCCTTAAGATTTCCTCAAGAACCTGTCCCACATCTTTATGCGCTACGCGCGCCTTTGTGTTAAGGACAACCCTGTGTACACAGACATCCTCGAAAACTTCCCTGACGTCCTCCGGAATGACAAAGGAACGCTGATTTAAAAACGCCACCGCCTTTGCCATCTGAAGAACGTTCATTGTCCCCCTCGGACTGAGGCCCAGGTCAATCATCGGATGTTTCCTTGTCCTGTCCGCCAGATCCCCCACATACTGGTACAGTTCTTCCTGTACGAAAATATGATCCACCTCCCGCTGCATGGCGAGCAGTTCGTCTTTCGTAATCACAGGCCTCACTTCTTCACGACGCTGCATTCCCTTGAGAATATGAATCTCTTCCTCCATCTCGGGATAACCAAGTTTCAGACAGACCATAAAACGGTCAAGCTGTGCTTCCGGCAGCATCCAGGTTCCCGCGCTTCCAAACGGGTTCTGCGTTGCAATTACGATAAATGGTGCAGGAACCTCATGGGTGACGCCGTCCACCGTAACTTTCTGCTCTTCCATGACCTCCAAAAGCGCAGACTGCGTCTTGGGGGAAGTCCGGTTAATCTCATCTGCCAAAAGCAGGTTGCACATCACGCTTCCCGGCTGATACTCGAATGTCCCGCTGTCTTTTCTGTACATGGAAAATCCAGTCAGATCCGAGGGCATGACGTCCGGCGTAAACTGCACGCGGTTCTGCGCCAGGGACATGGAATTTGCCAGCGCCACGGCGAGCGTTGTCTTGCCCACGCCCGGGATATCGTTCAGCAGAATATGTCCTCCTGCCAGAATTGCCGCTACCGCTTTCAGAATACAGTCGTCTTTGCCAATGACAGCCTTCTTCACTTCCTGGATGATTACGTTTGCGGACGCCTGATTTTGATTGTCTGGGTTCATGCTGTTGTTTTCCTTTTTCATGATTCTGCCTTCCTCTGTTTCATTCGCTTGATTACTTTCAGTCTTGTAAATTCCTCCCGCTCCTTCTCTTCTAAGGCTCCCTGTATCGTCTTAACCAGCGTTTTATATTTGGGAATTGTGATATTCTGAAGTGCATTGGCGCGTTTCTGCGTCTTTTTGATATTGTAGGCGAGACGGTAGGCGCTCGTTTCAATCTCTGCCAGGCGAATGGTAAGTTCCTTCACTTTCTGAAATTTTGCACATGCCTCGTCCAGGGACATCTTCGTCCCGAAAAAGGGATACGACGGCCCGGTCTCTTCTACGCGATATTCTACTTTGGGAATCTCCGTTCCCATGACGCTGCGCCGCTTGATGGCAATGGACTCCTCCACCGGCACGCTTTCACTGAGCATTTCCACCTCATGAATCCCCATCTGGATGTTTGCTTTCTGCAAGGCGAGGTAGGCGCTGGTAAATGTCTCGTCGATCTCCTTTTGGATATCCGTTGCCTTCTCAATCAAATCCATCAGTTCCCTGATTAAGATATTGCGTTTCTTATCCATCAGGTCATATCCCTGTTCGGACAGCGCAAGGGAATTCTTCGCCAGTATCAGATTTCCTTTCGTTGGAAATGTATTTGGATCCATCCTCTTACCTCATATATTTCTCTAAAATCTTCGTATCAATGCGATCCAGTTCTTCCCTGGGCAGAATCCGCAAAAGCCGCCACCCGATATCCAGCGTTTCCTCAATTGTGCGGTTCTCATTCGCTCCCTGCGCCACAAATTCCTGTTCAAATCCAATGCCGAATTCCAGATATTTCTTATCCGTATCGGAAAGCTCGTCCTCACCAATGACGCTTGCCAGATCCCGCGCCTCACCCACTCTCGCGTAGGAGGAAAACAGCTGGTTTGCCACATCCTGATGGTCCTCCCTTGTGTATTCGGCGCCGATGCCGTCCTTCATCAGACGGGAAAGCGAAGGAAGTACATTGATGGGCGGATAAATGTTCTTCTGATGCAGGGAACGCTCCAGCACAATCTGCCCCTCTGTGATGTATCCGGTCAGATCGGGAATCGGATGCGTGATATCATCATTCGGCATCGTCAAAATCGGAATCTGGGTCACGCTGCCTTCCCTGCCCTGTACAATTCCCGCACGCTCATACAAGGTCGCAAGCTCGCTGTACAGATACCCCGGATAGCCCTTACGGCTGGGAATTTCCCCCTTGGAGGCGGAAATCTCGCGCATTGCCTCCGCGTAACTCGTCATATCAGTCAGTATCACCAGAATATGCATATTCTTTTCAAAAGCAAGGTACTCGGCTGCCGTAAGCGCCATCTTCGGCGTGATTAAACGCTCTGCGACCGGATCGTTCGAGAGGTTTAAGAACATGGTCACATGGGAACTGACGCCGCTCTCCTCAAACCTGCGGCGAAAAAAGTCCGCCACGTCATACTTAAGCCCCATGGCTGCAAAGACGATTCCAAACTCCTCGTCCGAATCTTCTCCAAGCGTAGCCTGCTCCACAATCTGCGCGGCAAGCAGGTCGTGCGGAAGTCCGTTTCCCGAAAAAATCGGCAGTTTCTGCCCGCGGATTAAGGTTGTCAGTCCGTCGATGGCGGAAATTCCGGTGCGGATATAATTTCTCGGGTACTCCCGCACACAGGGATTCAACGGCAGTCCGTTTACATCGCGCACGACCTCCGGCGCAATCCTCCCCAGCCCGTCAACCGGCTCGCCCAGCCCGTTAAAGGTGCGCCCCAGTATTTCCAGGGAAAGCCCAATCTCCATGGGATGCCCGCTGAGTCTTGTATGCGTGTTCTTTAAGGACATGTCATCCGTATTGTCAAATACCTGGATGACCGCCTTATCTTCATCCACCGCAACGATCCTTCCCTTCTTGCGGCGTTTTCCTTCCACCACAAACTCTACGACTTCCTCAAAAGATGCGTGTTTCACACCCTCCAGTACAATCAAAGGGCCATTGATATCACTTAATCCTAAATATTCGATTGCCATTGCTGCCCTCCTATGCGTTACTCTCCATCAACTCCTGATAGAACTCATCAATCATCTGTCGGTATTCGCCAAACTTATACATATCCTTATTTGCCACATCGTATTTGATGGCAATGAGTTTCTCAAAAATCCGGTTCTCCTTCAACAGTGCCATCGGCATTCCCAGCTCAATCAATGTTCTGCATTTCTCATAGAGATAGAGGATGATTTTCATCATCTCAAGCTGTTTTTGCATGGGCACAAACGTGTCTTCCGCATGAAAGGCGTTCTGCTGTAAGAATCCCAGACGAATGACCCTTGCAATCTCAAGCACCAGTTTCTGGTCGTCGGGCAAGACGTCGCTTCCGATCAGCTTGACAATCTCATTCAGCCGGCTCTCCGTGGTAAGGATATTGAGAAGTTCATTCCGGCAAGGAATAAAATCCGCGCCCACATTTGCGCCGTACCAATGCTCCAAATCCCCTAAATATTCGGTGTAGCTGGTAAGCCAGTTGATTGCCGGATAATGCCTGGCATAGGCAAGCGCCTTGTCAAGCGCAAGGAAACAGCGCACAAAACGTTTCGTATTCTGTGTCACCGGCTCGGAAAAATCGCCGCCCTGCGGCGAAACGGCACCAATGATGGTGACGCTTCCATCGGTTCCATTTAAATTCTCCACATAGCCGGCGCGCTCGTAAAATGCTGAAAGACGAGATGCAAGATATGCAGGAAATCCCTCTTCCGCCGGCATCTCCTCCAGCCTTCCGGAGAGCTCCCGTAACGCCTCCGCCCACCGGGAAGTCGAATCTGCCATGATCGCCACATGATACCCCATGTCCCGGTAATACTCCGCCAGCGTCAAGCCCGTATAAATGCTTGCCTCTCGCGCTGCCACCGGCATATTGGAAGTATTGGCTATCAAGGTCGTGCGATCCATCAGAAGATTGCCGCTCTTGGGATCTACCAGTTTCGAAAATTCTTCGAGTACGTTTGTCATTTCATTTCCACGTTCCCCGCAGCCGATATAAATGATAATATCCGCATCCGACCACTTGGCAAGCTGGTGCTGGGTCATCGTCTTCCCGGTTCCAAAGCCGCCGGGAATCGCCGCCGTACCGCCCTTGGCAATCGGAAACAGCGTGTCCAATATGCGCTGTCCGGTCACCAGCGGGCGATCCGCCGGATAACGCCTGTGAATCGGACGCGGAATGCGAATCGGCCATTTCTGGGTCATCGTAAGCTCTTCTTCTGTTCCATCCGCCTTTCTGATTCGCACCAACGGCTCATCAATCGTGTAACTGCCGTCCTCCGCCGTCCATATCACCGTTCCGTCCGTATCCGGCGGCACCATGACTTTGTGGAGGATTGCCGGTGTTTCCGGCACCTCTGCGATAATCGTTCCACCGCCGACTACCTCCTGCTCCTTTACACAAATCCTTGTCTCCCACCTGCGGTTCCTATCCAGAAGGTCTACATTGACGCCGCGCGGTATGTATGCGCCATTCTTCTCTCCAATCAGCTGCAGGGGACGTTCAATCCCGTCAAATATATTGGTGATGATTCCCGGTGCAAGCGTCACGCAGATCGCTGAATCTGCACCCTCCACGCGTTCTCCCGGACGCAGCCCGGTCGTTTCCTCAAACACCTGAATCGTGGTCTCCTCCTTATTGAGCGCAATGACCTCACCAACCAGGCGTTTTTCCCCCACATAGACCATCTCGGACATTTTAAATCCAAGGTTTCCCTTTATGGTAATAATGGGGCCGTTGATTCCATAAATTTTTCCTGTCACGCTCATAGATAGGTCTCCTCCTGTTCCAGCTTCGTCACAAAGGATTCGTCAATCAGGATATTTCGCGAACGGATGACCGCGCGGATTCCTCCGCCGAAATCAATATTGCTGACCGTTAGCGCTGCCCCCGTCCATCCCTCAAGCTCTGCCTTCCTGTCGGCGTCCGAAGGGTTGATGTAGATAATCACCTCATCTTCATCCGCCAGCTCACATGCCATATTTATCTTGGCAATCAGGTATTCCAGATATTTTTCCGTCTTCTGATACTCAAAGAGAAGGGTTCTTACTTCTTCAAACAATTTCTCCCGCCACCGCCTCTTGCACTCATCCAGGCTCCGTTTCTGCCGCAGCATTTCACCGGATACCCGGCTGTTCATCTGCCTGCGGATGTTTCGCTCCTCACTGAGAATCTTATGTTCCAGTTCCGCCAGTGCGTTCTGCCGAAATGCTTCTACCTCACGGTTGCAGGCTTCTTCATATTCCGCAATCTGCCGCTGGCTTTCTTCCTTTGCCACATCAATCGTAAAATTGCGAAACACCTCCAGTTTTTCCTCAATCTGCATACGTTCTCCCTTCTGCCTATAGCTTCAGGCCAATGGCCTCACTGACATAATCCGTGATAAAGTTCTCGTTCCTCCCGGTTCCATGGCGGTCCGGAATCTCAATCAACAGAGGCAGGCGACGGTTTAATTTGATATCGTCAATGAGGTCCGGAAACTCCCTGCCGAACTTCTCAGTCAAAAGGACGATGCCAATCTCTTTATCGGCAAACACCGCCTCAAGCGCCTCCTTCAGTTCCTGCCGCTCGTGGACAATCACGCCCTCCACGCCTGCCAGGCGCATTCCGGTATAGGTGTCGCGGTTATCACTAATCAGATACATTTTCATAGATATGCTCCTTATTATCCGAGAATGGAGAAAGAAATCAACAGTCCATAAAGTGCGATGGACTCTGCCAGCGCCACGAAAATCAACGCTTTACCCATAATACCCGAATCTTCACTTAAAGCCCCAAGGGCGGCGCTTGCCGCGCTTGCCACTGCAATGCCTGCTCCGATACAGGAAAGCCCGGTAGACAACGCCGCTGCCAGATATCGCCAGCCTTCGGCATTTGCCACCGCCTCTGCGGCTTCGCCCGCCGCTTGTACGTTTCCGCTAAACAAAAGAATATCCGCAACCAGGATGGTACCGAAAAAGAAAAAGATGTTGCACCCCAGGGCTGCCTTAAAATTCCCTTCTTTGCGCTTGCCAAGCAAAAATCCTCCCACCGGAATAATCATGCTGCACAGTAAAATAGCTGTT
Organism: uncultured Lachnospiraceae bacterium; assembly: GCA_910587895.1. Lineage (GTDB taxonomy): Bacteria > Bacillota > Clostridia > Lachnospirales > Lachnospiraceae > Petralouisia. The sequence goes on from CAJUOE010000096.1 coordinate 12,487, forward strand.
AAAATAATTTTTGTTGCCATAACTTGCCTTCCTCCTTGTAATAATGTGTCGGCACGCGCCGCTTTGCGTCACCTTTTTTTGTTGAATGAGATAAATGGTTTCCCGGTTCCGGAATAAAAACGACTGAACATCTCATAATATTCCAGACGAAGTACCTGAATCCCGACCACCAGTCCTTCCAGCCCGGCGACCAGGATATTTCCTAATACAATGATAATCCAGTTGGGGTTGCCCCGCTCCAGGCCCGCAAGCGTCATCACAACGCCCATCATGCCTGCATGGCTCAGTGCAAACGCACCCACGCGGACAAAAGATATCGTATTCGTGGCATAGCTCAAAACCACGTCAAACCCTTCCACCAGCGCCTCGACAAAGAACATCACCTTGCTGCCCTCTGGAAAGATTTCCTTCTTACGCTCAACCAAATGCCCCAGCGGCTCCTTCAAAAGGATTGCAATCAGCGGAACGCCGACCGCAGCCGCAATGAGGATGGTCGCCGGCAGCCCGTTCCCCGTGATGAACAGCACGGCGCATACAGCGACAAATCCATAGCAGACAAGGCCTGCCAGACCACTCTGGCTAAACAACAGCCTTCCATATTCTTTTGCCTTCACAGCATTGATGATATTTAATACCATGGCAATCAAAATCAGGACGGCGCCAAACCCGATTGCCAGCATCAGCGTTGTCATGATGTTGTCCATCGGTTTCATCCATATAGCCGGCAGCAGTTCCTCGAACCCGAAAAAGCTTCCGTACATAAATCCAAAAAATACCGACCAGATTCCGGCAACACCCACAATTCCTGCCAGACGGAGATTTTTAAACCGGTACAGCAGGATTCCGCCAATCAAAAGGCATGCCCCCTGCCCCACATCCCCGAACATGATGCCAAACATCAGCGTATAGGTAAGCGCTATAAACAATGTAGGATCCATCTCATTGTAAGCCGGCAGGCCATACATCTCCACAAACATTTCAAACGGTTTTAAAATTTTCGGATTCTTTAGCCTGGTAGGCGGATTGATGGCAGAATTCCCCTCCTCTTCCTCCCAGTGGATGTTGTCATCCTCTGCAATTTCGAGTTCCAGCCTGCCTGCATCTTCCCTTGCCATCCAGCCGTAAAGTATGTAATATTCCTCGCTCCCGTCATTTGCGTATGTACAGGCAGCATATTTGCGGATTTCAAAATTCCTGCAATAGCTCTGGAGGCTCTGGCAGGCAGACAAAATCTCATCTTTTCTGTTCGTGACAATCTCAGACGCCTGCATCCTCAGTTCTTCCAGCTCCTGCTCGCACTTCTTAAGCGCCTCCTGTGCCGACGCATATACCTGGCGCGGCGTCTTTTCAAATTTCTCCGAGACCTCAATCTCCTCAAAATGAAACGACGCGTAAACAGATTTCACATCCATGAGGTATTTGTGCGGAACAAAGTACACGCCCCAGACATATTCACTGTCATTGTTGCACTCATAAAACAGCGTATAGGGATTCTTGTAGATATACCGCTCCAGCTTATGGTAATCCTGTACCTTAATTCGTCCAAACTGATAATCAATAAACTGGAAATGCTTCAGCTTGCTCAGTTCAAAGTCCAATCCAATAAACGGTGCAATCTCCTCCATCCACTGTTTGATTTCCAGCGTCTTCTCCTTAAGCTCCTCCTGCCTGTCCTTCACATCCTTAATCTGTTCATAAACCTCATCCACAATCACCTGTGCCTGGGCGGCACGCATCTCGATTGTCCCGGTCTGGGAACTGTCCAGAAATTCTTTTAATTCTTCCCCCCGCTGCGCCGTATCCTTATACAGATTCGTCTCCACAAAAGGCCGGACATTTTTCAGGTTTCCAAGGCTTGACATGGCATTTTCAAAATGAATGTCATATTTATTCAGGTAAAACTTGACTACGCGGTCAATATCTGCCTTGGGGCCTGTGATATGCAGCAGTTTCATTTTTTCAATCAATGCGTCTCCTCCGTTTCTTTGCGATAATTACCTTCCTCCTACACCAATGCAGTTTCTATTCCATAAGTATCATTTCCCGGATATCTTTGGATGGGAGCTGATAACGTATTCCCTCCAATGCCGTTGTCAGATGTGCAATTTCCAATTCCTTCAAATAGAAATAACAGAACACCGGAGCCATGGAAAAAGGCTCCCTGCGGCAAATTTGTCGATACATTTTCTCCATCACATGATGGTAGGATATTTCATCCTCAATCCTTACCAGTGCATCTTTCCCCCTGAAATACACGGTATTTCCCAGTATTTCCTGAAATTCTTCCGTATGTTCCGCCTCCAGAAGCTGCGCAATCTCTTCCTTCCTCACTTTATAGTGAACAGGTGTTAAGATTGTGCGAATTGATTCCGGTTTCTGGTGGAAAAAATGATGTGCGCGGTAAATCCACATGATGTTCAGCCAATCTATCTGTGTGCCGAATATCTCCCGCAGGACGCTTTGTTTCTTCTTATCTGAAAAACTTCCGATTTCCTTCCAGATGCGGACAAAGTAGGCAACATCCACCTCTGAAGACATCCTCTGAAACTGCAGCTGCGGCAGATACAGCTCCATCATCCTGCGCTGGCTCTCATTGCCAAACCGGTAAAGCTTACGGTAATCCTCCCAGATGGAATGATATATCAGTTCTTCCACCTGCCCCCGATGCTGGATTTCTTCACGCCCCCCATAAATCCTGCCGTAACTCTCCTGTTCCCTCAGGAATGAAATCGTCTCCTGCACGGTCTGGAACTCTGTAATCCGCTCAAAATCTTCCCGTTTCAGCAATCTGCCTCTCATCGCCCGCGCTTTTGTCACCAGACCGCTGTATCCCAGCAATTCTCCTGCCATATTACACCTCTGTTATTCTTTTAACGATTTCCTGCGCATAGGAAGACAGGTTGTTCTCATATTCCTCATTGAGCTGTCTGGTCTGTTGTTCGTTCTGCTCCATCAGCTGCCGGATATCATCTTTTGCCTGCTCCTCTATCTGCGCCCTTAGCGTCGTCATCCTTCCTTCCAGTTCCGCTGCAATGCCGGCCGTTATTTCGTCCATCTGCTTTCGTTTCTCTTCCAGCAGTTTCTGTCTGGACAGACTGGCATTCTCCAGAATAACGCCGGCCTCAGCCTCCATGTCATACAACTCTTTGATGACCTGATTCACAATGTTTCCTCCTTTTTAAAATACAGTTTCATCACATGTCCCTGTTCCCCGTCTCCATCTGTCATGCGGTCTGACAAGGTAACTTCCAGCTCCCGGACCATGCGCTGCAACAGTTTGATTACCTTGGGATCCATAGCTTTGTAATTGCTTTCTGTCCAATAATACCGGACATGCAGCACATATTCCTTCTCTTCCTCCCCGAGCACATTTTCGATATAATAGCTTTCCAGGCATTGTTCACATAAAAATCCGCTCAGAAACATCACATAAGCAATCCGGTTCATTACCGTCACCGGTATTTCCCCCTCCACTTTGCTGCGAATCAGAAAATTACAGGACTTTCCCGGAAAGTGAAACTTGTTCTTGAGGTAACTCAAATAGAAAATCAGATTCTTCTTTTCATACATATAATACTGGAAGAACTCACGCAGCAGTTCTTCACAGTAACCTTTGACAAGCGTCTTCTTCTCAGGATCAAATTCTGCCACCGGAAGGCTTAAGTTCTGCTCCACCATTCCCAGCATTGCTTTGAGAATTCTGTCATGCCCCTGTTTTTTCTTCTTCATCTTCTTCAGCAGCTCTTCCGTCTCTTTATTTAGTATTTGAAGTTTCTTCTCCACTTTCTGCTGAAGCTCCCGCTCTTTTGTACACTCGTTGTAATGATTAAGGGCAGCGCGAATTGGAACAATCAAATCTTCTGCCAAAAAAAACGGCTTTAAGATGAGCTTGTAAATCTTAATCTGGTTGAGCATATCCAGCGTATCCGCCACATTGCGCACCTGCGCCATACCAATCTTCACAGTTGCAGGCGACAACATATCTACCATCTCAAACAACTCCGGCCCGGACATGACCGGTAAATCCAGCTCACACACCAAAACCTCCGTCGGATGCGCCGACATATATTCCAAAGCTTCCTCGGGCTGCTCAAAATATACGCAATGCAGCTCATTTTGATAAGGCGTCAGCATCCGTTTATAATTTGCCGTCCACTTACTGCTATCGTCCACAAATACAATTGTACTCATCACAAGCCTCCCTTCCTGGATGTCCTGTTTATGCATTATGTACTATTATATCAGACTATAGATATTTTTACAAAATTTTTTTCCTGTTATGAAACACATACAAGCTGGCAACATATGATACATTGTAATCAAAAATATGGAGGATTAGATTATGAGTGATTTAGCTGCTACAAACTGTGGATGTGGATGCGAAAGCAATAACAATGGAGGATGCAGTTCTATTATCTGGATTATCATCCTGCTTTGCTGCTGTGGCGGATGCAACGGCGGATTCTTCGGCGGTGGAGATGGCTGCGGCAACAACAACAGCTGCCTGTGGATTATCTTATTGCTCTTCTGCTGCGGCGGATGGGGCAACGGCAATGGCTGTGGATGCAATTCCTTCTGCTAAAGGTAACGGCACGCGGCGCATGGCGTCACCTGCCAATTCGAAGGAAGGCATTAAGAAAATGCTTCGCATTTGCCTTCCTTCCTATCATTACAAAAACCGGGGCTGGCATTTGCCGGCTCCGGTTTTTTGTATCATAGGAAACCGTTTCGCATTTCCTATGATACAGCTACTTATGCATGTTTGTTTTCGTACTTTATTTTTTCCTCCATACCGTATACCTGGCTTGTTTCCTCCTGCCGTTTCTCATGATTTTCTCTTCTGCGCAGACATTCTTCGTCTATTTCATACACGCTGTTGCCATCTATCACTAATCTTCCCATTTCAAGCCTCCGTCTATTCTATCTATGAAAGCCGGTCACTTCGCCGTTTCGCGGTTTACGCAACCATGATTATAAGAATGCTTTCATAGTAATATATGCTTTGTCATAATCTTTGCCTCACAGACATAGATTAAAACAAAAAGGGGAATGCAATGGAATCTATCGACTCATTGATACAGGACCGGCACCTGGAAATGATGAAGGCCGCCCTGCCCTATCTGGATAATTCCAGACAGAGCACCATCGCCATGATGGTGAAATTCATGGAATTACAACGCACGATCGCGCTCTTTCACACGCCTGGAAACGATCTTCGCATGTGTTCAGAAGAAGAACGCGAAGAGCTTGGACCTTTTCAAATGCTGAATGCCATCCGGGAATACTGCACAGACCGGGAGAAAGAGATGGTAGATAACATCATGACTTTCGTGCAGATGTTCTCCACCTATGAAACCCTGTTTACTTAAAAATTACGTGCGTCATATAAGCAGTCTGAAAGTAAATTTAGAACAGAAAGGAACACTATGGACCCACAGGATTTATTAAATAACCCACAACTGAAAAATATTTCACCGGATAAGCTGCAGTTTCTGATGAATCTGGCACAAAACACCTCGCCTTCCGCCTCCACACCGAAAGACATGGCTTCTTCCCTGAAAAATGCATCGGAACGTGCGAACAGGGAAGGGATGGATTTCTCTTCCGGCGAGCGGGATTTAATCATTGAAGTCCTGAAACAAAACCTGCCGCCTCAGGAACGGCAGAAAGTGGAACTGATGATGCAGATGATGAAGGGCATGAGGAAATAACAGCCAAAAATGCCCCGGGAAACCAGATACCCCGCAGCAAGCTACGGGGTATCTGCCTCCCAGGGCACCTGCCCTTGCAAAATCATTACTTCGCTACAATATTGATGATTCTGCCCGGCACATAAATCTCTTTGACAATGTTTCCGGTCAGTTTCTCTCCAAGCGCTTCCTTTCCTGCCGCAATAGCCGCATCCTTATCTGCGTCTGTCGGAATCGTTACGGTAGCCCTTGTCTTGCCATTTATCTGAACGGCAATCTCGATGGTATTCTCCACCGTCTTAGCCTCATCGTACTTTGGCCATGCATTCTGATAAATCCGTCCTTCATAACCGCAAACATCCCAGATTTCCTCCGTGATATGGGGGGCAACCGGATTCAACAGCATGAGGAATGTCTGAAATTCTGCGCGGTTGATGCTGCCGTCTTTGGAAAAATCATTCAGGATTGTCATCATGGCCGCAATTGCCGTATTATATTTAAGGTTCTCATAATCAGAGCTTACCTTCTTGATCAGCTGATGCATCTTCGTCTCAAACTCCGGGCGGTAACTGTCGCCATCGACCAGGATATCCTGCAATTTCCACACACGCTCTAAGAACCTGCGGCAACCCTTAACGCCATTTTCCGACCAGGATGCGCTCAAATCAAATGCCCCGATGAACATTTCATAGGTGCGGAGCGTATCTGCACCGTAATCCATCACGATATCATCCGGATTCACGACATTTCCACGGGATTTTGACATCTTCTCACCATTCTCACCGAGAATCATGCCGTGGGAAGTACGTTTCTGATAAGGCTCCGGCGTAGGCACTACTTTGTGGTCGTACAGGAACCGATGCCAGAAACGGGAATAAAGAAGATGCAGCGTCGTATGCTCCATGCCCCCGTTATACCAGTCTACCGGGAGCCAGTAGTCAAGCGCCTCTTTGCTCGCCAGCGCATCCGGATTCTTCGGGTCTGTATAGCGCAGGAAATACCAGGACGAACCTGCCCATTGGGGCATGGTGTCTGTCTCGCGTTTTGCCGGACCTCCACAACAGGGACAGGTCGTATTCACCCAGTCTGTCATTGCCGCCAGCGGCGATTCTCCGGTATCGGTAGGCATATAGCTGTCCACCTCCGGAAGCTGCAAAGGCAGCTCGCTTTCCGGCAGCGCCACATAACCGCATTTCTCACAATTTACAATCGGTATCGGCTCGCCCCAATAACGCTGGCGGGAAAATACCCAGTCCCTCAGCTTAAAGTTGGTCTTGCCCTTGCCAATCTTCTTCTCTTCCAGAAATTCTATAATTTTCTTTTTGGCCTCTGCAACTTCAAGTCCATCCAGGAAACCGGAATTCACCAGCTTGCCAGTGGCAACGTCCGTATATGCTTCTTCCTGCACATTTTCCCCGCCTGCCACGACTTCAATGATGGGCAGGTTGAACTTCTTCGCAAATTCCCAGTCGCGGGTATCGTGTGCCGGAACCGCCATAATTGCTCCGGTTCCATAGCTCATCAGAACGTAATCGGATACCCAGATGGGAATCTCTTTGTCATTTACCGGGTCGATGGCGTTTAATCCGTCAATCGCCACGCCGGTCTTCTCCTTGGCAAGCTCAGAACGCTCAAAATCTGATTTCCTGGACGCCTGCTCACGGTATGCCACAATCTCTTCCCAGTTCTTAATCTCATCTTTATATTTGTCCAGCATCGGATGCTCCGGGGAGACAACCATATAAGTAGCTCCAAACAAGGTGTCCGGCCTGGTCGTGTAAACCGTGAGTTTTTCATCCTTGCCCGCGATCGGGAAATCAACCTCCGCACCCTGGCTCTTTCCAATCCAGTTGCGCTGGGAGACTTTCACGCGCTCAATATAATCCACGTCCTCAAGGCCTTCGAGGAGTTTCTCTGCATATTCCGTAATCTTTAACATCCACTGGCTCTTTACCTTGCGAACCACCGGAGCGCCGCATCGCTCGCAGACGCCGTTTACCACTTCCTCATTGGCAAGCCCCACCTTACAGGAAGTACACCAGTTAATCGGCATTTCCGTCTTATAGGCAAGCCCCTCCTTAAATAACTTCAGGAAAATCCATTGTGTCCAGTGATAATATTCCGGATCTGTGGTGTTGACTTCCCTGTCCCAGTCAAAAGAATAGCCAAGGGCATGAAGCTGACCTTTGAAACGCTCTACATTATTCTTCGTAACCACTTTCGGATGAATCTTATTCTGAATTGCGTAATTCTCTGTCGGAAGCCCAAACGCATCCCATCCCATGGGATAGAGCACATTATAGCCCTGCATCCTACGCTTTCTCGCAACAATGTCAAGCGCGGTGTAAGGTCTTGGATGCCCTACATGGAGTCCCTGTCCGGACGGATAGGGGAACTCTACCAATGCGTAATATTTGGGTTTCGAATAATCATCTGTCGCGGCAAAAGCTTTCTCCTCATCCCAGATCTTCTGCCATTTTTCTTCCAACGCTCTGTGGTTGTATGGTGCTGCCATCTTTTATCCTCCATTCTATGCCGTTGTATCCGCCCTGGGCGGTATCATCAGCTGTAAATACGTCTATACTTTTAAAATTCTATCACAAGCAGTGGTTTTGTCAAGCTGAATCCTTATAAACCTTATAAAAATGAAAGGATATGCCCTCCATACAGGCACATATCTTTCCCAATTCAATATTATAAAAGAAAAAACAAATACAGGAGATTTTCATGTCTCATTCAATTGTAAATAAAGCTTACGAAAATCCAGGGCTGCTTTATCTGGAAACAGCCCTTTATCATATGCCCGCTGCATATGCAGAGCTGACCGGGAACCCCGGAAACGGTGAGATAACCGGTATTGTGCGCTTCTACCCTGTGGGAAATGAGGTATTAGTCAATGCAGAAATCTATGGCCTTCCGACCAGGGACGAAAACTGCGATTCTGATATCTTTGGTTTCCACATCCACCAGGGCGAAACCTGCACAGGAAATGCCCAGGCCCCCTATGCAGACGCAGGAATGCATTACAACCCATACGAATGCCCGCACCCGGCGCACATGGGGGATATGCCGCCTCTGTTTGGAAATGACGGGTTTGCCTGGATGATGTACGTTACCGACCGCTTTACCATCGCGGATATCATAAACAGGACCGTTATCATACACAGCAAACCGGATGATTTTACCACGCAGCCTTCCGGTAATTCCGGTGACAAAATTGCCTGCGGTACCATTCAGCCCGTAAGATAACGCGAAGCCAAAAAGCCTGAAAAACTGTGCGCACAGCTTTTTCAGGCTTTTTAAATTTCTAATTATTCTCGTCTGTTTCTTCCTGTATTTCGGTCGGTTCCCCGGTTTCTGCTTCATCCTCCCCGTCTGTCAGCCGGAACTTGTCAATCATGTCATTCAGCTCTGTGGCCTGCGCGGAAAGCTCCTGGCTGGTTGCAGAAGTCTGCTCCGCTGCCGCTGAGTTGGTCTGCACCACTTCTGAGATAATCTCAATCGCATCGTTGACCTGCTGCATGGACTGGTTCTGTTCATCGGAATTCTCCGCTACGGCCTCCACTGCTTTTACAATCTCATCCATGCCGACGATAACGCCCTGAAGGGCCCCTGCCATCTCGTCGGCAATCCGGTTGCCGCTTTCTACCTCGCTCAATGCCGCCTGAATCAGCTTCCTTGTATCTTCCACAGCTTCCGTACACTGATTTGCCAGATGTCCAATCTCACCTGCCACCACCGCGAATCCACGGCCTGCCTCACCTGCGCGCGCTGCCTCAATGGAAGCGTTCAATGACAGAAGGTTAGTCTGGTCTGCAATTTCTTCAATCGTCTGAATGATATTGGCAATCTGCATGGAGGCGTCGCTGATCTTCTCCATTGCCTTCATCATCTCCGTAATATACGCATTGCTGGCATTTGCCTGCTCGCCAATCTCCATCGCTTTCTTATTCGTGGAAAGGGCATTTTCCGTATTCCGCTGTACTTGTTCCGCCACATTATTAACCGTTGCCAAAAGCTCCTGTACGGATGCAGCCTGGTCTGTCGCGCCCTCTGCAAGAGACTGTGCTCCATCTGCAAGCTGCGTGGAGCCAAGCCCCACCTGCTCTGAGGATTCCTTGATATGGTTTATGGTGTCTGTAAGAGAGTATTTAATCTTGCGCACTGCTTCCAGGATATTTTTGAAATCTCCAATATAAGACTCCCTTGCCTTCGAATGAACTCCGAAATTGTTCTCACTCATCTCTCCCAGAATATAGTCCACATCTCCAATGATGCGTTTCATGTCGGAGACAATATCCTGTGTGGCGTTTGCAAGTATCAACGTCTCGTCCTGGGTCATTATCTCCGGAACTTCCGTATGTAAATCGCCTTTTGCGAGCGCTGTCAGGCGTTTGGCGCACTGATGAATCGGAGTGCCAATATTATCCGCAAGTTTCCGCACCATAAATACTGCCACGATAATAGAAATAATCACAATCACAATCGTGATAATCACCCCGACAACCGTCTCAAGGTTAAAGTCAGAAATCGGAGCCGTTATGGCAATGCTCCAACCGTTACTGTTCTCCACCGGGGTATAGGCCATAATCTTTTTAATGCCGTTGTAATGGTAGGTGCCAAATCCTGCCTCACCGTTCAACATTTTCTGTTCCAGTTTTGCTACCGGTTTTAATTTCGAATTCGTCTGCGCGTCCCGGATACTATTATCCTTAATCTTTACCAGCTGTTCATCCTTATGAGCGATGACGTTTCCTTCACTGTCCAGCATATATGCGGAACCATTGGCGCTCACATTGACTGCTACCATAATATCATTGAGGAAGTTTGGCTCCGGTATCAGATAAATAGCTCCAACTACTTCGGTTCCATGAATTCCCTCTTTCCATAAGGGCGCTGCAATGCGGATTTCCATGGAGGACTGGTCCTCGCTGATAATCGGCTCCGTCACGAAGACCTCGCCCTGCATCGCTGCCTGGAAATAATCTGCATCTGCAAAATTTTCTCCTGTAAAAACACTGGTTCCTGTGCTGTCAAGGATATCCCCTGCCACCAGTTCATTTACTTTTACCCTCTCGTCAACAATAGCCTTTTTCTCCTCCACTGTCGCCGAATCATTGGCAAGGCGCGCCGTCATTCCCAAATCTTCCGCCAGGTTCTTATAAGAAGTAATCTCCCATTCCACGCGCTCCGCCGACACATGTGCCGTTGCGTTCATGTTGCGTTTAAGGGTGGAATTGGTGCTGTGGTTGTTCAGTATGCTGGAAATAATACCCAAAAGTGACAGGGAAATAATTACAAGCACCAATACCGATACGGTGATCTTGCCTTTAATCGTCTCATGATATTGCCGTTTTATCTCCTGTATACTCCATTTCCCCTTTGTATTCTGTTGCTTTTTTGCTGTAACTTTTTCATTTTTGTTCTTTTTCATTTTTATTACCTTCCACCCCTCTGATACTCTGTTCCTACACAGTATAACCGGTGCGGTCCTTTCTTCATAAAACAAGGCGGATGAGTCCGCATTAACTTTTGTGCTAAAAAAGATTACAGTCCAGCCTTCACCATTCGCTCAAAAATGGGTGACGGCTGAACTGTAATTATATAATTTATTCGTCTCCGTTGTCGAGTTTATTCTTTCTTGCTTCTACCTCCTTCTCCTGGATATCGGACGGCGTCTGTTCATAACGCGCAAATTCATAGGAGAACAGCCCGCTTCCTCCTGTCATGGAACGAAGGTCTGTCATATAACCGTAGAGTTCCATATAGGGTACGTCTGCCGTTATCTCGGTCTTGCCCGCCTCTGCCGGGTTCATGCCCAGCACGCGTCCGCGGCGCTTGTTCAAGTCTCCCATAACATCGCCGGTATATCTATCCGGTACAACGACCTTCATGGTTGCAATCGGCTCCAGCAATACCGGGGAAGCCTCCATGATTCCCTTCTTGAACGCCTGAATCGTCGCCATCTTAAATGCCATCTCGGAAGAATCCACCGGATGGTAAGAACCATCATAAAGAACGGCTTTCACACCTACAACAGGGTATGCCGCCATCGGACCCTTCAAAACAGAATCCTGCAGTCCTTTCTCGACTGCCGGGAAATAATTCTTGGGAACGGCGCCGCCGACTACCTGCTGTTCGAACTCATAAGCGGTCTCCAAATCGCCGCTCGGCTCAAATGTCATCTTGACATGTCCATACTGTCCATGTCCGCCGGACTGTTTCTTATATTTATATTCCACATCTGATTTCTTGCGGATGGTCTCACGGAATGCAATCTTCGGACGACTCAGCTCAATGGTTACTTTGTAACGCTCCTGCAGCTTGCTCACTACGACTTCCAGATGCTGGTCGCCGATACCATAAATCAGAGTCTGCCCGTTCGCGCTGTCATTTTCAACCTTCAACGTCAAATCTTCCTGCATCAGTTTCTGCAATGCCTGGGATACCTTATCCTCATCCCCTTTATTCTTCGTCTTATACCTCTTATATGTATACGGCGTGGAAATCTGGGTCTTTCCATATACGACAGGGGTTGCCTTCGTAGAGAGGGTGTCGCGTGTCGTTGATTTTGCCAGTTTCGCCAACGCTCCCAGGTCGCCTGCATGGAGTTCCGGCACTTCCTCCGGCTTATTGCCGCGCATTACATAGAGCTTGCCAATCTTCATTTCCTGCGACTTCTCTTCATTGTACAATACATCATCTGTCTTAAGCACGCCGGAGTTGACCTTGATTAAGGAGTATTTTCCGATAAACGGATCTGCAATCGTCTTAAAAATATATGCACTCTTTGCTTTCGCAATATCGTAATCACCGTCAAACACTTCATTCGTCTTCATATTGACGCCCTTGCACGGACGTTTCTCCGGGCTGGGAAGATATTTGATGATATCGTCAAGCAGCGTGTAGACTCCCTGCACCAGCGTACTGGAACCCATGGAAATAGGAACGATGCTGCCGTCCACTACATTTGTACGAAGCGCGGTACGGATCTCAAATTCCGAGAACTCCTCGCCGGAAAAATAGCGATCCATAAATTCTTCGCTCGTCTCGGCAACAGCCTCCATCAATGCCTCACGGCAGATTTCCAGGTTATTCTGAGAATAATCCGGTATCTCGGCTTCCACAACCTCGCCCTTGTCATTCCAACGGTTACCAGTCTGTGCCACGACATTGACATAGCCCACAAACTTCTCATTTTCACGAATCGGAAGATGGAACGGCGCAATCTTCTTACCGTACATCTCCTGCAAATCTTCCACTACCTGACGGAAACTTGCATTGTCGTCATCCATCTCTGTTACAAATACCATACGCGGTATCTTATATTTCTCGCAGATATCCCACGCCTTCTGCGTTCCGACTTCCACGCCGCTCTTGCCGGATACCACAATAATTGCGGCATCTGCAACGCTGACAGCCTCTTCTACCTCTCCTACAAATCCAAAATAACCCGGCGTGTCCAGCAGGTTGATCTTCGTATCGTCCCAGATAACCGGAACCACGGAAGTATTAATAGAAAAAAGACGCCTGGTCTCTTCTTTGTCGTAATCACTGATGGTATTGCCATCTGTGACCTTGCCCATCCGCTTGGTAATACCGGACAGATACGCCATTGCTTCAACCAAAGTCGTCTTTCCACTACCACCGTGTCCTAACAGAACCACGTTTCTTATCTTATCAGTTGTATACACGTTCATAATGTCTTTCCTCCCATACAAATTTATTCATGTCTATATTTTACTAAAATTTTTGGAATTTTACAACCTTTTTATTCAAAATTTACAAAGTGTTGACTTTTTTCTGCTTTTCCCTTACCATGGATAAGGATTACCACAAATATTTTCAGGAGGAACTATCATATGCCTGACAAAATCGGTTTTATCGGCCTGGGACTGATCGGCGGCTCTATCGCCAAGACCATCCACCGGATCTATCCCGAAATAACATTGATTGCGCATGATTTAAATACAGACGCCCTGGCATTAGCGGAGGAGGAATCCGTGATTTCCCAGGGATTTTCTGAGATAACGGATGATTTCGCCAAATGTCGCTATATTTTCTTATGTACTCCTGTGCAGAAAAATGCAGAATTTCTTGCAAATTTGTCTGATTTTGCCGGAGAAAATTGCATAATCACAGATGTTGGCAGCGTGAAAGGCTCTATTCACACACTTGTTTCCGGCACAGCGATTGCCCCCCGTTTTATCGGCGGGCATCCCATGACGGGCTCGGAGAAAAGCGGCTATGAACATGCAACCCCCTATCTGCTGGAAAATGCCTACTATATCCTCACACCGACTTCCGAGACAGACGCGGGCATCGTTCGGGAATTTGAGGATTTCATTCGCTCTCTGGGCGCCATCACCATGGTACTCGATTACGAATCGCACGATTTCATTACGGCGGGCATCAGCCATCTGCCACACATTCCTGCTTCTGTACCATCTTGATTAAATATTCTCATTTTATATTCAGCTATATTACTTTTTTCAATAAATATAACTCCATCTGCAC
>CAJUOE010000097.1 GCA_910587895.1 uncultured Lachnospiraceae bacterium
CGATTATAATTGCCGGGGCAATCGGAACGAAAAAATACTTCGGCCGCATAAAAGGAGGCCCTGTGCGGGCATCCCGCGCAGAGCACAGGCGGGCGTACGGGACAGGCCGGGGCATCCGACAGGTCAATGCCGGAATTTTTCGGGGCAGTTCCCAGAAAATTACTTAAAATGCCCGCAACCAAATCGGCGGAATTCTCTCCGCTGGCGGGTACATGGCCGGTGATTTTGCCGTATATTTTGATGGGCAGGTTGTGGCTGCCAGCAACTTTTAACAGCTCCGATTCGAGAAATGGGCTTAATTCCTCGACAATTAATACTTCGTCCACGCCTTGCAGGCATTCCAGGACAAACCGTTCCGGAAATGGATAGGGTGTGGAAATCTTGCAAAGCCTGACGTCGGGATAATCTTTTAAATATTCCCTTACATAGGAATAGCTGATGCCTCCGGTAACTACCGCCTTTTTGCCTGTTCCGGTTACGGTATTTTTGGCATATGTAGAGAAATCATTGCCAATTTCCGGGTTCCGCTTTTCAATCATGGCGTGATTGAGGAAGGAAAGACGTGGAAAAATGACCCATTTCTTTGAATCTTTTATGAATCCTTCATACTGTCTGGGGCTGGTAGTCTCTGCTGTTTCAATGGAGGCGTATGCGTGGCATATCCTTGTGGTAGGCCGGAAAAGTACCGGTGTTTTGTATTTTTCCGAATAGTCAAAGGCATCCTGTATCATAGAGAAGGCTTCTTCGGGTGAGGAAGGGTCAAAGACGGGAATGCGGCAGAAACTTGCAAACATTCTCGTATCCTGTTCTGTCTGGGACGAAATGGGACCGGGATCATCCGCAGATACAATGACCATGCCGCCCTTTACGCCCACGTATGCCAGTGACATTAAGGGGTCTGAGGCAACGTTGAGCCCGACCTGTTTCATGGTGACAAGCGTCCTTGCGCCGGTGTAGGCGGCGCTGGCGGCAACCTCCATCGCTGCTTTTTCATTTACCGACCATTCTACATGGACATTGCCCTGTTTGTATTTACTGATTGTTTCAATGATCTCTGAGGAAGGGGTTCCCGGATAGCCGGACACCAGGTTCACACCTGCCGCCAGCGCGCCGAGGGCAATTGCGCCGTTCCCCATCACATATTCCTTTCGCATGGAATCATCTCCTTTTGTATTCATCAATACGATTATAAGTGATTTGAAGGATTCGGGCAACCGTATATTTATTTTATCAGGAAAGACAAAGATATTCTTAGGAAAATCTTAATATTAAAACAGGAAATAAATGAGGATTTCGTTGTGTGTGTGTGGTAAAATATATCCTAAGGAGGAGAAATTGTGAGCGATAAAATTTTAATTGTAGATGATGAGAAAGAAATTGCCGACCTGGTGGCATTTTATTTGGAGAGCGAAGCCTTTGAAGTGACGACCTGTTATACGTCAAAGGACGCGATGGAACAGATTCAGACGCAGGTTTTTGATATTGCGGTTTTAGATATTATGCTGCCTGGAATTGACGGGCTGGAGCTGTGCAAGGAGATTCGCAAAAAATATAATTATCCGGTCATTATGCTGACGGCAAAGGATGAGGAGATAGATAAAATACGCGGGCTGATGCTGGGGGCAGACGACTATATCACAAAGCCGTTTCGCCCGCTGGAACTGGTGGCGCGGGTAAAGGCGCAGCTGCGGCGATATAAGAGGTATAATCAGGCGCCGAATACAGGAGGGGAGGATCCTTCCCTGATTATCCACGGCGGGCTGGTGATGAATATCAAGACGCATGAGTGCCAGCTTGATGAGAAAGAATTGAACCTGACGCCGACAGAATTTTCCATTCTGAGAATCCTCTGCCAGCGCAAGGGCGAAGTGGTAAGCTCGGAGGAATTATTTCACGAAATCTGGCAGGATGAATATTACAGCAAGAGCAACAACACGATTACCGTCCATATCCGCCACCTTCGCGAGAAGATGAATGATTCGGTAGAGCGGCCAAAATATATTAAGACAATCTGGGGAGTTGGTTACAAGATTGAAAACTAAAAAATCAAAATATTTTAAATTAAAAATGAAAGTTTTTCTGCGTACGCTGGGAATGATTGTGCTGGCATTTGGCATTATCCTGTTTCTGTACCGCCGTTTCTGGTTTGGGCGCGTGGGGGACTGGATTGTATTTTTCCTGCAAAAAGTGTTTCATCTGGATTATTATGACGCCAGAAATATTTACCAGTATGGCTTGCGGGAAAATCTGACGCTGCTGATCATTGTTGCGGCAGTTTTTTGTTTCCTGCTGTTGTTCTGGTTTTCCCTTTCGTGGTTTACGCGTTATTTTAACGAGATAGACGAAGGGTTGGAGAAGCTGATTCAGGGAGAAGATAAAGAAATTATCCTGTCTCAGGAAATGGAGCCCATGGAGCAGAAATTAAATGTTTTGCAGCAGACGCTTGAGCGGCGCGAACTGGAGGCAAAGCTTGCGGAGGAGCGTAAAAACAATCTGGTCATGTACCTTGCGCACGATATCCGCACGCCGCTTACTTCTGTCATCGGTTATCTCAGCCTGTTGGAGGAGGCGCCGGACATGCCCGTGGAGCAGAAGGCGAAATATGTACATATCACACTGGAAAAGGCAAACCGCCTGGAGCGGCTGATCAATGAATTTTTTGAGATTACGCGTTACAATATCCAGCAGATTGTCCTGGAAAAAGAGAAGATTGATTTGTATTACATGTTGTTGCAGATGATGGAAGAATTCTATCCGCTTTTGAGCCAGAAAGGCAATCAGGTTGAATTACACGGGGATGAGAATGTCACGGTTTTTGGGGATCCCATAAAGCTTGCAAGGGTATTTAACAACATCCTCAAAAATGCAGTTGCCTATAGCTATGATAATACGAAAATTCATATTTTTCTGGAGGAAAATCAGCCGAGGCAGGTCGTAATTAAATTCCAGAATCAGGGCAGGACGATTCCGAAAGAAAAACTCTCTTCCATCTTTGAGAAATTTTACCGGATGGATGAGGCGCGTACTTCAAACACCGGAGGCGCCGGGCTGGGGCTCGCCATTGCCAAAGAAATTGTCACGCTGCATGGCGGGGAAATATATGCAGAGAGTGAGAATGAGCAGGTGCGTTTTGTGGTGAGGCTGCCGAAAGGGGAGTAAGGATTTGTAACCGTTCAGCATGTTTGTTACATGATAGCCTTATTTCATGGAAGATATCAGAAATTGTTTAAAATTCTTATGGGAATTTCGATGTTTTCTCAGCTTTTCCATGCCATATTGCCTGAAGAAAACTCGGATAGAATTTCTAGTACACCTAACTCCGGGGATGAACGGATATGATTAATTCCGCCCAATTCAAACTCGGCTTTCCTTACTGCGGTAAGGTATCGTGGCAGAAACTGTTTTTCTGGGGTAGGAAGCCCTTCGTATGTTTTCCTTGCCAGCGGCATAAAAGCGCCAAGGGTATGCCGAATGACCTGTCTGAGGGACTGACGCAACTAATCCATGATATTTTCTGTATTTTAATGCGGCAGTCCCGAGTTTCATCGGCATACCCTGTTCTCAGGCAATTGTTGCCGCTGTTAGGAAAACCAGAAGGGCTGTCCGTGAAGAAAAACAGTTTTCTGCCCATGATGCTTTAGCAGCAGTAAGGAAAACCTCAGACAGCGAATCTGGGCGGAATACATTACGTTCATTCCCCGGAGGCAAGGTGTACACGAAATTCACCGAATGTTTTCTTTTCAGGCAAAATGGATGGAAAAGCTTTCTAAAATATTTTAATTCTCCATAAGAATTTTTTTAAAATATTCTAAAAATTCCATGAAATAAGTCCGTTTTGTAACAAATATGCTGAACGGTTACAAAATTTATAGGGATGTGGAATAAGATTTTCTTAAGGGTTTCTTAGGGAAGGTGCAATGGAATATTAAAACATAAAAAGCGTCTGTTTCGTACAATTAATTTGTACGGGACAGGCGCTTTTATGACAAATCTGTCATAAAAAAGTCACCAGCCTGTCATTTGTATTTTGTATGCTGAAGAAAACGAAGAGGAGATAAATCATGAGAAAAAGAATTGCGGTATTATTTGGAGGAGCGTCCAGCGAATACGAGGTGTCGCTGCAATCCGCTTATGCGGTCATCAGCCATATGAACAGGGAAATGTATGAAATTTTACCGATTGGAATTGCCAAAGACGGCTGCTGGTATCTATACCGGGGAGAATTGTCAAATATTCCAGATGATAACTGGATGAGAGAAAATGTCTGTGTTCCGGTTGTGGCATCACCGGACAAAAACCTGCACGGTATCTTATTGTTGAAGGAAAACGGAGTGGAAAGGGTTTCCCTGGATGGGGCTATGCCGATTCTGCACGGGAAAAACGGAGAGGATGGAACGGTTCAGGGCGTCTTGGAGCTGGCGGATATTCCGGTCATTGGCTGTGATACGATGAGCTCTGCCATCTGCATGGACAAGGAGACGGCGCATCGTCTGACAAAAGAATGCGGCGTCAAAGTGCCGCGCTCCTATATCATTACCGAGGCGGACTGCCGGGATGCAAAACGAATCGAAGAGTATGGTGAAAAGCTCGGCTATCCGTTGTTTGTTAAGCCTTTGCGCGCTGGTTCTTCTTTTGGAATTACCAAAGTAGATGAAAAAGAAAACTTGCAAGACGCCGTGGAACATGCATTTGCTTACGATTCCCATGTGATTCTGGAAGAGATGATTGCAGGCTTTGAAGTGGGCTGCGCCATTCTGGGAAACGACAAACTGACGCTAGGAGAAGTGGACGAGATTGAGCTATCGGATGGATTTTTTGATTATACGGAGAAATATACCCTTAAATCTTCGATGATTCATGTCCCGGCGCGTATTTCCAAACAAAAAGCAGAAGAAATTAAAGATGCAGCAGTGCGCATTTACCGGGGACTTGGATGTCGTTATTTTGCTAGGGTAGATATGTTCCTTACGCCGGAGGGAGAGATTTATTTTAATGAGGTAAATACGATTCCGGGCTTTACTGCGCACAGCCGTTATCCGAATATGATGAAGGCCGCCGGAATTTCATTTGAGGAAATTCTGTCCAGGCTGTTAGAAATGTGAGTATCTTGTGGGAACGAATAATTTGAAATTGACAAAGCAGAAAGATTCTACCTGGAAAATAAATGGGAGTGATGGAAATGTTGGTATTGAAAAGTGAAGAAATTTATCAGGGAAATTTGATTTTAGTAAATCGAAACTATCCGGTGCGGTATCGAATCGGAGAACAGGATTTGCGTCCTGTATTTGAAAATCAGCCGGAAATCTGCATGGAGCGGGAGAGTGCGCAAATGCTGCAAAAACTGTTGAAAAAACTATCTGCGGTTGAGGTGAATCGGGATAAGGCTAAACGCCGTAACGATAGAAATAATGGTCACGAATATGGAAATGTAAATGTGGTAGAAAAGAATCCTGAAATCGTAGGAGTCAGCGGATACCGCACCAGGGAGGAACAGGTTGAGATTTTTGAGGATTCCCTCAAGGAAAATGGAAGGGAATTCACCGAAAAATATGTGGCGTTTCCAGACCACAGCGAACATCAGACCGGGCTTGCCATTGACCTTGCAGAAAACAGGGAGGAAATAGATTTTATCTGCCCGGAATTTCCATGCGAGGGAATCTGCCAGAGATTCCGGGAGAAAATGGCTGGTTTTGGATTTGTGGAACGTTATTTAAAAGAGAAACAAAATATCACTGGAATCGGTGCGGAGCCGTGGCATTTTCGTTACGTGGGAGCGCCTCATGCACAGCTGATGCAGCAGAAAAATATGGCGCTGGAAGAGTACGTGGAATGGTTGAAACAATTTCAATTATGGCAGAATCCCCTGTCCCTGTATCTTCCCAAAAAGGAAATTAAGATTGGTTATGTGAGGGCGCAGGGAGAGGTTACAAAGATTGACGGCTTGGATGCGTGGATGGGTGGCGGCCAAAAGGTAAAGATGGAGGTTTCCGGCAATAATGTCGATGGATTTATCCTCACCTGCACGAGGGGAGAACTGGAATGAAATGTAGAAAAACGTATGATGCAATTGATAATTTCCGCCTGGTCGCCGCTGTTTTAATTGTAGCAATCCACACAGCGCCGCTGGCATCGTTTAGCGATACCGCGGATTTTCTCGTGACGTATTGTCTGGGAAGAATCGGCGTGCCCTTTTTCCTGATGGTAAGCGGATTTTTCGTGCTGGCTCCGTATCAGAGAAACAGGTTGTCCGTCCATGGAAGGGCATTGCAGGGAATTTGGAAATTTCTGAAAAAAACGACGATTCTCTATGTGGTTTCCACGCTGCTTTATCTGCCGATAAAAATCTACTCCGATAATGTAAAAGGCGATGTGGGAGGCTGGCTGAAAGAAATCTTTTTTGACGGGACGTTTTACCATCTGTGGTATCTGCCGGCGGTGATTCTGGGATGCCTTCTGCTTGTCGGGTTACTGCAATTCTGTAGTCCGGCAGCGATTTCCATCCTTACATTTGTGCTTTATATTCTAGGCGTGTTGGGTGACAGTTATTATCATCTTGTCAGCCAGATTCCATTTGTAAAGGCAATGTATGATGGAATTTTTGCAGTCAGTTCTTACACGAGAAACGGCATATTTTTTGCCCCCGTATTTTTGTGGATGGGCGTGTTAATTGCCAACGGAAAAGTCCGTATGGAGCGAAGACAGGCACAAATCGGATTTTTGATTTCACTCACTGGGATGCTTTTGGAGGGATTTGTAAGCTATCTGTTTGAATGGCAGAAACACAACAGCATGTATATCCTGTTGATTCCGGTGATGTTTTTCCTGTTTGAATGGCTGCTGGCATCCGATGGTATGGAAATAGACATTGTGCGGGATTTGTCGATGTATATTTACATTCTGCATCCGCTTTGCATTGTATTGGTGCGCGGAGCTGCAGGGGCGTTGAAAATGACAAAAATTCTGGTAGACCAGTCCCTGGTTCATTATCTTGCCGTGGTGGCGGCGAGCGTGATATTGTCACTTGTCGTAGTGGAAATAAAACTGTTATACAGGAGATGGAGCAATGTATAAAAAAGGCAGAGCATGGATTGAGCTTGATATGGGAAATTTAAAACACAATATTGAAGAATTTCGCAGGGTGCTGCCCCCTTATTGCGCCCTGATGCCAGCGGTCAAGGCAAACGCATATGGACATGGCGCAGTGCTGGTAGCGCGGGCATTGCAAAGAGAAGGCGTTCATGCATTTTGCGTGGCGTCTGTGGCGGAAGGGGTTCAGCTGCGCCTGTCCGGCATCCAAGGAGAAATTCTGGTTTTAGGCTATACGCACCCTGCCGAGTTTGACGACCTGATTGCATTTGACCTCATACAGACGGTAATTGATGGAAATTATGCACAGGAGATGCAGGATGACGGGCGCAGGTTCACGGTTCATGTCGGAATTGATACCGGTATGCACCGGATTGGCGAACGCTGGGATAATATCGAAGAGATTGTAAGAATCTTCCGCTTGCCGAATCTTCATGTAACCGGGGTGTTTTCACACCTGTGCGTATCCGATGGAAATTCGGTGCAGGAACAATCTTATACGATCGAGCAGATACATCATTTTGAGTATGTGGTTGAAGAACTTCACAGGCAGGGATTTCATGATTTTAAATGCCATTTGCAGGGGAGCTATGGGATTTTGAATTATTCCGAGTGCTGCTTTGATTATGCGCGCGCCGGGATTGCATTGTACGGTATTTACAGTGAGAAAAATGACCGCACGAAGGCGTCTGTGGACTTAAAACCTGTCTTATCCCTGAAAACCAGAGTGGAGAGCGTAAAAATGCTGTATCACGGCGAGGGTGCAGGCTACGGGCTGACATACAGCGCCAGTGGAAACCGGAAGATTGCCGCGCTCTCCATTGGCTATGCGGACGGTGTTCCGCGGGAATTGTCGAACTGCGGTTATGTGCTCTGCAATGGGAAAATGGCTCCGGTAGCCGGCAGAATCTGCATGGATCAGATGCTTGTGGATGTGACGGAAATTGAGACCGTGGAGGCCGGTGATGAGGCTGTCCTGATTGGAAAATCCGGGAACCTGGAGATTCAGGCAGAGGAAATGGCACAGTGGGCGGGAACCATCAGCAATGAGATTGTCAGCCGCCTGGGGGAACGCCTGGAGCGGGTGCCGGAAGGGGAACAGGGGCGCTAAAATTTCGCTAAGATTTGGGAAAAATGGGGAAATTTGGCAGGTGGGTGTGGTATTATGAGGTTTGGGTAGGGGTTCGTATAGAGGGGAGAGTTCAGAAGGGTATGGATTGGGAAGTTATGTATTTAGATAGAGGATAATTGATAGTTATC
>CAJUOE010000098.1 GCA_910587895.1 uncultured Lachnospiraceae bacterium
CTAACAGCCACATAAAGTTGATGTCGCGCCTGCAGGCAGTCTCAATCTTTCTCGAAGAATAGATGTTTTGCCATTAAGTTTGGAAGGTCTGGTTCCTGAAGATGATTCTGTCAGACTGCTGAGTCACGAACTGGAGGGTTTAAACTACAGCTTGCTGTACAAGGCTTACTCTGCCAAAGGCAGAAATCCGGCAGTTGACCCCAAGACCATGTTCAAGATCCTGACCTATGCCTATTCACAAAATATCTATTCTTCGAGAAAGATTGAAACCGCCTGCAGGCGCGACATTAACTTTATGTGGCTGTTAGCCGGTCAGAAAGCACCGGATCACAGCACCATTGCCCGTTTCCGTACAGGATTTCTGGCAGAGGCCTGTGAAAATCTTTTCTATCAGATGGTAAAAAGGCTGGAACAGGCGGGTGAACTATCAAAGGAGACGGTATTCATTGACGGGACAAAGTTAGAAGCCTGTGCCAACAAGTATACTTTTGTGTGGAAAAAGTCTGTCGGGAAATGGGAAGAAAAGATGTTCCAGAAGATACAGGAAGCAGTACATCTGCTGAATCATGAATACATACAGACTTTTTCGGTCAGTGCAGAAACAAGGACGCAGGATTTAGAGAAAATATCCCGTTTTTTGGAAGAGAAATGCCGGACAGACGGTACCGTTTTTGTAAACGGACGCGGCAGGAGGAAAAGTAAGAACCAGCGGTATACAGAACTGTTCCGCAGGTTTCTGGAACGCCAGAGGAACTATGACTGGCATACAGCCAGTTTTCAGGGCCGGAATAATTATTGCAAGACAGACCCGGATGCCACTTTTATGCATATGAAAGATGACCATATGCGTAATGCCCAGCTAAAACCGGGATATAATGTACAGATTGCCGTGGACAGTGAATATATCGTAGCAGCTGATATTTTCCAAGACAGAAACGATGTATGGACACTGATCCCATTTCTGAAGACAATGGAAGAAAACCTGGGATTACGATACCCAAGTGTAACAGCGGATTCCGGCTACGAAAGTGAAGAAGGTTACAGCTTTTTAAGGGAAAACAGACAAAAACCTTATATCAAACCACAGACCTATGAGAAATGGAAAAAGCGCAGCTTCAAAAAAGATATCAGCAAACGAGAAAACATGGGATATGATGAAAAAGCTGACACATATACCTGTCATGCCGGGAAATCATTGTTACCTCTTTTTATTAAAAAGCAGAAAAGTAAAAGCGGCTACGAATCGGAAGTAACTGTTTACGAATGTGAAGACTGTAGTGGATGTCCTTATAAAGAAAAATGTACCAAAGCAAAAGGCAATAAGCGGTTATATATTTCCAAAAGTTTTCTGGAGAAGCAGCAGGAATCTTACGAAAATATCCTGAGTGAAACAGGAATCAAATATCGGATGAACCGCTCCATTCAAGTAGAAGGTGCATTTGGGGTTCTGAAAAATAATTATGAATTCCAAAGATTTCTGCTGCGGGGGAAAACAAAGGTAAAACTAGAAATTCTTCTGCTCTGCTTAGGATATAACATAAATAAGCTGCATGAAAAAATACAAAAAGAACGGACAGGAAGCCATCTGTTTGCAGTAAAAGGAACAGCTTAAATTCATGAAAACAGGAACCGTTATTAAAGTACGCCAAAATCCAGCAGATTTTCTTGAAACAGGAAAACGCTGGATTTTTTGTTAGTAGAACTAGAGCAGGGGGTTCGCTCAATCATCTGATTTGATGATTTTGCGACACCCCCTTTTTATTACTTTTTTATTCTTTTTCCAATTTCCATATCTGTTGATCCCTCCGGAAATAAAGGCACACTCCTACCCCTGCAAAAGCAATGACAAAAAATAAAAATGCCGCCCCCGATCCCTTACCGGATCCAAACATCCGGATCAGGATACTGTCCTTTGACTGCAACGCCATAACCGGCTCAAATACCTGATCCACCAGCAAACCGCCCATAAAGTAACCTACCGGAATAGTAAAAAACTGTAGCGAGTTCCGTACAGCATATACTCTCCCCTGCATCTGCGCCGGAATGCGTAATCTCAAAATGACATCCAAATTTGAACTCATAAGAGGTATTGCAATCCATCCAAGAAAACCTCCCATACACCAAATCAACGGAGTCCTTCCAAAAGCCAGCATAAAGTTTTCTGTGCTCATGGAAAATAACAGGCAGTTACAGATCACCCTCACACGGCTTTTTGGTGCTTTCAAAAGAGAAGCCAAAATACTCCCTGCCAGCGTAGACAGACCGATCACAGCATTGACCAGTCCCAGCGCCCTCTCGCTTCCTCCATCCCTTGAAAGGATCATTGCCGGAAATGCCGCCTCATAAATAGAGGCTACCAGATTAATGGATGCCAGAAATAAGATCAGGTGAAAGACTCCCCTTTCCCTTTTCAGATAACCCACGCCTTCTTTTACTAAATCCATCAGTTTTTCGTGCCCCGGTATCTCTTCCTCCCCTTCTCCTTCCGGTATCTTAATTCCGAAAGCCAGGGTCCAAAAAGCCACCACAAAGGTGCACAGGTCAATGCCCACAATCACATCCATCCCCGCAATCCCCCAAACTGCCGTTGCAAGGATTGGGGATAAAATGGAATTCAGGGAACTGGCAAGATAACGCATCCCGCCTACCTTTTGGTAATATTTTTTTGGCAAAATACGGGAAACGGCAACTTCCGACGCAGGCTGCTGCACGGTGTTCATCAGCCCGTTTCCAACATTGATCAGATACAAATGCCAGATCTGAAGCAAGCCGCTCCTCATAAGTATAAGCATCACTACCGTAGTAAACGCCGCCAGGGTATCACAAGCCAGCATCACTTTCTTTTTATTCCACCTGTCGCCTCATTAGATTTCATCATTCAAATACACCTGATAATTGTTCCAGGCTTCTTCCAGATTCTTCAAATTATCCTTCACTTCCTCCGGACGCTTTAAGCACATGGCAACCACCAGCGCATTGATCACACTAAGAGGCGCCACCAGGGAATCCACTATGGACACCATGTCACTTCTGGCAAGCAGGTTACAGGAAGAACTGATTGGAATGCTTTCACAAATTTCTCCAAAACACAAAAAGAAAGGACAAAAGAGATATGAGGTTTATTCATGCAACATATAATATGCTCCATAACTGTATTGACGTAAC
>CAJUOE010000099.1 GCA_910587895.1 uncultured Lachnospiraceae bacterium
GCGCCTCATAGATGGAGCTGTCGCCATGCGGGTGGTACTTACCCATGGTATCGCCCACAATTCTTGCACATTTCCGGTACGGCCTGTCATGACGGATTCCCAGTTCATGCATATCGTAGAGCGTCCTGCGCTGCACCGGTTTCAAGCCGTCGCGGACGTCGGGCAGAGCCCTTGCAACAATCACGCTCATGGCATAATCAATATAAGATTTCTGCATCAGCTCCGAATATTCCGTACGGATAATCTGTTCATTCTGCTGCATGATTTATTCCTTTCTATATATCCAGTTCTGCGTCATGCGCATGTTCATGGATAAATTCCCTTCTGGGCAGAACTTCCGTGCCCATCAGCATTTCTGTCACATCAGACGCCATCCTCGCATCCTCAATCTCCACCTTCTTAAGCATACGCGTCTTTGGATTTAGCGTTGTCTCCCACAACTGCTCTGCGTCCATCTCGCCAAGGCCCTTGTATCGCTGCAGCGTAAAAGGCCCTTTGTGGCGTTTTCTGTATTTCTCCAGCGCAACATCGTCGTACAGATATTCCTCTTCCCCCCTGCCGGGAATCGCCTTATACAAAGGCGGCATGGCAATATAGACATGCCCCTCGAAAATAAGCTCCGGCATAAAGCGGTAAAACAGCGTCAAGAGCAGCGTGGAAATATGCGCGCCGTCCACATCCGCATCCGCCATCACAATAATCTTGTCATAGCGCAGCTTGGAAATGTCAAAATCATTGCCGTATCCTTCCGAAAACCCACAGCCAAACGCGTTAATCATCGTCTTAATCTCCGCATTTGCAAGCACTTTGTCGATACTTGCCTTCTCGACATTTAATATCTTACCGCGGATCGGCAGAATCGCCTGGTAATTCCGGTCTCTCGCCGTCTTCGCGGAGCCTCCGGCGGAATCTCCCTCCACAATGAAGATTTCACAGATGGAGGCGTCCCTGCTCTCGCAGTTGGCAAGCTTGCCATTGGAATCGAAAGAAAATTTCTGTTTCGTCAGAAGGTTTGTCTTGGCTTTCTCCTCCGTCCTGCGGATTTTCGCCGCTTTCTCCGCACAGGAAATCACCTTCTTAAGCGTTTCTAAATTCTTATCGAAATATAACTGAATCTCTTCCCCGGTAACCTTGCTGGTGACGCGCGCCGCGTCCTGGTTGTCCAGTTTCGTCTTCGTCTGCCCCTCGAAACGCGGAGCCGGGTGTTTGACCGAGACAACCGCCGTCAATCCGTTGCGCACATCCGCCCCGGTAAAATTCGAATCTTTTTCTTTGAGAATGCCAAGCTCCCTGGCATAATTGTTGATAACCGTCGTAAATACCGCCTTAAATCCGGTCAGGTGCGTCCCGCCTTCGGCATTGTAGATATTATTGCAAAATCCCAGCACATTTTCACGAAACTCATTGATATACTGGAACGCCACCTCTACCGTGATGCCTTCGCTCTCGCCGCTGAAATATACGACGTCGTGAACCGCCTCAACCTTGCGGTTCAAATCCCGGACAAATCCCCGGATTCCCTCTTCCTCGTGGAATTCCACGCGTTCCACTGTCTCTCCTCGCTTATCCTCATAGACAATCGTGAGATTAGGGTTTAAATATGCCGTTTCATGGAGACGGCTTTTTACGTCCTCCTCCTTAAAACGCGTCTTTTCAAAGATTTCCGGATCCGGCAGAAAATTAATTTTTGTTCCCTTTTTACGCGTCTTTCCAATCACCGGAAGCAGTCCCTTGTCTAGTTCTACGACAGGCTTTCCGCGCTCATACCTGTCATGATGGATTTCGCCGCCTATATACACTTCCAGGTCAAGGTATACGGACAGTGCGTTGACAACAGAAGAACCCACGCCATGAAGCCCACCGCTGGTCTTATAGGCGTCATTGTCAAACTTTCCCCCCGCATGGAGGGTACTGAATACAAGACGTGCGGCAGAGACGCCTTTCTCATGCATTCCCACCGGGATTCCACGTCCGTTGTCTTCCACGGTACAGGAACCGTCCTTCTCCAAAGTTACCTTTATTGTATCACAAAATCCCGCCAGATGTTCATCCACGGAATTATCCACGATCTCATAAATTAAATGATTCAAACCTTTGCGGGACACGCTTCCAATATACATGCCCGGCCTTTTCCTTACGGCTTCCAGACCTTCCAGCACCGTGATATTTCCGGCGCCGTATTCCTGTTTCTCTGCCATTTTTTGTCTCCCTTTCCTTAACCTTCTTTCCCCATTTTATTCTTATCGCCTCAAAATACCTTCTCCAGATCCCCCCGCAGCTCTTCGCAGGATGGATAGCGTTTCTTTCGCTCCCTCTCCGTACATTTACGGATAATTCGTGCAAGCCTCCGGGGCATCGTCCGCCTCATAGAATGGACGGTTATCGCACCCACATCCACCTGGCAGGGATTTATCCCTGTCAGGAGCTCGTACATCGTCACGCCCAACGCATAAATATCCGCGCGCGCGTCTATCACATCACTAAGCTCCAATTGCTCCGGCGCCGCATATCCCCTCGTCCCTAACACAAACGGGAATTCCTGCGTATCCTCACACATCTGCACAGCCCCAAAATCAATCAACCTGAGATTCCCCTCGGGCTGTATCATGATGTTATCAGGTTTCATATCGCAGTATACCAAAGACGGCACGCTCCCATGCAGATACGATAACATCAGGCACAAGTCTTTGCCCCACCGCAATACTTCTTCCACAGGCAGGGCTCCCAGCCTGCGCAGACGCTGGCCCGCAGTCTCTCCCTGAAGATATTCCATCACAAGACAGTCCGCATCCCCGGTTTCCAGCATCGCAAAGATTTCCGGGAAATAAGGATATTTCAGCCTGCGCACAATTTCCGCCTCCCTGCGCGCAAACGCACAGAAACGGCTGTCAGGGGATTTCTCAATCTCTTTCAGCACACGGTTTCTTCCATCTTGCCTGTCATAAACAAGATAAACACGCGAACTGGCTCCCCCGCCAAGCTGTTTTTTGATCTCATACCGCTGCGCCAGCGTTGTTCCCGTTTCCAACATGAACTTCCCTTACTCCCACATTTTCTCATGCTCTGCTTTCTTATCGCGGAGCATCAATTCCTGTACCG
The DNA here is from genome assembly GCA_910587895.1 of uncultured Lachnospiraceae bacterium. Taxonomy (GTDB): domain Bacteria; phylum Bacillota; class Clostridia; order Lachnospirales; family Lachnospiraceae; genus Petralouisia. Next base: position 3,100 of record CAJUOE010000099.1, read on the forward strand.
CCTCTTTGCACGGCTTGTTGTAGAATAAGACAAGATTCACCTGCTCGATAATCGGCATCGGCACCTGGTATTTTTCCGACAATCCCATGGCGGCTTTCGCAGAATAGATACCTTCCACCACCATATTTACTTCTTCCGTGGCCTCTTTCATCGTCTTCCCTTCGCCAATCAACATTCCCGCTTTGCGGTTGCGACTATGCCTGCTGGCACAGGTGACAATCAAGTCTCCAATCCCGGTAAGGCCGCTGATGGTCTCATATTTCGCTCCCATCGCCAACGCCAGACGTCCAATTTCCGCGATTCCCCGGGTAATCAGCGCCGCCTTCGTGTTGTCTCCATAACCAAGGCCATCCGCCATGCCTGCCGCAAGGGCGATTACATTTTTAAGGGCGCCCCCCAGCTCAATTCCCAGCATATCCGGGCTGGTATAGACGCGAAACACATCATTCATAAAAATATTCTGGATGAACTCTGCGGCCTCCCTTGTGCCTGCGCCTGCCACGCAGGTCGTCGGCAGCCCCCGGCCAACCTCCTCGGCATGGCTGGGTCCCGATAACACGGCAACCCTTGCCTGTGAAATCTCCTCCGCAACGATGTCCGTCAAAGTCATCAGCGTCTTTTCTTCAATCCCCTTTGCTACATTGACGATCAGCTGCTGACTGGCCACAAACGGCTGCATCATCTTTGCCGTACTGCGGACAAATACGGATGGAACTGCAAGAACCAGCAAATCCCTGCCTTCCACCGCCTCTTTTAAATTCGTGGTGAGCTTAATATCCTCCGCCAGCTTTACACCGGGCAGTTTCATCACATGCTCCCGTTTTTCTTTCAGCATTGCGATTTCATCTTCCATCACAGACCAGATCGTCACTTCATGCCCATTATGTTCCAACACGGTTGCGAGGGCGGTTCCCCAGCTCCCCGCACCGAGCACACTTACTTTAGCCATCTGATATTTCCTCATTTCTTCTCAAGATTTCCGGATTTACTAAAGGAAAATTTATTCTCTGTTCCGGTGAGCAGACGCTTGATATTCGCCTTATGGCGCCAGATTCCCATCACCGCAAACAACGCGCCTACAATATACGCTTCTATTTTAAATACCGATGCGATTTCCAGATATCCCAGCTCGCCAAACACCACAAGCTGCACAAAAAAGCAGATCATGACCAGAATCGAACCCAGCGACACATAGCGGGTAACTGCAACCACTACAATAAACAAAAGAAGGCATAGAACAGCCATCGGCGGATAAAATGCAAGGATAAATCCCGCCGTACATGCAATTCCCTTGCCCCCCTTAAATTTGAGATAAGCCGGGAAATTATGGCCAAGTACAGCGCCAAATCCTGCATACATCTCCAAAAGCATCACGCCGCCCGGATATGTACCTCGAAACAGCAGCCATGCAAGGAGCATGGACAGCATCGCTTTGCACAAATCTCCAAAAAATGTGATCAGGCCCGCTTTCAGGCCAAGCGTCCGCAGGGTATTGGTCGCACCTGCATTTCCGCTCCCATGCTGCCGGATATCCACATTATGCAGTTTCCCGTAAATATAACCCGTCTGAAACATTCCCAGACAGTAACCGATGACAATACAAATCCCTCGTGCCAGAATCATGTTCATACCTATTCACCCTTCCTCTCCCGAATAATGAATTTTAATGATGTTCCCTGAAAACCAAAGGCGTCCCTGATACGGTTTTCCAAATATCTGGTGTAGGAAAAATGCATCAGCTGTTTATCATTGACAAAAATTACGAACGTGGGCGGCTTTACCGCCACCTGCGTCATATAATAGAGTTTCAGCCGTTTCCCCTTGTCGGAAGGAGGCTGCTGCATTGCGACTGCCTCGGACATAATCTCATTCAGCACGCCAGTCGCAACCCGCATGGAATTATTTTCCAGCACCACGTCAATCATATCAAACAGTTTCTGCGTCCTCTGCCCGGTCTTTGCGGAAATAAAAAGAATTTCCGCGTAAGGCATAAAGCTTAAAACCTCGCGAATCTTGTCCGTATGCTTATAAATCGTCTTATCGTCCTTCTCTACGGCATCCCACTTATTCACTGCAATGATGATGCCTTTGCCGCGCTCATGCGCAATGCCGGCAATCTTGGCGTCCTGCTCCGTCACGCCCTCGGTAGCGTCAATTACGACCACGACCACATCTGCGCGTTCCACCGCCGTCACCGCACGGATAATGCTGAACCGCTCCAGTTCTTCCTTAATCTTACTCTTTCGCCGGAGCCCGGCAGTATCAATAAACACATACTCCCTGTCATGATAAGTGATCTCTGTATCTATGGCGTCCCTTGTCGTGCCTGCAATCTCCGACACAATCACACGCTCCTCCCCTACGAGATGATTGATCAGAGAGGATTTACCCACATTCGGCTTGCCCACGACTGCAATCTTAGGCCTGTCATCCTCGCTCTCGTCTGCAGCCTCCTGTGAAAAATGTTTCGTCACCTCATCCAGCATATCACCGATGCCAAGTTTCGAAGAGGCGGAAATCGCCACCGGGTCTCCAATTCCAAGATTATAAAATTCATACACGTCCGGCATAAACTTCTCGAAACTGTCTACCTTATTCACGACAAGCACGACCGGTTTGTGCGAGCGCCGCAGCATATCGGCGACCTTCGCATCCGCATCCTGCAATCCCTGGCGCACATCCGTAATAAAAATGATCACATCCGCCGTATCAATCGCAATCTGCGCCTGCTCCCTCATCTGAGAGAGAATGATATCTTTGCTCTCCGGCTCAATTCCGCCCGTATCAATCAGGGTAAACGTCATATTCAACCAATTCACATCCGCGTAAATCCTGTCCCTCGTCACGCCGGGCGTATCCTGCACAATGGAAATCCGCTCGCCTGCCAACGCATTAAACAACGTGGACTTTCCCACATTGGGGCGTCCTACAATCGCAACTACCGGTTTACTCATTCTATTCTCCATTTCTTTACTGATTCTCTTACTAACTGCTTAACAGACAGGATACTAAATCCTGTCCGCTTGATTTTACAATATCTATCTTTACTTGTAAAGCACTTTCCACCTGCGCCAGCGTCACATCATCCAAAAATACTTCCTCTCCGCTGCGCAAGAGGTTACAGGGCAAAAGCAGCCTGTCTCCCAGCTCTTTTCCCTTTAACTGCTCTATGATATCGTGTCCGGTCAACAGACCGGAGACTGTAATCTGCTCTCCAAAGAAATGATTGATAATCGGAATTACCTGAACCTGTTTCTCCGGAAATGATTTCATGAAAATTTCCGTAAGCCCCTGTATTGTCGGCGCCGCCAAAACGCCTGTGGCAATCGTGACAGTCTCTTCCTCTGCCCGCCTTATTGCCGCATCAGCCATCGCCTCCATAAATTCCGTCCGCAACAGGCGCAGCATGCCCACGCCGTTTTCCAGTTGGATATAGCCGTCATAACGCTCTTCTTCCGGCAGCTCCTTTTCCGCCAGGAGATACCACTCATCGCTGGCATGGATAAAATGCAGCCCGCTTTTTTGCATACAGATCTCCTGGAAACCATGAATCATCTCAAGAACCCGGCAAGCGTCTTCCTTCGTAAATGCCTCTAACGGAAACAGCCCTTCGCGGTAACGGCTCAGTCCTACCGGAACCACAGACACGCTCTCCATCACCGGCATATACTGCATCAAATCCGTAATACTGCGCGCAAGCTCCTCCCCGTCGTTAATTCCCTTGCAGAGCACAATCTGCCCGTTCATGGGGATTCCCGCCTCATAAAGTCTGTCTATCTTCTTAAGCGCATCCCCTGCAAAACGGTTATTCAGCATCTTGCAGCGCAGCCCGGGGTTGGTTGTCTGCACCGATATATTGATGGGTCCCAGCCGGTATGCAATAATCCGCTCCAGATCGTGTTCCTTCATATTTGTAAGCGTTACGTAATTGCCCTGAAGGAAGGAAAGCCTGGAATCATCATCCTTAAAATACAAGGTATCGCGCATACCCTCCGGCATCTGGTCAATGAAACAGAAAATGCACTTGTTATGGCAGGATCTGTAATCATCCATCAAACCGTTTTCAAACTCAATTCCAAGGTCATCCTCGTACTCTTTCTCGATCTCCAGCTCCCACTCTTCTCCGTCTTCTTTACGGATAACAACTGTCAGATATTCTTCGTTACTGTAATAGTGATAATCAAAAACATCTTCAATCTCATGACCGTTTACCGACAACAACACATCGCCGGGCGCCACTTCCAGCTCCCCGGCAATGCTGCCCGGCAAAACCCGGTGTATCACATGTTCCTTTTTCACGCTTTGTTACTCTTCACTTTCTTCGTCCACTACACCTGCCACAGCACCTGCCACAGACGCTACAACTGCAACAATCACAGCTACCAAAACAACTCCGCCAATTAAAAATACTAACATACGTCTCACACATTCCTTCTCTTTTTTGCCTTTATCATAGCATATTCTTGAAAATCTGTAAACAGCCACTTGCTTTACGGGCAAGCGGCTGTCTTTACACATATTATCTCTTCACTTTTATTTTTTACGCAGGTTTTCACGTTCCTGAATGTAATTCTCCAGAACTTTCACCGAACCTGCAACGCCGAGCGGGCTGCTGTTGAGACAGATGTCATAGAACCTTGAATCGCCCCATTTGTGCTCCGAATGCCTGTTATGGTAGCGTTTTCTCTTAAAATCATGCCGTTCCATCTTCTTGATGGCTTCCGATTCACTTAATTTATATTTGGACATTACGCGCTCCAGCTTATGCTGCTTATCTCCGCTGATGAAGACAGAAATCATTCCATCCACATCCTGAAGCACTGTTTCCGAACAACGTCCCACAATCACAAAAGATTCCCCGCTTTCAGCTTTTTCCCTGATATAGTCAAACTGGGTTTCCGCAAGAATCTCTTCCATGGAGTTGGAGTATTTTCCCACCCTTCTTGACAACATAAGGTTTCTCGGTTTCTCGTCATATTTCTCCAAAACTTCCACATTCACATCCATCTGATTTGCAATTTCATCCAGCATTTTTCTGTCATAAAATTTAAGCCCCAGATCCTCTGCAATCTTCTCTGCAATCTCATGTCCTGCACTGCCAAATTCTCGGCTTACCGTAATAATTAACTGTTCGCTCACACTATTCCTCCTTATTCCAAATGTTTATGAAATCCGGCAATCTGCACCAGTATGGTTCAATTGCCGGACTTCGGGTTAACAGTAGCGTACAAAAATAATTAACATAGATACCGTAATTACTAACAACGTCGCCGGAACTGCCGCTTTACAATATTTTCCCCAGCCTATCACATAGCCGTTCTTTGCTGCAACGGAAGTACCCACTACGTTTGCAGACGCGCCGATCGGAGTCGCGCTTCCACCAATATCGGTTCCCATGGAAAGCGCCCAGGTAAGTGTTGCAAGGTCAACGCCTTGTGCCGCAGCAAGGCTCTTGATAACCGGAACCATGGTGGCCGCAAACGGAATATTATCTACAAGCGCACTCGCAATCGCAGATATCCAGAGGATAATCGCAACCATCATATACAGGTTATCTCCACTCACATTGCCAATAAATGCAGCTATCATTTCCAGTATATTTGTCTGCTCCAGTCCTCCAACTACCATAAAGAGGCCGATAAAGAACAAAATTGTCTTGTAATCTACTTTCTTTAAAAGTTCCAGTGCATATTTTCCCGATGTTATCAGCGTAACAAGCGCGATAAATGTCCCTATAAATGCTACAGTCAATCCTGTATATTCATGTGTTACCAGCATAATCACCGCGCAGGCAAATATAACACTGCTGATCGCAAATTCACGTTTATCTAAAATTGCCTCTTTGGGCGTCGGCATTTTCGAAATATCAATGGTCTCGCCGTCTTTCGTCTTTAAATCCTTATGGAATACCAGAAGAAAATAAATTACCACAAGAATCAGGCTGATTCCTGCAATCACACCCGTATTCATAATAAAGTCTCCAAATGAATATCCCAGGGACGTACCGATAATGATGTTTGGCGGGTCTCCGCACATCGTCGCCGATCCTCCAAGATTCGCACAGAATATCTCGGATAAAATCATCGGTATCGGATTAAATTTTAACAGCTTTGCCAGCTCTATCGTCACTGCAACCAAAAACAGGATTACCGTGATACTGTCGATAAACATTGCCAGCCCTGCCGACATAATCATAAATGCGACAAACAGTGGAATCGGTTTGTAATTAACCGCTTTTGCAAGCAACATGCAAAGCCAACGGAAAAATCCGGCCTTGGCCATGCCTTCCACCATGATCATCATGCCTGCAATAAAAATGATAGTCGCCCAGTTAATTCCGGCTGTGCTCTCTCCTTCACTTCCAGACGCATACCAGAATCCTAACTTAACTATGCTATGTAAATTCAACGTCTCAAGTATTGCATGGGTATCCTTCATTATAATACCGAATACACCTACAATTGTTAATACTCCACATCCTAAAGTAACAAAATGTCTTTCAATCTTGTCTAACACAATCAAAACAAACATAACAATAAATATTGTTACTGCTAAAATCTGTGCCGCTGTCAAGCGAATCATCTCCTAACATAATTTTTCAAATTTTTTTATAGTATCTGCTCTCTGCAGTTATCCTGAATCATATGGCAAATGCCAAACAACCTTTATCATTTATCTATATAAACGGTATCATCTGTCCGTAATGCAGGCTGCAATCGTTACCGTTCGCCAACCACAGCCATGTCCTGTAAATTATCTGCTCACTCCTCCGTCATATTATAACTCACACGCCTGTGATTTTCCAGAATTTTTTATACTTTTTTGCAAAGTTTTATCGGAAAATTTTTCGTTTTCCATTTCACAAAAACTGCCCTGAAAATACGCAGGAAAACACTTTTATATTTCAGCGTGACAAGGCCTTTTCGGTAAAACAAAAAATCCTGAAAACCTTTCTCTGCTAAAGTTTCCAGGACTGTATTAACAGGGGAAGAGGGATTCGAACCCCCGTGAACGGTTTTGGAGACCGCAATACTGCCGCTGTATGATTCCCCTATATACTTATTATATTACGCTACGCCTTCAAAAATTCACACAGATGAACATCTTATGTCCCAATCCATTTGGTCAAGCCCTCGACCGATTAGTGGCAGTCAGCTCCATGCATTGCTGCACTTCCACCCCTGCCCTATCCACCTCGTCGTCTCCAAGGGGTCTTACTCCTTGCGGATGGGAACTCCCATCTTGGGGGGGGCTTCACGCTTAGATGCCTAAACCTTATCTGCAGTCACCGTATGTTCATCACCA
>CAJUOE010000100.1 GCA_910587895.1 uncultured Lachnospiraceae bacterium
CTCCTCCCACAACCAGGAAAAATCCCCCGCCCTTCTGGGATTATTCGTTTCTTCCGTGGAAGCCCCCTCCCCGCAGGAAACCACGGTTTGGATTCCGTTTTCCAGCGCTGTGATTTTCTCATACAGCCCCACATAGCGAAGTGCCTCCTCCACCAAAATACGGTCTTCCTCCGATTTCATTTCCCGCATCAGAATATTTTCCGCAACCGTAACCTCATATATTTGAAAATCCTGGAACACTGTGCCAAAAAGCTTTCTTACACTCCCGATATCATATTCCCGATACTCCCTGCCATTTAACAGGACTTCCCCCAACCACACGGGAATTCTCCGGTTCAAAAATATTCTCTGAATTAAATTCGATTGTTTCATCCAGATAGGCACAATATGCGCTGTATGTATCTTTTACAGATTCCTGTGTAACACTAATCCCGATATATCTCTCATCATTCTCATATGTCTCAGAAGGAAAATCCATTCTTTCCATCGTATGATTTTTGTATTTTAACATTCTGAGACTCCAGTCCCTGGCAGCCCCGTTGCCTGTTCCATGGGATTCAAACACAATCTCTGTATTCCCATCGTTATCAAAATCCCCGGTCACCACATCCAGATCAAAAAAGAATGGATAATCTTCATCCCTGAAACAATACGCCGAGTCTTCATTCATATAAAAATGGATACCACCCTCTCCATAAAGATAAAATTCACCTTCCTGTACCATAGCTATCATATCTTTTTGTCCGTTTCCATCCAGATCCTCTATCAATAAATCCGTAAGCTCTCCGGTTCCATTCTGGAAAACATTATCCTCACAAAGCCTCTCATAATACTTCTCTGCCTCGCCCTTATCTAATCCCAATGTTTCTGTCATCTCATAGAATTTTTCTTCATTTAGTTCTGTTTTATCCTCTGTTATCCGGGTATCTTCTTCCTGCCCGTCTGTTTCTTTTTCTCCGCAGGACGCCAATATGATGCCACAGCATGTACTAATCCATACCAATATGATTCGCCTGTATTTTTTCACCTGTTTTCTCCGTTTGTCTGGTTATATTGTGCAAAAAAATTCCGTCACCTCTGCCTCCTCAAAAAGAATAGATATTTTTCAAAAGCATTGCTTACTTTTTCCGGGGCATTGCTTACTTTTCTGAAAATTGTAAACATAAAACCATCTCCAAATTCTTTCTCTAAATAGCAGTCTTAAATTCCTTTTCCACATAACAATGCTCATACCTGGAAATCATCTTATCTCCCTCAAAATCAAGTTCTATAATGTATGGCATCCAATCTATGATTCTTAAGAAATCATCACAGCCAAAACTGCGGTCATAGAAATGCAGTATGGTACTAAGCGCCGTCCCATGTGTTCCTATGACAATCTCTTTCCCCGGATAAATGTTCCGGCTGTGCGTGACGGGCAAAATATATTTTTGTCATGGTGTGTCTCCTGTGCGAAATGTTTTCATGTTTTTGTAAATATTATTATAGCATATTATAAAGGCCACCGACACAACCATAGTAATCAGTTCCGCTAACGGAACCGCCGATACTTTCCCATTGGACAATGCTGTATAAAAAGCCGAGGCAAAGATATTAATTCCGCAAAACAGAAACCCAAATGAAAAAATCCCAAATCCCTCCCTGGCAATACCATAAACCGCTGTCCCTTCCGGCGCAAAATCACTTACCACGGGTGCTCCCAATATCATGGACAGTGCAAACACTACGAGTGACACTGCCACAATAAAGAAGATACATATCCTGAATATCTTTTTTAAACGCTGCCTGTCACCCACTCCATAGTTATAGCTGATCACTGGGGCAACACCCATGGAAAACCCTATGTACAGAGTGATCAGCATAAATTGTGTGTAAATCATAATCGTAATTGCCGCAATTCCGTTTTCTCCCACCAATCCCATCATAACCATATTAAAGAAAAAGGTGGTGACTGCCGTTGCCATCTGACTTACCATTTCGGAAAAACCGTTAAAACAACTTTCTGTCAAAACCCTGAAATCCAACCGTGGTTTCCGGAATCGCAGACCTTCTTTCTTTCGGATAAAAAAGCAGATGCCGGCCACTGTCGGTATCAGATACCCAATTCCCGTTCCAAGTGCCGAACCGCGAATCCCCATCTGTAAAGGAACCATAAAAATATAATCCAGCAGAATATTGACTGCCCCTGCGCTGACAGACAAAACCATTCCAAATCCGGGACGGCCGGCAGTGACAATCAGATTCTGGAAAAGAACTTGCAGAATCCCTGGCGGAGCAAATAAGAAAATAACAAACAAATATTCCCTGCAATAAGGAAATAGCAGACGGCTTGCCCCAAGCTTCCAGATAATAGATTCTATGAAAATAATGCCTGCAACTGGAATCAACAGACCCAGAGTCATACCGGCACAAATGATTAATGTAAAATCCTGTGCCAGCGGATTTTCTTTTTCTTGTGCATGACTCATAATCCGTCTATCTCCTTCAGCTTTTCTCCTGGTAAAATCAGTCGTTGTGTCGGATATCCATATTCCACAAGGAGCTCGGCCTCCACAAAACCAAGTCCTATGAACCGATTCCGAGCAATATATTCCTGTAACCGCGCCATATATGATTCTTCATCCAGATAAGGAAACCCGTCAACAACAAGCCTCACCAAACGCATCCATTGTGGAATGTCAGATGGGGCAGCCGGCATAATACGATGCTGGCAGGATGTCAATTTCTCAAATGTCATCGGATTTCTGTACAAAATACATCTTAGCTGCAATGGATAAAATGTTTTCTCTTTCCGATACTGCCCCGGTGTTTTCTTATACATTTCTTTGAAGATGGCCGTAAATGCCTGCTGGCTCTCATATCCGGCCGTCAAGGCAATCTCCATAACCGGTTTGTCAGAAAAAACAAGCAGCCTGGCCGCTTCTGTCAGTTTTCTGCGCTGTACAAATGCTCTTCCATATAATCTATCACGGTTATAATACTTTCAGTATTGTTCCTCATTCAGCCTCCTCCTTCCAGCTTGTATTATAACAAAAATACAGATTACGCTTTTCATGAATCTTGCGGTTTTACAAAAACAACTTGCAATATCTGACGAATATTGACCAATCCCCAGAATCATGCCATAATAAGTTCGTACGAAAAACCAAAAAGCAATTATCAGATTGGGGGATTTAAAATGTTTTGTGCCAATTGTGGAAAAGAAGTAAACGCAGGTGACAAGTTCTGCGCCTATTGCGGTTCGCCTGTGCAGACCGCCTCATCTCCGGTTCCGCTTTCTCCAGAACCGTCCATGCACCCGATTCCAAAGAAGACTGTTTCCCCGGTTCTTATCGGCGGTATATCTGCTGCCGTCCTGGCAGCCGCCGTTGTGGCCGGCAGCGTGTTTTACTTCACATCGAGGGACGATGTTGATGTGGAAGAAACGTCTGCTTCTTCAGAAAAGCGTGAAAAAAAGAAAGCTGACAAAAAGAAAGATACCCCCATATCTGAAATGGAAGAGGAAGAAGAAGTCCCTACCGTCTCTAAAACAGCCGAAACGCTCCAGAACTATCTGGAGACGGAACTGATACCCCAATATGGTACTGCCAATCTGGGTACGCAGATAAAAGAATTTGAGTATGACGACTCATACGATGACACATATTATTTCTGGACAGCCTCTGCCGGCCTATCTGACGCCAAAATCTATGATCTTGACCAGGACGGAGATGAGGAACTGCTGGTCTTTCTTCTGACTAAAGAAGATATCACCTTGTATATTTACGAAGCCGAGGAGGACGAAGTCCGGCAGACTGCCGAATATACACAGAAACGATATTCCGACATGGATGGCTATGACATTTCCTGGTCACTGTTAACCGCCAACGGGACCCCCTATCTCTTCTTCTCTGAAAGTGGGTATGGCATCTTTTGGGATTATTCCACCACGAACACCGGGCTGTATCATTATGACGGCAACAAACTTTATGCGCCTCTGCTTATCAAGCAGACACAGGGCGGCTCCTCGGATTTCATCCATACAGCTTACCAATACAACGCTGACGGAGAACTGCTGAACGAGGAAGTTGTTTTAGATGAGGACCCGGAGCATGAGTCGGACCGTACGTCAGATTATTTTTGTCAACGTGTTGCCGAGCTTTTTGGCACATACGGGATTTCCCTGGACAGTGAAGCCGCCATACAGAAAAACCAGAGTATCTACCACGATATTGCCAAGGCCGACCAATATGAGCCCCTCCTGCATCTGGAAATGCAAGGTGAGAGTCTCAGCTATCCAATCACAACACTACATTTTAACGATTTTGACAGCCCGTGGGCTGCCTACCAGCGTTTTCTCCGCCGGGAGGAAACCGTACAAATGCGGGAAGACGCATGGTACTACGGCGATCAGCAGAAGGAATGGACCCTGGACGATATCCGGGAGAAAATTATAAATGAATATACGAGCGAATACCATTCCGTTTATCCCAGTATAGAATATGCCTATTTGGACTGCGGCAATGACGGTGTGGAAGAGCTTGCCGTCCGTTTTGTGGGGCTTGGCATTTACGCCCCGGATGATGACAGCGACCTTACCATGATCATCACCTGCAAAGATAACTCCCTTGAAGTCGTATATTCTTATGAAACATGGGCCAGAAGCTATACGGCGCCCTTATACCACGGTTGTTTTCCCAGCCGACGCCTCCGGTGCATGGACCATCGAAGGTATCTACGCAGACAAGACGTACACTCTCGAAATCATATATCCGCTCTACGACGCATACCGCACCGA
>CAJUOE010000101.1 GCA_910587895.1 uncultured Lachnospiraceae bacterium
GGGAATCCCCTGGGCCGAATATCCAAGGTTTCCAGGGTAAAGCTGATCTGCCCTGGGTAAGTCGGGGCCTAAGGCGAGGCCGAGAGGCGTAGCCGATGGACAACAGGTTGAAATTCCTGTACTGTCATAGATCAGAACTAAAGGATAATGATTTAGCAAAAACTATTGAGTATGCACATAGTATTGGAAAAAAAGTATTTGTAGCGATAAATATTTATGCTTGGGATGAAACTTATGAAGAAATAAAAAAACAAGCAGAAGAACTAAATAGACTAAAAGTTGATAGTATAATTGTTTCTGATGGTGGAGTAGTAGACATAGTTAGAGAATATGCACCTGATACAGAAATACATATTAGTACTCAAGCAAATACAGTAAGTTATCATACTTGCTGGCGGATGACCATACGACTATGTTAAATATTATTGAAAAGATTTTATGCCATTTTGAATCCTGTTTTTCCCGTAAAGCTGCTTTCCGTTGGTTTGTGATCATCATCACAGGGCTTATGCTCCGTTCGGATAAGCTTGGTGTCACTTCCATACTTCGTGACCTTGCCCTTGCCCCGGGCTGCTATGATTCCATGCTTCACTTTTTCAGGGCATCCTCATGGTCATTAGAGGATATCCGAAAACGCTGGTTCTCTGCTGTCAGACTGTATGCGCCCCTTTACAAGGAAGGGAACTTCCATGTCCTTGTTGGTGACGGGGTAAAGCAGTCAAAAGAAGGACGCCGTATGCCGGGGGTGAAGAAGCTATTCCAGGAATCCGAGAATTCTGCAAAACCAGAATACATGCATGGGCATATGTTCGGCGGGCTTGGCATACTGGCCGGGAACTTCCGCAGCTGGGCGTGCATCCCCTTAAGCATCCGGCTCCATGACGGGCTCCAGGCTGCCAGGGAATGGAAAGGCGCATCTGTTTCAACTGCCTCTCATGTGGTACAGATGGTGGAGGATTCTTATCATGCCGCCCTCACTTTTGGAGACTCCCTGCTCCTGCTGGACAGGTATTTCCTTACTGTGCCAGCCCTTGAAAAACTCAGGGAATTAAACAACAGCGGGAAAGTACACATGGAAATCGTCACCAAAGCCAAAAAGTCCTGTACCGCATTCCAAAAGCCTGGTCCCCGAAAACCTGGCAGGGGCAGGCCGCCCAAAAAGGGGGATGCCGTTCACCTGAAAGGGCTGTTCGCCTCCCATAAGGAACAGTTCATGGAAACGGAAACCGAACTCTATGGCAAAAAGAAAACGATACGCTATTACAGCATAGATCTTCTTTGGGGGCAGAAGCTGTACCAGGAACTGCGGTTTGTACTGGTAGAAATGGATGGCATCCAGAGCATTCTGGCAAGCACCAGTCTGGCACTTGATCCGCTATCCATTATCCGGCTTTACAGCTACCGTTTCCGGATCGAATGCACATTTCGTGAACTGAAACAGCAGACAGGCGCATTCTGTTATCACTTTTGGTCAAAGCACATGCCGAAACTAAGCTACTACCAAAAGAAAGGGGAACCCACACCCTTAGAGCGTGTGGAGGATGAAAGATCACGTAAAAAAATACTGAAAACGGTACGTGCCATTGAAGTGCATATGGAACTGTCCTGCATCGCAATGGGGATACTACAGACCCTTTCCATCCGTTTTATTGGAAAGGTTTGTTCCAGTCAGATCCGTTACCAAAGGACACCATCCAAAGGAAGGGTTTCCGAAGCAGCCCTTATGCACTATTTCCGGAAACATTTTTTCCGCCTTTTGGAGCAAAAGCCTAAATCATACATAACACAGATAATTCATGAGCTACAGGAAGAGTCAGAAAAACACTGGGATTTTCTGGCTTCTTAGTGGTACAAACTTTTAACTCACAAGAATAATCAAAAGGACTTGATTTTATATATAGTTGAGGATTTTGGATTTGTTATATTGAATCATCAATTAAAAGGATGGCTTCTAAAAAGTGCAAGTAAATATGTGTGCATAACTGAGGAATATAATAAAGAAATTACCCCAGAAATATTGGCTAGGTATTTAAATGCTTTAAAGCTGTGGGAAGAGGAGGAAGATATGACAGAATTAGAAAGAATGTTGAAAGAAAGTGAAATAATGGAAAACGAATTTAGTTGTGCTCTTAGAGAATGTATAATGAATCTGTTATAATTCCTGAATTTGTGAACCAAATGTCTAACACAGCTACCAGCTCCGCATAATGCGTATATCGGGACGGAAGGATATCTGCTTGCCTGCGAGCTGCGGGAAGGGAAGTAGCACGGCCAGAAAGACATGCCCGCCTTTCTTACGAAATTGCTCCAGCTTGCGCGGCAGGTTACAAACCAGCCGCGCCTGTTCTGTTTGGATTCCGGCATTGATTCTGTCGACAACATCGGGCTGTTTATGGAAGGATGTTTCTAGGGGATAGGGTGCGTTTCATCATCAAGCGCAACCGCAGGAAAGAGTAGCAGCAGGAATGGCTGGACGAATTTCGGGATGTATATACGGACACCTGGACATCGCTCGAAGGGAAAAAGGAATACATCGGGTGGACGTTCCGGGATATTTCCTATTACATCCCGGATAGTTCATCCAAATCAGGACGAAAGCAGAAAACTGTGAGCATATGGATAATTTACGACATAACAGTGCGTGCCTGTGACCATGACGGGCGGTATTACATCATTCCCAAGATTGAATGCGACATGTACTTTGTCAATGTCGACTTCCGGGATGAGGAGATCATCGAGCTCTACCACAGGCACGGTGAGATGGAGCAGTACCATAGCGAAATCAAAACGGATCTCGGTGCATAACAGCTTCCGTCCGGGAAATTCAAGACGAACGAGCTCGTGCTTGAACTCATCCAGCTCGCTTATAACATGCTGCGGATGTTGGGGCAGGCATCACTGCAGCTAGATGGTATCTCTATGAAAAGGTCTGTGAAACGCTGCAAGCTATGCATGGTATTGGAGCACATCATCATGACCCCGGCTGTTGTGACGAAGCATGCAAGAAAAACAGGCGTCTACCTTAGTCGGAGCAATCCATGGAGAAATGCGGTTGCCCAGCTGTGGGAAAAATTCCATAAGGCTGCCTAGAAAATGGTTTTCTTTATGAGACACTGCGTTGTGTGTGGCATTTTCAAGATGCCCTTTTAAGATACGCTGCTTTTCTGAAGAATCAGAGTGAAATCTAATACTCAACAATTTCTGAAGATATGATGAGTTTCAACATATACTTATTACTTTGCAGGATTGTTTCATATGTAGATGCGCAGGTAATGATAGAGCAAAAGGAAGTAGTGTCATAATATTTGGAAATTGTAGAAGCTGATTATGGTGTAGCCCAGCAAACTAAAGTTCCTTTCTCCCGCACAAAAACGTCAAATTAAAATCTCAGATTTCAAATACTGTCTTTTCCATCTGTTTGATGGTATAACGCTCCCCTTTCTCTCCCTATGTCATCAACGTAATTAACATTTGCCCTTAAGATTGCACTAATCCCCAC
>CAJUOE010000102.1 GCA_910587895.1 uncultured Lachnospiraceae bacterium
GCGGTTTTATTAAGGCATGGGATAATGCTTATATGAAGAACATGATGCCAGGAAGTGCTACATATCCCAATAAATATACGCGTGAGTATGTACAACAGCTCATTGATGGTCAGACGGATACAAAGGTTGATGTTATTTCTGGTGCGACGAATTCTGGAAAAAATTTTGAAACGCTGACTGTGGGCGAGGACAGGCTGCGGCGTTCCATTGCGCTCGGAATCGGGAATCTGTCGATTGGCGCAAGCTCCACGCTATGCAAATATGTGCTCCTTCCATATCTGAAGGAATTCATCAAACAATACCCGCATATCAATATCTCCATCGCCTGCCATTCGACCAACCAGACCTTGAAGCTGTTAGAGGAAGACAAGCTGGATATCGGGCTGATCGGCAAACCGGAAAACACAAAAAATATCGAATTCTGTCCGCTGCGGGAAATTGAAGATATATTTGTCGCAACACGCGATTACCTGCACAACCTGCAGGTGCGCGGCGTAAACCGCCAGCATATGTTACAGAGTGCCACGCTCCTGCTGCTGGATAAGGAAAACATCACCCGCCAGTACATTGACAGTTATTTTCAGGAGCACAATGTCGTCCTGCATGACATCATCGAAGTCTCCAATATGGATTTATTGATTGAGATGGCGCTTGTCAGCCTTGGCATTGGCTGCGTCATCCGGGATTTTGTAAAAACAGAATTGCAGACCGGAACTTTACTTGAAATCCCACTCAAACACCCGCTCCACAAACGGGAAATCGGATTCGCCTATAACAAAAATGCAAAGATCTCCAAATCTCTGGATCATTTCATTGATTTTTACACAAATTAAATTATAAATTAATTATATGCACCGAGCAGAATTGGGACGCAATAATTACTTCTTATGCGAGCATACATAAAACCCCCCGGGCACTTGCAATTGCCTGAGGGGTTTCCTATTCTCATAGTTGACGAATCATAATCAAAAATTAATTGTTGATTAACTTTTCTTCTTCGCTGTTCCAGCTATAAAGCTTGCGCACTTCCTTGCCGATTGCCTCTGACGGATGCTCGGCAGCCAGTTTTCTCATGGCCTTAAAGTGAACCTGACGTCCTGCTGGAGACATATCTAACAGGAAGTCCTTCGCAAAGGTACCGTCCTGGATATCGGACAGGATTTTCTTCATTGCCTTCTTGGTATCGTCTGTGATAATCTTCGGTCCGGTAATGTAATCACCATACTCTGCTGTATTGGAGATGGAATATCTCATTCCTTCAAAGCCTGACTGATAAATTAAATCTACGATTAACTTCATCTCATGAATACACTCGAAATATGCATTTCTCGGGTCATAGCCTGCTTCTACCAGAGTCTCAAATCCAGCCTGCATCAGAGCGCATACGCCGCCGCAGAGAACTGCCTGCTCACCGAACAGGTCTGTCTCGGTCTCAGTACGGAATGTAGTCTCCAAAACACCGGCTCTTGCTCCGCCGATTCCCAGCGCATATGCAAGTGCAATATCCTGTGCCTTGCCGCTGGCATCCTGCTCTACTGCGATCAGGCAGGGAACACCCTTGCCAGCCTGGTACTCGCTTCTTACCGTATGTCCGGGTCCCTTCGGTGCAATCATGGTAACGTCTACATCTGCCGGAGGAACAATTGCTCCGAAATGAATGTTGAAACCATGTGCAAACATCAGCATATTGCCGGTTTCCAGATTCGGCTCAATGTCTTTCTTGTACATATCAGCCTGCAGCTCATCGTTGATCAGAATCATGATGATGTCTGCCTTCTTTGCTGCCTCGTCCGCAGTAAATACCTCGAATCCCTGTGCCTCAGCTTTGGCCCAGGACTTGCTGCCCTTGTACAGTCCAATGATTACATTGCAGCCGGATTCCTTTAAGTTCAATGCATGTGCATGTCCCTGACTGCCATAACCGATAACTGCGATTGTTTTTCCATCCAATAAGGAAAGATTACAATCTTCCTGATAAAAAATCTTTGCCATTTCTTTATCCTCCTATATTGTATTGATTTGATACCTAATCGAACATCCGGACGTCCGAGGAACCCCTCGTAAGTCCTGTAATGCCGGTTCTTGCAAGCTCTAAGATCTCATAGCCCTCCAAAAGTTCCATAAATGCGTCCAGCTTATTCTGGCTGCCAATCAATTCAATCATCATGGAATCATTTGTCACATCCACAATCTTTGTCTTAAAGATTTCTGCCAGAGAGATGACTGCCTGGCGCTCCGTGCTCTTCACGCGGATTTTAATGAGAATTAATTCCCGGCATACAGAATTCCCGCTTTTCAGTTTTTTGATATCGACCACGTCTTCCAACTTGGCAAGCTGCTTTTCAATCTGCTCCAGAATCAGCTTGTCCCCGCTTGAGACAATCGTTATCCTCGTAAATCTCGGGTCTGCCGTCACGCCGGCGGATATGCTGTCGATATTGTACCCTCTGCGGCTGAACAACCCGGACACATGACTGAGCACATTCGGGCTATTTTCAACCAGAATCGAAAATGTCTGTCTTTCCACTTGCAAAACCTTCCTTTTCTACTTCTTTGCGCCACTAATAAGTTTAGCATATTCCCTCATTTTGTCAATACTTCCGCGGTATCTTTTTCCGAACCGGGCCGCGGCTGTGCTAATACGCCGGACGGTTCCAGGCCTCGTCAATCCCATCCGCCTTCCACTCGTTCAACTCCTCAAAATAATCCTCCACCGTCAGGTAATGATAACGGCTCGCCGTCTTTAACGCATCATAGATATAACGCAGCGGAATGCGGCTCCTGTTATTCTCCGGATCTCCCGGCTCTGCCAGAAACACGGTCTCATCCTCTTCCTGATAGAGCCAGATATTTACATAATGTCCCGGCGTATCCTGCCAGTAAGTATCATCGTTATAACTGCTGATCAGCACAATCGCGGATTCTGCCAGCTCCATCTGCTCTATGAATTCTTCATAGGTACCTGGCTTACGGTACAGCCCGCACGTAAAGCCGCAATGCTCCAGCGTTTTTTTCATATATGCCCAGTCAATCGCCCCCATCTCGCCCGTAGGCGTATAATCTGTCACCATCCGGGCATATTCGTACGTATCCAGCGGCGACACCTCATAGGGCGACAGCGTATTGTAAATATTCGCCAGGCAGCACAAGCCGCATCCAAACCCTCCAAAGGGATTCCCTTCCACGTTAAAGGTACACCATTCCCCCGACCACGGAATCCCTTCGCCCCATGACCTGGGTCCCTGAAGAAACGTATAGACGTCTTTCTCCTGATATGCGGACATCTGCCGCAGATTCTCTTTATCTTCCTCAGACAGCATCTGCCCAAGATAGCCGTCCGAACCAAAATAAATCTTCTCCTCGTTTACAAATTCTTCTCTGTTTGAATTATTCACCTGAGCAGATTCTTTTGCATTTTCATAAACCTCCGCTGCATTCAAGAGCGCCAGCAAAAACACAGCCACGCATACTGCAGACAGACTTCTTTCCCTCATGTTCCTTCTCCTGCTGATTTGATTATTTAATCTTCATCCGTTCTTCCCTGAAAAACACAGACTTATACTGCTCCATCTGAAATCTGCGTACAAACAGTTCACACTTGCATAAAAACAGATAATATGGATTGAGATTCTCGCCATAGAGGCTTTCAAAATTTCCCTGCCCCTTTGAAATAATGACATCCGCATCAAATAAAACGTTCCTGGCCTCTTCACTCAATCGCCCGACAATCGTTCCCGGCGCAGCGTTTCCATTTCCCATACAGGGTACAATCTCTGTCAGCCCCGTCTCCTTTGCATCCTCCATGGTCGCATCGTTGATGACGTCTCCGCCCCTTACCATGGCAGTGATGCGAAACCCGGGAAAGGCCTCCTTTATCTGCTTGATAAACAGTTTGTCCAGTACAATCTCACCGCAGTTATCCGTGAGATACACCAGGGTGCGCGCATTTGCCAGATCTTTCCGGAAGTTCTGATATTCCTCTTCCGGCACGGCCTGCCCGACTGCGCTCTCCAGCAATTCTTCCAGCGTATCCTCATTTACATGCTCTACCGCAGAAAAATCAATATAATTCGCAGCACAGACGTATTTGATGCACTCCTTCAGAGGCTCCTCGGTATCGCATATCTTCTGTTCCAGTTTCTCCTCCATCTGGAGCAATAACTGATTATACTGCTGTTTCTGTGCGGTATAGTCTCGCGCCTCCCCCCAGAAATCGCGATACAGCCGCGCAAGGCGTTCGGTAAGCCCTGGTGACGATTCCGTCTGCCCATATTGATACAGGACCTCCAATACCAGGTGCATATACGCCGATTTTCTTTCTTCATCCGGAAAATGCCGGATGGACTGTTCTTCCTTTGATAAAATACAGGAAATACACATGGATCCTGCATGCATAACTTTTCTCTCCTTCTCTGCAATCTGAACCCATCATATCATTTTTCTGAAAGAAAGACAAGTTTGTTCCGCTTTATCCGACAGCATTCTTCACCTGAACCATTACATCGAGAATAAAATACCCGTTATCCGTATAGCATAACATATCTCCATTGAGCCTTTTTGCCGCCTCCTGTACGGTCGGCAGGCCAAACCCGTGTCCATGCCCTTCCTTGCCCGTCCCGGGAATCTCCCCTTTCCTGACCTGCAGCTCTTTTTGACAGCGGTTCTTTATCCGCACGACAAGATACGCCCTGCTGTATTTCATCTGTATGGAAAGCTCACGCTCCTCCTCTTGCAGCTCCACCAACGCATCACAGGCATTTTCCAGGCCGTTCGACAGAATCTGGCATAACTCCATATAGGGAATTTCCTCCTCTCCAACCTTAATATCTGTCCGAAACTGAATATGATAATGTTCCGCTCTCTGCGCATATTTTATAAGTACCGCATTGATGTACGGATTCGCACAAAACTGCCCCGTCACAGATTCCATTTCCATTTTTACACCCTCAAGATATTTAAGCGCCTCCTGCGTCTTTCCTGTTGCGAGCAGCCCGGATAACGTTACCGTATGCGCCTTCATATCGTGTTTCATCCTGCGGATATTCTGCTGATTTTCCAGTTGCATTTCCAGGGAATTTTTCTGTTCCTGTAAAATCAGCTCGCTTTGCTGTTTGCGGTAAACCTGAAGCTGGCCATAAAGTGACAGAAAGATCGTTCCATAGTTGAATATCATCAGAATTAACACCAGCACGCACAGAAACGTATCTTCTGGACGATGGATAATATTTGTCGGGAACTGAACCACCACCACGAGAAGTACATAGTATAGCATCGTCATTCCAGCAAAAATTCCCCAGCCCTTTTTCACCCCGTCCTGCAATTCCAGATACGGCTTTCTGAGAAACCGGTACACGCCATACTCAATCAGCGGAAATGCAAGCAGCCTGCTGACGAACATCAATATGTAACGCCCTCCTCCCAGATAGAAATCAAGCAGGTTTGTCACTGCCATAATCCACAGACAGGTTGTATCCGCCAGGCAAAACGTGAGCAGAAAACGAAAGCGCTTATCTGCAGACATCACATAGAAAAACACAAAACTGGGAATCGAACAGGTAAATAAAAACAATTTTGACAATGTGTCAAATCCCAGGACTGCAAGCAGGACTACATTCGCCCCCATCAACGCCCCCATGCCGATTCCTGCAAACAATCTGGTTTTTCTTTGATTATACCGCGACCGAAACAACATCACAAACAGAAAAATAACATGAAACATCGCCCAGAAAATAGACAAATCCTGAAGCATCTGCATCTTATCATCTCACCTCCTCCAATAATAATTCATAGCAAACTGTTCCTTTTGGCTTATTATTTTATCATATATTGTCAATTATTATTTGTTATTTTTGCAGTAAAACACGTTTTTTTTGTAACAGTTCTGCCACCATGCCACTTAGTTAAGCACATTGAGGCTGAATCGTTGCTTTTTATTCCCCTGAATAAAAAATACATATTTTACTATTGAAAAGTTAGTCACATATAACTATAATAGAATTGATAAGTTAGTCATATATAACTATAGCAGAAACAAATTTCAAATATACAAAGGAGGCAGAGACAAGATGACACTGAAAGAACTGGAAATCGGAAAGAGCGCGCAGATTCTGGCCGTCGGCGGAGAGGGTGCGTTACGCCAGCATTTTCTCGATATGGGCATGATTCCAGGGGCAGAGGTTACCGTGATAAAGTTTGCTCCCATGGGTGATCCGATGGAACTGCAGGTTCACGGCTATGAACTGACCCTGCGCTTAGAGGAAGCCTCTCAAATCGAAATCAGTCCCATCGAACAGAGAAACCGGACGCACGAAGGCGCTTCCAATATAGAAAAATCCTCCCACCCTGGTCTTGGGGAAGGCGGAAAATACCACGATGAAGAACATGCCAACCCGCTTCCGGAAGGGACAACGCTTACATACGCGCTTGTCGGGAACCAGAACTGCGGAAAGACAACGCTTTTTAACCAGCTGACCGGTTCGAACCAGCACGTTGGCAATTTTCCCGGCGTCACGGTAGACCGGAAAAACGGCTCCATCAAAGGGCATCCCCATACATCCGTCACGGATTTGCCAGGAATTTATTCCATGTCACCATACAGCAGTGAAGAGATTGTTTCCCGAAACTTCGTCTTAAACGACAAGCCGAGCGCAATCATCAACATCGTGGATGCAACGAATATCGAGCGGAACCTCTATCTGACAATGCAGCTACTGGAAATGAATATTCCCATGGTCGTTGCGTTGAATATGATGGACGAAGTTACTGCCAACAGAGGCGCCATCGACATCAATGCCATGGAATCCATTCTCGGCGTCCCGGTTGTTCCCATTTCGGCCTCCAAAAATGAAGGCGTCCACGAACTGGTAGAACATGCCATCCATATTGCACAGTACCAGGAGCGTCCATCCCAACAGGATTTCTGTGACAAAAACGACTTTGGCGGCGCCGTCCACCGCTGCATCCACGCGGTCACCAAAACCGCATTTTCAGCGCAGGCAACTGCATACAGCAGCCTGAACCCGACAGCAGCA
>CAJUOE010000103.1 GCA_910587895.1 uncultured Lachnospiraceae bacterium
CCCCTGAGTCCGACACCTTCAAATCCAAGACCGTATTCAAAACCCTTACTTGCATTTATGCTCATCATGGCTTCCGAGATTCTCTACCTTGACGAGCTGCACCGCCCGCTGTTGAAGTTCATCCACCGAACCCTCGCGCCAGGCGGCCGCGCCGTCTTCTGCACGGATCTTGCCCGCGCCAAGCCCCGCTTTGCCAAATTGGCAAAGGAAAAGTTCAGGGTTTCCGAAAACAGGATCGGCGTAAAGGCCATTGACGAGGAAGGCAAATCCCGGGTCAGGGGCTATGAAATATTAATTCTTGAGAGAAAAACTGACGCAAAAATGTAACCTTTTTCCTCTTGCAAAAGGGTAACAAGGTTACACGTTCCAGATGAAAACATCTGTCTTGTCCCGTAATTTTCTTCTATATCAGCATGTTACTTTTGTGGCACATTGCTTGCTATAAGGGAGCAAACAATAAAACACGGATCAATGGAGGAAATTATGGGAATTTTCGGCTTATCTGCATCTTCTTTCTTTTTCTCTTTCCTTTCCGGAAGTCCATTCTCCGCAATCCTCGCTTCATAACGTGGCAGACGGTAAAGATACAGGCGGTATACTTCATCAAAGGAAGCCTTTTCTGCTATTCCCTTTACCCTCTGATAGATTTGCCCCGCAATTTTTTCACTGTCCTCTCCTTCCGGCAGCTTATCATGCTCCCTGTAATAATCACAGGTCTTTTCAAACATACAGTCTGCTATTTTAGCTTTCTGCTTCTGCTTTAAGTCTTTATATGTCCTGTCTGCCCTTTTCAGGTGCTTCCTGTTTCCCAAACACACCACTCCTGCCTTTATCCTGATACGGTCTATTTTAACAGAAAACGCCCCGGAATTGTAAAAAATATCTGCCGCCTAACGGAAAGCATCTTCACACCGGGAAATGAAATATTTCTTCTTTTCCAAGATTTCCTCCTGCCTGTCTTTGGAAAGCGTCTGGAATATCTCATCATAGTCAAGCTCCGCAAGCGGCGTACCCAAAACAGGCGTTAAAACCTCATGTTCATACCATATCCGCCAGAGTTCCTCAAACAGCTCCAGACAATCCGAAAATGCCATTGCCGAATCAAACCCCTCGCCCTCACTGAACCATTGCAGACGGACAAAGCCGAATCTCCCGGCATCCGCCACCATCACATCCGTCAGCTCATACAGCTCTGCGAACGCATCCGCCACCTTCCGGCACTTCGCCCGCTGTTCTTCCGTAATATATATTTCTGCCATAGCGCACCCTCCTGATCCACTTCTGGACAAAAAGTCCAAAAGCTATTTATTCTCTTTTAAACAGTAAATCGTGCAGAGGTCAGCATATAATACGCCCTCCCCACATTGTATCGTGTCAAACAAAAGGCACTGGAACAGCACGTCACGCACACCCTCAAGGCTTGCAATCCCCTGTTCTGTTTCTGAAAAGCCTGTGCCGGGAATATCCATATCCGCTCCACCATGGCCTTCTTCATCACCGACTGAATGTCCGAGGGACTGAACAGCCGGCTTTTTACCGAATATCGCTATGCTGTGAGTGGCGGCAAGTTATCTGGAAACAGTGCAGTGCTTCTTTGAACTGCCGGAAGGGGAACAGGATAAATACAGGGTGACATATGACGGGCAGGAAAC
>CAJUOE010000104.1 GCA_910587895.1 uncultured Lachnospiraceae bacterium
AATATCCCTTCTGTCACATTCCTGCTCCACAACTCATCCCCAATTGAGATCCCCTAACATATTTTTGTTTACTTCTTATCCCTGTTTTTCACATATTCGTCAATGCCGCCCCATACCTTATCCTTGTCAGACAATATGAGGTCATTCTCCGTCATCCCTTCGGGCATCGGCCACTTTACCCCAATCTTCTCATCCTTCCACAGAAGTCCGCCCTCATCGTTGGGGTGATAGAAATCCGTCACCTTGTAGCAGAACTCCGCATAATCAGACAGCACGACAAATCCATGTGCAAATCCCTTCGGAATAAAGAACTGTTTCTTATTCTCTGCGGACAGGATCACGCCGAACCATTTGCCAAACGTCTCGGAACCGTCGCGCAAATCCACGGCAACGTCGAACACTTCTCCGTTTACCACGCGCACCAGCTTATCCTGCGGATAATTGATCTGAAAATGCAGCCCGCGCAGCACGCCTTTCTTCGATGCAGACTGATTATCCTGCACAAACGCGCAGTCAATGCCCGCTTCCTTAAAATCATTGTAATTATAAGTCTCCATAAAATAACCGCGGGCGTCTCCAAACACCGCCGGCTCAATCACTTTCAGCCCTGCAATCCCGTTGCAGTCATCCATTACCTTAATCTTTCCCATCTTAAGCGCCCCCTTTTACAATCCTTCTGCAATTTCCATCAGATACTGTCCATATTCTGTCTTCATCAGCGGTTCGGCAAGTTTCTTCAACTGCTCGTTATTGATAAATCCACGTTTGTAAGCGATCTCCTCGATACAGGAGATATACAGCCCCTGGCGTTTCTGGAACGCCGATACGAAATCCGCGGCTGCCAGCAGCATATCGTGGTTGCCCGTATCCAGCCACGCAAACCCGCGCCCAAGCGTCTCTACCTTCAGGTTCCCGCGTTTCAGATATTCGTTGTTGACGGTGGTAATCTCGATCTCACCGCGCACGGATGGCTTGACATTCTTTGCAATCTCCACCACGTCGTTATCATAGAAATACAAACCCGGCACCGCATAATTCGATTTGGGATTCTCTGGCTTTTCCTCAATTGAAATGGCGGTTCCCTCCTCGTCAAATTCTACTACGCCGTATTCCCTCGGGTCCCTGACGTAATATCCGAAAATTGTCGCTCCCGGCTGGCTGTCCGTTCTGTCCGCCACCGTGCGCAACACCCGGGAAAAACTCTGTCCATAAAAAATATTATCACCCAGCACCAATGCCACCGCATCTTCGCCGATAAATTCTTCGCCGATAATAAATGCATCCGCCAGCCCTCTGGGCTCTTCCTGCACCCGATACGCAAACCTCATGCCAAGCTGGCTGCCATCGCCCAGTAAATCCTCAAATACCGGCAGGTCCCTGGGCGTGGAGATGATCAACACCTCGCGGATGCCTGCCAGCATCAGCGTTGACAATGGATAATAAATCATCGGCTTGTCATACACCGGCATAATCTGCTTGGATATCGCTTTTGTCAATGGATACAGTCTCGTACCGGATCCCCCGGCCAAAATAATTCCTTTCATGAAACAACCTCCCTGTCACTCTTCTGTTCGTGCATAAATACTTCTGTTGCCTGTGGAATCTACCAGCCCGTAACCCATCCCGGCCAGATAGTCTCCCATCTCATAAACATTCAGTGTTACAATATAGTCTACCTGTTTCCGCTCAAGCGCACGTGACAGCCTTTCGGCGTCATCCTTCATCCCATGGTTGACTGCGCGAATCATGGATTTCTGCGCGCGCCAGCTCTTTTTGACATCCTCATAACCTTCTGCATTGTCATGCTCCTGATAGGCCCTGCGGCTGATTCCCCATACCAGCGACGGATTATACAGCCTTGCCATCATCTGGCACTCCAGGTCAAACGCCACCACCGGCTGCTCTTTTTGCTTATCCTGCTCTATGATATCGCATACCCGCATCACATCCTCCGAAAGATTATAGAGGTTCGCAGGCATCCGAAGGCTGTCCTTTGTCAGAAAAGAGCTCATTCCCCCGCGAAACAGCGCAAGCAGCAGCACGACAACGACTGCCCTTTCCCAGAACTTCCTGCGCTCCATCACGGTTTTCGTCCCTGCCCACGCAATCAGGGGCAGTATGGGAATTGCCCACAGAAACCGGTAATACGTACTGATATCCGTCAGTTTTCCCATCACACGCAATGACAAATCATTAAACAGAAACAGGATTCCCAACATCAGGAGAAACAACAGGCGTTTGCGTCCATTCCCGTTTCCATGGCAGAAGACATAGATGATGCAAACCCAGAATATGGACAGAAACATGGTCGTTCCCATATAAGTTTGAAATACCTGCGCGACATTTTCAACAACATTCATATTGTTCCCTCATGACTGCATGACCGCGATACGAAATCCTGCAGTATACATAAAATAAAGAATAAAGTAAATACCATTGGGCAAAACACACCAGAATGCGCGCCATAAAATCTGCCATTTGCGCACAGTCAGCCACTCCGCCAATGCATAAACCACCATCATCGCCGGGACAATCACGAGAGATGACATCGAAAGCGGAATACTGGAAAAACAAACCAGAAACGCCAGAAACCAATGCTCCCTCTTCTTCGCATCCTGCCAAAGGCAGAAAATCGCATAGAACAATGCCGGTATCACGACATTGGCGCAAAATCCCTTTGCCTCATATGCCCGGATTAACAGAAAATCCGACGTCGAAAACCCGGTATGGAAACCAAGATGCATCACAAATACCAGACCCACCATAAACAGGGCTTTCTTCACACCTGGAAACGCACGTCTGCCGATTGCAAACATAATCCATCCATGCATCAGGATACAGAGCGTGCCAAGCACATACTTCTGTACCAGCAGCCCCCCAATCCCTGTCAGCCTGCAAAGGAACGCGGAATGCATATAAAATGAGGATAACGCATAACGAAAATCCAGCGTCTTCTCTATCCCGCCGGAACCTCCATTATACACATACATCGAATCTGTCAACACGGTCGTATCCACTGTCCCGATATAATAGGTAGTGTCCCATCCAACATACTGCTGTATTCCGTGAAACCAGCAGCAGAAAGCAAGCAGGAGGATTACTGCCGCAAGCAGAATCCCTCTGCCTCGCCAGAACCCGGCAGCGATTGCCCGCAACAGTTTTCCAAGCTCCCTTCCTGTTATCACGAGAGCCAGGATATTCACCACGGCTAATACCACCAGCCATAAGACAACCAGTTCATGAAACGGTCTCTGCAAAAGGATTAACGGCAACGCCGCGATCTGAAATAATCCGAAATACACAAAAAACCCGAAAATCCCCGTCTCATATATCCGAAACTTCAGCCGAAACAACCTGGCAGATAAGACGCCAAACACGCTAAATTCAATTCCCAACAACAAAAGCACTGCGAAACATACCGCAAGCTGCATCTTCATTTCTCCTAATCAAAATTTTTTTGTTCCATATTATACCATTTTTACACGGCGAATGCAAATCCCAGACATATTCCCATAAATTCCACCCTATTTCCGGTACATTTTGTAAAGCCTCTTTTTATTGTAATACGGCACAAGCTGTTTCCAGGAGGATATTCCTATCAGTCCCCGATAGCGGTTTGTGTACGAGAAAGTCTTCGTGGTATCCATATATTTGAATACGTTAAAGGCTTCTTTTCCGTGAATCCCCATCGGCAGCCCCTGCGCAACTTCCACCGGATGATCCTGGTAACTGCGGATAATAAACGCATCCACGTATGGGTTGCACGCTGCTATATAATAACTTGCCGCTATTGCAGCCGCCTGATTTGTCTGTCCCCAGTTGGAGGCATAGCCCTGCTCCGACAGGATCGTCCGCACGGAGGAACCGTATTTGCGCCTGATATAACTCGTCAGGACATTGAGGTTCTTCATCGTGATATAGGGGCTGTTCTCGTCATAGGTAATTCCATATCCATCCCAGAAATTTGTATAGGTCAGCGGTGCGGAGTATGCGTGGTAGGCAAGATTCCATTTCAGTCCTTTCTGGATTTTTTTCAGCTGCGAATGGAACTGCGCAATGGAATATTTCGCACTGTAGCCGCCTGACACATGGGTATTCCAGAAATTATCCATGCAGATGAATACACGTGCATTGGAATACTGGCTCCTTACCGCATAATACAAGGAACGGAATGCCAGCGCATAACTTCGGAAATAAGAGCTTGTGGAAAGGCTTCCCTTGTAATTCCATGAACCGGGATTATTGATCTCATTTCCCAGCACCCAGTTCGACACATAACAATTCTTTGTGCCAAACACGCTGCCCAGATAGCAGAACATGGCCTCCATCTTCTCTCTTCCCGCGCTGCCGCGTACATTCCAGGTATAGTAGGGCGCGGCTCCCGCCACCCTCGCTTTGGCATCAATCAGATCTTCCTGGCCGCCAACCCAGTCAAGCAGCACCTGCATGGTAACATTAATTCCCTTTTTATTACATTCTGATACAATCTGCTGTTGAGAAACAAGCTGATTAAAATAGTAAGTTTTCCCATTATATTGATAGGGAATCGTAGCATTGGAACACAACTGGGATACCGTCAGGTTCAGGAAGGTATTTTTCGCCGTGCAGGAATCAATCTCCTGCATACTGGTGCTGAACTGGATGCCCTTCTTGGTCTTCCCCAGTTTGTATTTGGACTTGTTTTTCGCCGCCTTCTCCGGATTCTTCACATAGGAAGAGCTGCTGATCAGCGTATACTTTCCACTCTTTTTCACGGCAATTCCAAACAGTGCCGTGACATATCCCTGATTGTCTGTCGTCTTCAGGCTGAAACTGAGCTTTTTCTTTTTGTATGATTTTGCCGCCATCTTGTATGGTTTCCCATTGATTGGATTGACATATACCAGATAGTAGCAGTCGGTGGAACTCGCCACCCTGTTTTTTACCGTAGCCTTTACGCTCACCCTGCTCGTCTTCGTGGCCTTGCAGGTCGTAATCTTTGCGCGGCTCTTGTTCGGCTTTCGCGTACATTTGACCCATTTGGCATAATATTTCTTATTTCCCATGCTGCCCTTATTCAACTGGCTCACGCGGTTTTTGCATTTTGCATCCGTGTACCAGCCGTCGAAATCATAGCCGCTGCGCGTCGGCGCCGGAAGTGAATAGGTGCTGGTAGTGATATTGTAGCTTTTCTTAGCGTTTCCGGGAAGTTTTCCCTTCTTCGTATCGTATGTAATCGTGTACTTAATGGGCGTCCATATGGCATAGAGCGTCACGCTGCCGCCGTCTTTCGAGGTAAGCGTCTCCACGCCCTCCCCGGCTTTGTAAGTCTTTCCCTTGCCATCCTTTTTGGTATTCCAGCTCACGAACGTGTAGCCGCTGCGCGAAAAACCATTCGCGCTTAACGCGCTCTGCGTGCCATAGACATGGCTGGTGGGCGATACCGCCCCGCTGTTTGCGCCGTTGCCGTTATATTTGACGCTGTAGGAAATCCCTTTCCACATGGCGAACAACGTCACGGTACTTCCATGCCCCTGGTTCGGGAAAGAAACCGATTCTTTATCGGCATAGTTCTGTCCGGAACCATCCGGCCTTGTATTCCATCCTGCAAATGTATAGCCCTTTTTTTCGAATTCATTTTCATTGAGCTTTTTGCTCTGTCCGCAGGTAAACGCCTGGTCTGGCATCGTCCCGCTGCCGCCGTTGGAATCGAACGCAACCTTATATTCCCCATTCTGCCAGACTGCTTTCAATACTACCACTGCTCCATCCTGATCCGTGAGGTTTTTTACCTTTGTATTTTCCTGGCAGACGCCGACGCCTTCCAGCTCCCAGCCGACCAGCACGTAATCTGTTTTATAACATCCGCTGACCGGAATCAGGAATTCTTCGTCATACGCTACCTGTTTTTCCGGAGGCGCCTCCCCCTCGCCGCCGTTTACATCAAACTGCACGCGGTAGGTAATCGGCGTCCACGATGCCGATAACGTAATGTCCTTCGTCACCGGCTGGTCAAATGCATAATAATGTTCGTCCTCATCCAGCCAGCCCTGAAAGAGGTAGCCCTTTTTCAGGACGTCCGCCACTTGATCTGCATTTACCGTCTCTCCTTCTCCCACCTGCATGGAAAAAGTGCTTTCTCCTGAGGCGGTAACTCCGCCGTTTAATTCAAATGTAACGGTATAACTGGAAACTTCTTCATTTTCCTGATCCTCCTGCGCCTCCATGGCATAGAGACTTCCCATATCCATGGTAAACAGCATCATGACTGCCAGCAGCACAGATAATATCCTCTTCTTTTTCATCTTAATCCCTTCTTTTTTCAGCCTCGTTATCCTGTATCTTTTATGTATGGAATCCCCCTTTGTCATTGATTACGTTTTCTTCCCCTCATTGGCAGAAATTTCTGCAGATAAGGCAACACAAATTCCATCGTGATCGTCTCACGCTGCAACAACAATATCACCCCGTAAACTCCAAAAAAAACTACTGCCGTCACCACGAGCACAAGGAAATATCCCAAATTTCCTGGTGCCAGAACATGCACCGCAATTGCTGCGCCAGAAGCTGGAACAACTGCCAGAATATAAGGCCATACCCAATGCTTTTGATGAATTTCCTTTAAGAAATCTTTCAGGAACACAACTTCCAAAAGCACTACGGCAAGCTCTGCCGCCAGTGTGCCTATGGCGGCTCCAGACGCCCCCAGGTAAGGAATCAACAGCAAATTCAACACAAAATCCACCGCCGCACCCGCAACGACCGCTGTCAGCACCTTTCTCTCCCGGTCCGTTGGCACCAGAACCTGCATCCCAAGAATATTTGACAGTCCAATCAAGAGCACTGTCGGCATAATTATGCGCATGGGCATGGCTGCCGGAGCGTATTTGGGACCGGAGATAAGCCCGATTACCTCTCCGGCAAACAGGATAAAATAGATGGTCAAAGGTAGCGCCATCATCACCACAAAGCACAATGCATGGGACGTTATCCTGTAAAACTCTTCCTTCATCCCCTTTTCGATATAATAGGAGAGCCTTGGAAGCAGCACCGTGCCAAGAGAAATCACCAGCCCGACCAACGCCGTCTTAATATAGACAGACGCGCTGTAATATCCAGTCTGTGTATCGCCGCTCATAAGCCCCATCATCACCGTATCCAGGTTCGTATAAATGCTGTTTGCAACTGTCATCGCACAAAATACGGCAATCGGCTTCAAATGCCTTTTAAAATCATAATTTCCCAGCGGCCTGATATAAATATACCTTCTCAGCCGCAGGAAATTGAAGACATAAGAACCGATATTGGAAAGCACCGTAAGCGCGCCGTAAATGACGAAATCCTCCTTGCTGCGGACAAGCACAAACATAAGAACCACGGCAAGAACCTTAAACGCCAGAGAGGCCGTTGTAATATAGGCATACTTCTCCAGCGCCGAATACAGCCAGCTCACTCCGATGACATTCAAAAAAATTGCCGTACTCATCACCAGAAGCAAAGTACGGTCTTCGATAAATTTGGGCACAAACTGTATCGTTACCCCAAAAACAATATACACGATTACCATCATTACCGTATTAATGACAAGAATTTCATGTACGGTTCGCGACAGTTTCTCCTTATCGTCGCGAACCTGCGCACAGGCGCGAATGCCATATGTTGGTATGCCAAGCATTGCTACCATGGAAAAATAATTTACCACGCCGCCTGCCGCCGCAACCTTGCCGGTTCCCATCGGGAGAAGAACCCTGGATATATATGGGAACGTAATCAAAGGAAAGATTACAGAAGATGCCGTCAAGATGAAATTCATAATAAAATTGAACGTCACAGAATGTTCCTTTGCCACAGAATGCTCTTTTGCCACAGAATTACCTCCATATATTCTATGGTGCATAATAAAGACAATGCACCAACCTTGCTTTTTATTGCAGATACAGCCAGAAAATAAGGCATTACAGGGAACGCGCCATCCTATACTGTACCAGCAGTTCCCTTACCCTCTGCATATGGACAGACAAGAGTTCCGCACATTTGCACAGGCTGATTAGCTCTGCGCTTATAATCAGCGGATAGCCGGAGCTCAGATAATGCGTCTTGATTGCCGGACACTGTGTCAGATCCACATAGGCAATCCCCAATGCAAGGACAAGGACAGAAAGGCTCAGTCCGGTAACAATCAGCCATGGGTTCACATATTCATATGTTTTCCTGCGCAGGCCCCAAAGAAATACAAGCGTCAGGACCACATACGCCAAAATTCCGAACCAGAACATTACCGGCCCGGTTGCGCGGTAAAAAGATCCTATGAGATTCAGTCGCTGAACCGGCAAAATGGCAGCATTTTCTGCCTGTTTCCGATCCTTTTGACTATTGTAGGTGTCCAAAACCCCATCAAATGCGAGCGTCCCTTCGCCGATAAATCCGTCTTTCCCTATCTGGACTCTGGCTATACGCTCTCCCTCTTTTGCACCGTCCGCCTGTTCTTTGTACAATCCCAGGTAAAATACGGTGTCTTTCGTATCATCTTCGATATCCCAGCCGGTATGAAAACGGCATTTCCTGGCGCTCTTTAAATCCCGCCCCGTGCCTTTCAGGGATTCGTAGACGTCCTCGCTCCTCCTGAACCTGAGCTTTTTATAGCGGTTGCCCTTTTCATCCTCGATATATACACTCATTTTCTGCCCGTCATAATCCGGAAATACAATCCAGCCGGCAATGGCGTAATCATGTTTCGCCTTCAGATGTGCATGGGTGTTGCCAGTCACACGCTCAAACGCCCAGATGCATTCCTCCGAATCGGGAACTTCCCTGGCAGACATACTGACATGCGTCCGCCGGTAGCTTATCATATAATTAAGCGTCTCCAATGTACGCCCGATAAGCTCCCTGCGATGCGTGGGGGTATCCAGGTAATATTTTTGCACAGCAGATTCCTCTACGCGCTCCAGCCTGCCATCCGCAAACGCAGCATCCAGGTCTTCATGGAGATTTCGAAAGAATGCATCTGCCGTCTGGCTGTCCTCATACATTCCGGCATCGTAAAATGCCCTGACCAGTGTCCAGCCCAGCCAGCCTGCCTCAACCTCTCCGTCCGCCGGATTGGTATCGTAAGCATTGTGCTCATCCATCTCCTTCTCCAGCTCTTTCTGCACGCTCGCCAGTGTCGGTGAAATCT
This sequence comes from uncultured Lachnospiraceae bacterium, assembly GCA_910587895.1. GTDB lineage: Bacteria > Bacillota > Clostridia > Lachnospirales > Lachnospiraceae > Petralouisia. The sequence goes on from CAJUOE010000104.1 coordinate 9,158, forward strand.
GATAGAGCTCCTTCACCTGTTTCCTGGTAAGCGGAATCTTCTCATCCGCACCCTCCTGCCGGATATGTGAAATCTCATCCATGACTGTCGCATAATACTCCAGAGAAGAAATACCATAACGCTGTGTATGCAGAAAACTCACCCCTGCAATAGATAAGAGCACGCCTGAAAACGGAAGCGCCAGACACAGGTACCTGGGCAGATACCGCAAATTCCTGCACTTCACAAGCAGAATGCCAAGCATCACCAGGCAGATAACGCCCGTAAACGGCAGCAGCCAGGCGGTATCACCCTTTGTAATCCACATATACCCCAGGGACAGTCCGGTAAATGCCGACCAGAAAAACAGCCGCCACGCTTTTTCCCCGCGAAGAGAAAAATACATATGCAGCAATCCGCCGAAAATACAGAGTGTCAGAACAACGCCCAGCCCGTTCCGGTAAACTTTCTGCAAAACAGAACTGCAATAAGAAACAGGATGAAACAACAAAAACAGATAGATGACAAGCACATACTTACCGAAAGAAAAAATGTTCCTTAAGGCTGTGCAAAAAATCATGCACGCCACGGAGTAACACAAAGTCACTGCAAAAATATATGGAATATGCAGCCGGTAACAAACCCCGAGGAAGATTGCAAATCCGGGTTCCTTCAGAAATGTATAGACGTCGAAATCTCCCAGCCAGTCCATTCCTGCAATGGAAAACGCCCAGTCCCGCATCAGTTCATCATCACAGGGCGTACCGGGTGATGCATAGATCGGGACATGGATTACCAGAATCTGCTTCACAAGCGCAGCCGCCAGAAAAACCAGCAGCAGCCTGTGTTTCTTCATCACTGTAATTATTTTATCTGTCATAGAATCTGCCTCCTCGTAGATGCCCCCGCAGCTATGAAAGCTCCTTCCTTTTTACTTTCCTTCCTATGATGGGAATCGAAAGCTCCACACATTTCCAGATACTGATGGATTCTGCACCGATGAGCAGTCCATAGGCGGAGCTTAGATACATCTCACTGATTGTCGGACACTGGGTAAGTTCCACCAGCGAAATTCCCAGGGCAAACACCAGGATACTGAGCCCAAATCCGGCGGTAATGAGCCACGCATTGATACAGTCATATCTCTTTTTTCTCAGATTGACAATCACCACCACAGTCAATCCCCCATAGCAGACAATCCCCAGCCAGAACATTACCGGCCCAAGCCCCCGGTAGAAAGAACTGATTACCCCTAACCTGGCGACAACCTGATTGCTCTTTGCCAGCACAACCTCTCCCTCTGCCTGTGAGATATAGGCATCAAGAGAACCCGTATATGCCACCTCATTCTCTGCGGCAAAACCGCTTTTTTGTATCTCTACCCTTCCGGTTTCCTTTCCTTCCTGATACGCTGCCAGATACCACTGCGGATTTTCCTGCCCTTCTTTGCCGTCCCATCCAATCCGAAAACGACATCTGGAAACGTTCCCCTTTGCGTATTTCGTATCCGCAAGGTATTCCTGCACATCCTTACTTCTGCGGAAGTTGACTTTCGCATATTGATTTCCCTGCGCGTCCTCCACAAACACCTGCATTTTATCTGCCTCGCATTCCGGAAATACAATCCATCCCGCGGCCACAAAGTCATGCTCCTGTCTGGCGTATGCCACCTTGTTGCGGGTTAGTTCTTCAAATTGCCGGAAAGACAGCGCATCCTCGTCTTCACTTCTCATTACCTGTGCGTCCGCATGTGCATAACTCGTCATATACTGCACCGTCCGCCATACGCACGCTGCCAGTTCCTTACAGTGCTCTGGCGTATCCAGATAATATTTCTGCGCTATGCTCTCCGTCTGCTTTTCCAGGATGCCAGCTGCAAAAGCCGCCTCTAATTCTTCGTGGACGCTCTTATAAAATGCATTTGCGCTTTCACAGCTTTCATAAACGCCCGCCTTGGAAAAGCCTTCCAGCAGCGCCCAGCCGGACCAGCCGGCTTCCACCTCTCCATCGTCCGGATCGGTGTCAAACTTCGAATATTTCTGCATCTGTTTCTCTACATATTTTTCTACGCCTGCCAGCGTAGGGGAAACCTCATACAATTTCCGCAGCTGCTGCCTGGACAGGCTTATCTTATCCTGCGCGTCATCTGATTTGATATGCGACAGGTCATACATCACCTCATCGTAGTATGCCACAGAGGGATAACCATACCAGCGAATGTCACAGAACTTTGTTGCCTGGGAAAATAAAAAGACTGCCAGAAATGGGAATACAACACAGAAAAAAACGGGAATGCTCTTTAAATTCCTGCTCTTTCGAAACAGCATCACCAGCATTACCACACAGACGGTAAACGTAAAAGGCAGCACCCAGACCGTATCGCTCTTGGTAATCCACAGATACCCCAGAGACAGGCTGCTCACCAGCGACCAGATTATTACCTGCCGCTGTCTCTGCTCCAGAACAGCAAAATACATATGTATCAACCCACCGAAAACCAGGAGCGTCAATACCATCGCAAATCCATTGCGATACACTCTCTGAAGCGTATATAACCCAAAGGAAACCGGGTTGAATAAAATCACAAGATATGTGAAAAGCACAAACAGCCTGCGGGAAAAAACCTTATTTAGCGAGCTCGCAAATACAATGGACGCCGCAGAGTATCCCAGCGTAACCGTGAAAATATAGGGAAGATGCAGCCGGAAACAAACCGCCAGAAAGAAACTGAATCCCGGCTCCTTTGCAAACGTATACGCATTAAAATCCCCTTTCCAGTTAAGGCTGGCCATGGAAAACGCCCAGTTTTTGAGAAGCTGGTCGTCACAGGCAGCCGATGGTATGGCAAAAATCGGCAATCCGATAACAAGAATCTGTTTCACAAGCGCAGCTGCCACTACAGCAATCCAAAACCAGTGCTTTTTTGCCATATCTGCGACTTTATCCCACATTTGCCTTCCTCCTACTTATGCTTTATATGCAGAATTCCAATAAAGAAACTTCCGAATATAATTTCAATTCCAACTACCATCAAAAGCATGGCAGGAATCGTAATCCGCATCATCTTCTCCGGCGAAAGACCGCCAAATCCGGTACCTCCCCAGATACAGAAAGCTGCAATGGTAATGGCTACTCCCAGCAGAAACAGCACAATGCCAATCACAACGCCTTTCTCGGTACTGGTATCCTCAAGCCATTTGTCGAGCTTGCCTTCCGTAGGAATAAATCCCGTCACGCTCGCATAGGATCGCACGAACAGAGAGAACATGACGAGGTTCGCACCCACCATCATTCCCGCTGCGGCATACATCAGCGTGTGTACGCCAAGCCCTACGGAGCCAATCTGAATATTGCCAAGGCTTAAGGTCACGGTCAGAATCAGGCCGAGCACAAATAAAATCAGCCCCGGATACATAAACAGCCAGTTCGGGCTGTGCATCAGCAGAAATTTCAAATGTCTCCAGCCATCCGACCAGCTTCTGAGATGCGGTGCATGGGAACGACCGTCTTTCTTCAGGGTTGTGGGTACCTCTGCAATCTTTAAGTGGTTCAACGTCGCCTTCACCACCATCTCGCTCGCGTATTCCATGCCGGTTGTCACCAGGCCTAACCCTAAGATGGATTCCCGGTTGTACCCTCTGAGCCCGCAGTGGTAATCCCCGATCTTGCAGGGGAAAAACAGCCGGGCAATAAACGAAAGTACCGGATTTCCCAGATATCTGTGAAGCGGCGGCATGGCGCCGGGCTCAATGCCTCCCTTAAAGCGGTTGCCCATCACAAGATCATAGCCCTCTCTTAATTTCTCCACGAAAGGCATCAGATGCAGGAAATCATAGCTGTCGTCCGCATCGCCCATGATCACATACTTTCCAAGCGCACCGTTACAGCCGCCAATCAATGCCGCGCCGTAGCCCTTTTCCTCTACTTCCACGACTCTTGCGCCATTTTCTACGGCAATCTGCCTGGAACCGTCCGTGCTTCCGTTGTCTGCAACGACAATTTCCCCATTCACGCCGCTCTCAGCAAGGAACGTCTTCGCCTTGCCGATGCAGGTTGCCAGTGTCTCCGCCTCGTTCAGGCAGGGCATGAGTATTGTCAGTTCAAATTGTTCATTCATTTGTAATCTCCTTACCTGTGCTCCACTTCATTTAACTTTTCACCTTTGATATAAAAACGCATGAGAAATTTTGCAAGCCATTTTGGCCAGAATTTCAGGAACATTGCGTAATCTTCTTTTGCCCTGATATTTCCCTCGCGAATGGTATTTGACGTCTCAGAACCCTCATGTACCCGGTGGCAGGTGCCTATATTCGTCGAGTACACAAATTCTCCTTTTTCACGGGAAAGCTTTTCCCACTCCTCCCAGTCCAGGTTACTGCGAAACTCAGAGATAAATACTGTCTCCGGAAGATTCTCTTTGACATAAGCCACCGACCAGCATGCCACAGGATTTCCAAAAGCCAGCACACATCGTTTGAAAAACCGGACGCCCTGAAATTTTTTGATTTTAAGCGGAAGGAGCATCAGGCGTTTGACGCGCAACATCGTGCTCTTTTCTACCACCACGCCGTCCCGCAGCTCATAGTAATCCGCAAAATAGATGAACGGCTGCTTTGCCCTGCCCAGTTTCTCCAGCATATCAGCCGCATACGTGGGCTGGTAGCGGTCGTCCTGGTGCGCAAGCGTCACCAACGCCGTTTCGGCAGCATGATATGCAAAATTCCAGTCTCCCGCAATACCACCTGTACCGTGGTTGACATACAGCGGAATCTGGTATTCTTCCGCCAGATTCCGAATGTAATCATTGTCCGTACTGGTAGTCATGATAATATTGGTCGGAATTGTCTGTTTTTTTAATGATTCGATACATTCTCTCAGATACGGGCTTTCCTTGTAAGCACAGATTGCGAATGTATGATCCTGTGGTCTGTATTTCATAATTTTTCCTATTTATCCTGATACATCTCTTCGTAATATTTCTGGTAATCGCCGCTGGTTACGTTCTTCATCCACTCCTCATGCTCAAAGAACCATGCAATCGTCTTTCTGATGCCCTCTTTGAACATGGTTTCCGGCTCCCAGCCGATTTCGGCTTTGATTTTATCCGGGGCAATCGCATATCTTCTGTCATGCCCTTTGCGGTCTTCCACATACGTAATAAGATCCTCGCTCACAAGTTCCCTGCGCGGGTCGCCCTCCGGCAGCATTTCCAGCAATGTATCCAGAATGATATGGATAATCTCAATGTTCTGTTTCTCGTTGTGTCCGCCAATATTATAAGTCTCACCGAGTTTCCCCTGCTCCTGAACCATGTCGATGCCCTTTGCATGGTCGTCCACATACAGCCAGTCGCGGACATTCTTTCCATCGCCGTACACCGGAAGTTTCTTTCCCTGAAGCGCATTATTGATAATCAGCGGTATCAGTTTCTCCGGGAACTGGTAAGGTCCGTAGTTATTCGAGCAATTGGTGATATTTGCCGGGAAATGATAAGTATCAATATAGGATTTTACCAGGAAATCAGAGCTTGCCTTGCTGGCGGAATAGGGGCTGTGCGGGTCGTAAGGCGTCGTCTCGTAGAAATATCCGCCTTCCTCCTCCAGAGAGCCGTATACCTCGTCCGTGGACACATGGAGGAATTTCTTGCCTTCCAGGAACGTTCCATCCTCTTTCTCCCACGCTTCCTTGGCACAGTTGAGCATAACCGCTGTTCCCAGCACATTTGTCTGCACAAATACCTCCGGGCTTTTGATGCTCCGGTCCACATGGCTCTCAGCCGCAAAATGAACCACACGGTCAATATCATTCTCTTTAAAGATTTTGCTGATAGCATCCTTATCACAGATATCCGCTTTCACAAAGGTATAGTTGTCCCTGTCCTCCACACCTTTTAAATTCTCCAGGTTGCCTGCATACGTCAGCTTGTCCACATTGATGATACGGATTTCGTTGTCATATTTGCGAAACATATAATGAATATAATTGGAACCGATAAACCCGGCTCCTCCTGTTACCAGATAAGTTCTCATAACCTTCTCCTTTTCCTGATATATTTTCTGCTGTTATCTATTATTCCCGGTTCTCTGATATTATTATTGCATCCAGTCGTATCTTTCTATAAATTCTTAATATACGCTTCCAAGGCGTCCTCCCAGTCTGCCATACGAAAATTGCCCGTCAGCTTGATCATATAGTCTTCGAGGATGGAATACGCCGGACGCGGCGCCTGTCCCGGATTACGGCGGCAGTATTCTTCCGTGGAAACGCGCTCCACCACGGTATTCTTACCTGCCAGCTGAAAGGTCTTCTCCGCCAGATCCGCCCAACTGCAGCTGCCCTCGCAGACGGCATGGAACAACCCATAATTCTCCGTCGGCTCAAGGAAATGGATCATCTTCGCTAATTCCACCGTACTTGTCGGACACCCAACTTGATCATCCACTACGCTGACCTTGTCATGGCTCTCGGAAAGACGCAGCATTGTCTTTACAAAATTCTTGCCATCGCCATACAGCCATGCAGTCCGCAAAATAAAATATTTCTTCGCAAACGCTTTGACAAAATTCTCACCCTCCAGCTTTGTCTTGCCGTAGGCGCTGTTCGGCCCCGGTGTATCAAACTCCGTATAAGGCCTGTTTCCATTGCCGTCAAACACATAATCCGTAGATACGTGTATGAGTTTGGCATCCGTCTCTGCGGCGGCAATGCTTAAGTTCCTTGCTCCAATCGCATTGATCTTATAAGCGCTGTCCCACTGCTGCTCACATAAGTCCACCGCCGTATGCGCCGCACAGTTGATAATCACATCCGGTTCCTTCTCGCGCACCAGGGCAAGTACCTCGTCGATATCTGTGATGTCGAGAGCGATCACACCCTCCCCCGCCTGCACGTCTGTATTGATAAACTCCGCTTCACCTGGATCGTATTCCTGGTTGATGGCGCGTCCAAGCTGCCCGTTGCAGCCTGTAACTAAGATTTTTTTCATGATATTTCCTCCTTATGCCAATAATTAAAGCATCCTTCCAAACAAAAACAATGCCCGCATGATAAGCCCGTCCAAACGGCTCTGACGGTATATCCGGCGGTTAAACAGAATTTTCAGTTTCCCCGGAAAAGATTTTGCCGCAAGGATTTGCTGCACAAGCGCATCTTTCTCCTCGTCTCCATGGTAAAGCTCTGCGAAATCAGTAAGCTGTGCCTGCAGCCTGCCGCGGTTTTTCCTGAGATAAGCCGCCTTCAGGCGAACCTGGCTTAAGAAACCGGCTCCGCCGCCGACCACATTCTCCTCATGCTGGCGATATTTGATAAATGCCCGTTCGTCAAAAATCACTTTCCCGGCATACGACGCCGCCAGATACGACCACCAGTCATGCAAAATTGCGTGTTCCGACAGCCTGGCTCGGATGATATCCGCCATTTCACGGTTCATCACCGTGGTACATCCGGTACAGATACATTCCACCACGGCATTGCAAAAGCCGGGAATCCGTCTGCGATAGTCCTGTTTCGCCATTGGTTTCCCATCACTGTCTACCAAAATCTTATTGCTGCAATACAGCGCAGGTCCCGTTTCCTGTTCCAGTTTCCCTACCGCAGCCTCAATTTTATCTTCCAGCCAGATATCGTCCTGGTCGCAGAATGCCACATAGTCCGCATCACTTCTCTTCAGAAGTTCAAAAAAGCTTCCGTTAATTCCCCGGTTCTCTTCCAGAAAAATCCTGATATTCTTATAGTCTGCTCCATATTGCCTTAAAATATCAGGGGTTTTATCTTTGGAACCATCATCTCTGATCAATATTTCCAGATTATCCCAGGTCTGGCACAGCAGGCTTTCTATCTGTTCCGACAGAAAACGCTCCCCATTCCAGGTTGACATGAGGACCTGCACTTTCTTTGTATTCATAGGTTACTATTCTCCCAAACCGCTTTCCACTGCTGCCACTACCGCCTGCAATGCCTGTTCCTCATCATCTCCGTCACACACAAATTCAATCGTATCCCCGGATTTGATGCATGCCCCCAGCACGCTCAGTACGCTCTTGGCATTGGCAGTTCCCCCTTTAAAATTAAAGGTAATCAATGCCTGATATTTGACAGCTTCTTTACATAAAATCCCCGCCGGACGCAGATGGAGCCCAGTAGGATTCTTTATCATTACTTTCTGGCTAACCATATGTTTTTCCTCCTTCAAGATTTTGTTCAGCCCGCGCCATTCGCAAAGACGCCTACGGCGTTTTCCCGCTGCCATGCAGCTAACTTTGCTCATGAACTGGCGCTCCCTCAGACACAGCAAATCTCGTAAAATCCATACCCGCATGATTTTCCTCAATTTGTTGCGTCTGGCTGAACTATTATAACATTATCTTCATGATCAAATTCGCCAGCTCCTCGGCATCCTTTGATATCTCATCCTGATTCTTTCCCTCTATCATAACCCTTACAAGGGGTTCCGTTCCAGACGGCCGGATTAATACCCGTCCTTCTCCTGCAAATTTCTTTTCCAGCTCGCCGACTGCGTGGGCAATTTCCGGATAATCCATAAAATTCTCTTTCTTGTGATTCGGTACTTTCGCATTTACCAATGCCTGCGGTAATACCTCCATAATGCCTGCGAGTTCCGAAAGCGGCTTCTTCGTCTTTACGATGACCTCCAGCAGATGCAGCGCACTCAACAGGCCGTCTCCCGTCGTGTTCTCATCCAGGAAAATGATATGCCCGGACTGCTCCCCTCCAATATTATATCCATTTTCTCTCATATTTTCCAAAACATAACGGTCTCCAACCTTCGTCTGCTCAATATGAATGCCGCATGCTTTGCCCATCAGCGTAAATCCAAGGTTGCTCATAACTGTGCCAACGATGGTATCTTTCTTAAGCGTGCCCATCTGTTTCATATCGTTACCAATGATCGCCATCACCTGGTCGCCGTCCACAATATTTCCCTTTTCGTCCACAGCGAGCATACGGTCTGCATCCCCGTCAAATGCAATTCCCAGATCCGCCTTCTCATATACCACCCGTGCGCGCAGCTCATCCATATGGGTAGATCCGCAGTTGGCATTGATATTGGTGCCGTCCGGATTCGTGTGGATCGCTACCAGATTCGCGCCCAGTCCTTTCAACGTCTCTACCGCTGTATAATGGGATGCTCCCTCTGCGCAGTCAATGACAAGTTTCATCCCGCTCAAATCCACAGGAACCGTCTGTTTCATAAAGAATACATATTCTTCCCTCGCATCAAAGCGATAGCTTATATTGCCGATTCCGGAACCAATCGGCAGCGGAACATCTTTCATGCCGTTGTTTATCAACTGTTCAATCTCATCTTCCAGCTCGTCGGAAAGCTTATAGCCCTCCCCATTGAAAAACTTGATTCCATTAAATTCCATCGGGTTATGAGATGCAGAAATCACAACTCCGGCATCCACCTTATGCTTTCTGGTCAGATACGCAATCGCCGGCGTCGGCATAACGCCCATATACACCGCATTTGCTCCCACGGAACAAATACCCGCCATCAACGCATTTGCAAGCATCCCTCCGGAGATTCTCGTATCGCATCCAACAATAATCGTAGGCTGATGCGCCTTTTCTTTCGTCAGGACATAGGCGCCAGCCTGCCCCAGCTTCATTGCCAGCTCAATCGTTAATTCTTTTCCTGCTACTCCTCTTACTCCGTCTGTTCCAAACATTCTCGCCATAATTCATACCTCTTTTTCCTTTTATTTTCAAAACTTTTCCTGGTTATTCCGTTCGGTCATCTTATTTTCATAACTTTTCCTGGTTATTCCGTTCGGTCATCATCTTCCGGCGTATCCCCGGCATCCTCATCATCTGCACCGTCATCCGTGTTCCCGCCCGGCTGATCTTCCGGATCCATTGGCTGATTTTCCCCTTCTTCCAGCTGCTGATTTTTATCTATAATCGTAAACTGTATATTTACCAGCCCCATCAGCTCATACCTGTCTCCGGGGAAGGTAACCGAGAGCTGTCTTGTATAAGTTCCCGGCTGCAAATCCGTAACATCCAGCAAGGCTTCTATATTTTCTGACGTCAAAGTGTCCAGGTTTTCTCCCAGCGCACGCACGCTCAGAGACACGAGATCCACCCCAAAATTAAGGTCATACTGGCTGTTCAGCCCTGTAATCTTGATCTTCCTGGTCGGAAATTCAAATGTTTTCGTCTGTTTCTGCTCAATAACGGCAGTTACCGCAATCTGTCCGGCATTGTCATCCACAAGGGAAATATGCAGTTCCTCAAGATAAGGCGTAATGTCAACCGTAGTCTCAAAATCTTCCACGGCGCTTTCTATGTCAACAACATTCTCCGGAATGGTAATTACGCTGATGGAATTTAAAACAGCAGCCTTTCCTTTCACCAATACTGTCTCCGGCGCACATTCCACCTCGCGCAGTTCAAATCCCGCAGCAGGCTCGCCGGCAACCTGGCAGCGCACCGGCACGCTTCTCGCCGCCCAGATTTCCGCCTTAATCGTCACGGCAGTCTGATTCATCTCCAGAAGATCCGAAGAAATCACAGAATCATTTTCATCGTACAAGGTCGGTATGACGCTGTCCGATACATCGCTGGAAACTCCATCCACGTTGATAGACACGCCTACCCGGCTGATTTTGGAAACGGCGGACGCAGGTCCTGAAACTTTCAGAAGATTCGGCGTCACTTCTACATTTCCTATCGCATATCCGTCCGCCGGCGTTCCGGCAGCCTCGGCAGAAATCACAAATTTCTTCTCCAGGCGATCCTCCAGCGTAATCTTAATATTCACGCTTCTGCGCACAATCTCAATCCGTGCATTATTCCTCTTCGCCGTCACCTCAATGGGGACAAGTTTCGTCTCCCCTTCCTGGCTCAAATCCACCTGGCTCAAATCCGCTGTTGCACTGAAATCGTCCGACGACATATTATCCACAAAACTTCTGGGACCGGAAATATAAAACACTGCAATATCGCTGTCACCTACAATACTCGGCACCTTGCCCATCTCTGTGATGACATCCTTGTTAATCACCTCAACCGGAATCGAAAATGATTTTGTGGATTCTGGATCCGCAATACTCACGACTACCAGCCAGAGCACTACGGAGAAAAGGATAGACAATAATTTCAGTCCCATGTTATTTGTCAGATGTTTCATCATTTTTCGAAACATGCCTCATCCTCCTTTTCCAGATTCGGAACCTGCTCACATCCATAGAGCCTTTCCGAATGAAATTTAATTTCCCTCTAAGATACTCTGCATCCACATTCCGGTACAGCTCTCCGCCGATGGCAATTGATACATTTCCGGTTTCCTCGGATACCACAATTGTCAGCGCATCGCACACTTCGCTGATTCCCACGGCCGCACGATGCCTGGTTCCCAGCTCCTTGCTCAGTTCCATATTATCCGAAAGCGGCAGATAGCAGGTAGCGGAAACAACCCGGTTGCCGCGTACAATAATAGCGCCATCGTGCAACGGCGTATTATGCTCAAATATATTGATTAACAATTGGCTGGACACCAGTGAATCCAGCGCAATTCCTGTTCTCTCATATTCACTCAGCACCACGTTCTGTTCTATGACAATCAATGCTCCTGTCTTGACCTTCGCCATCTCATAAGTCGCCTTTACCAGCTCGCCGGCAACTTTCTCACTGAATCGCTCCTGTTCCTTCTGGGAGTCAAAGGAAAACAGCGAAGTGATAAAGCTCTTCTGCCCGAGCTGCTCCAAAGCGCGGCGCAGTTCTGGCTGAAAGACAATGACAATCGCAATTGCAACCACATTGACAATCTTTCCGACAATCCATAGAATCGTATTCATCTGGAAAACTGCCGCAATGAGAATGAAGACCGCAACCACAAGAATCCCTTTTAGCAAATTCCACGCCCTGGTCTTCTTAATCCATACTAAAATATTATAGAGCAGAAATGAGATGATAACAATTTCTACAATATCAATTTTTGTAATCTGGGGGCTTTCTACCCAGAACAGATATTTGGACGCAAATGAATTTATAAATGCGAACAACTCCTGTATCATACTTCCATTTCCTTTCTCTTGCTTAATGCATCAAATCCCGGTCAATATCCAGCTCCTGAGCCAGTTCCCTCCTGCTAATCGTCGCCTTTTTGGGTGTAATGCGTTTCACCCGCTTATCCTTTCTGGCAAGATATACTTTGGGAACTGCTTTCACAAAGTAATAATATTCATCATCCTCAAATTGTACCCGTTCAATTCTGGAATAATCCAAATTATAGAAAAAGAATTCCAAAATCATGCAAATAATGACTGACACCGCCGTGCCGATAAGCACCCACATAATTTTCTCCGGCATTCCCAGCAGAACATAGCCCGCCAGAAGAATAACCATTTGCACCAGACTCCCCGAAAACAGGGCGACCCGCCATGCAAAATTCATGGATTGCCTTCGAATGATATAAACCAGCAGAGATGTAATCAGAAATGCTGTGATGACGAGATACATTTCCCTGTTCCCTGTCAATATCTTCAATGCCGCTATAAACCTGGCGGTGCCTTCCACTTCCTCCCCGGAAGTAAAATTCATAATGTTGCTTTTTACGCCATCAATGTAAAAAAATACCATCGCGCCGCTGACTACCGATAGATACGCAGACGGCCTGCACAAAAGCCCTGCGGAAACCGGCACTACCTGCGGAATTCGAAAAAAACATAGCACAGGCGTTAAAATCGCCGTATAACCGTGTTTGGGGGCGTACATCCCATACAGGAAAAACAACAGCAGCATCAAACATAAACCAATCACGCAGACTTCAAGCGATAACGCGGATAAATGGATTAACACCAGGCCGCACGCCGCCGCCACCATAATATTGATCGGCATGAACGCACAGACCAGCGAAAGGAGCAGCGCTGCCGCCGGCTGATTCAGCTGTTCCCGATAACCAAGCTGGCTGTTTATCAGGAAAAAAATCACCAGCCCCAGCAGAAATTTCATTCCCACCGTAACATACACCTCATATCTCCCGTAAAAATTCCGCAGTCTCTCTCTTATTTCCAATAATCCTGTCATTTTCAATCCTCCAAAGGCAGCGACCTTTCTTCTCTCTCCTGTAGTCTCTCTACCTTCCTCATTACAGAATGATACTCTTTGATACTGGCCGTCGCCTTCGTATAACGCCAGTTGTATACCACAAGGGCAATGACCTCATAAACTGCCACAAAGACCGCATATATCATCAGGACAAATGTTCCGAGCTCTACCAGATCTCTCTTTGCCAGAAGCTCTGTAATCTGTTCCATCTCATACAGTATCCAGCAGAAAAACAGGATTCCAAAAGCAATGCTCGATGTGATGAACGATTTCATCATGCCGAGAGCCACATAATCCTTGCGGTAATACTGTTTTATGGGCATATATTCTTTTCCTTTTCCCTCCTCGTAGGAGGCCATCTTCGTCATCAGACGAATCCGATCTTCATTCAACATATCTGCACCATTCGGCTCCATAACATCCAAACAGCAGACGAAACCCTGAAAATCCATGCTTTCCAAGGTCCTCCCATCCACCAGGCGTTAAACTGCCAGCCATCTTATTTATCCAAAAACCTCATGCGGTTCTTATCTGCATCCTTCTTCGGCGGTTCTACCAATGTTGCTTTCGCTTTCTTAGTCGCGCCGGACAGGTCATTGATCAGACCGTTTTTGCACTTGCTGCAAAATCTTCCCGTCAAAATCTTTGCTCCGCATCCCTCACACTCCAGCGTAATCTGGGATTCTTCCGTGAAAGAAAGACGTTCCTCCCTGACCCACTGCCGGATTTGCTTTGTAGACACATCATTTTCTTCTGATACCACGCTCATTGGCGCCTTGGGATTTTCCCTCAAAAATTGCTTTACCTGCTGAAACTTATCTTCCAGTCCTGCAATACAGGCGGGACACAATGGCGGGCCCTGCAGATAATTAAAAAGTCTTCCACAACCTTTGCAATTTCTAACTTCCATACCCTCATTCCTCCTGATAGCCTCTTCCGATGCTAAGGCTCAGACAGTAAATTTCTCCTGCACCTGAACGTTTCAGCTCTCCTGCCGCCTCCCGCATCGTACTTCCTGTAGTGTATATATCATCAATAAGTAATATATGGTTTAATTGTACCTTATTTGCCGTTGTTTTAAAAGCTTTTTTCAAATTATTTTTACGTTCTTCATCATTTAGTTCTTTTTGTGCCCTGGTATCGCGCACACGGATCAGTAATTTCCGGTAAACCGGAATCCCTGTCTGCCTGTGAATCTCGCGGGCAATCCGCTCTGCCTGGTTAAATCCGCGCTGGCGCATCCGCTTTTGGGATAGCGGAATAGGGACTATGGCGTCAATCCCGCATCGTTTCATCCAATCCCCATAAACACGAACCAGTTCCCTGCCATAGAAACGCGCATACTCCTGCCTTCCGTGATACTTGAAACGGTAAATGGATTCCTGCACCGCCCCACGGTATACCCAGAGCGCCTTTCCCTGCTTGAATTCACGTTTGTGGCGTACACAGTCATAACAATACTCTGTCCGTTCATCGTCCAGTGGCTGACCGCATTTTTTGCAGACAGGCTCCTGCACGTACTCCGGCTTGCCGCTGCATACATTACAGACGAACTCCGGCGGCAGAAACACAGAAGAAAACATCACTTCATCGCAAAACGGACAACGCGGCGGAAACAAAAGATGTACCAGATGCCTCAAATAAATTTTCACTGTTATTTTCTGAAAAATCTCTCTGACAGATTATTATTCTAACATATTTCATCCTATGATTCTATCAATAATTTCGAAAGATTTCATTAAATATTCCTCTGGAAATCCTCATCAATGGCAGTTTCACCTCAAAATCTTCTATTACACTTTCCCCGGCGGGGATTTCCGGCATAAAACAATAAAAATATTTATGGGAATTTCCCACCATTCAATAAATTTTATTTTCTCCGCCAACGGCAGACTAAACCGGGATTTCTAGCATCTCTAACTTCGGGGATGGACGGATATGATTAATTCCGCCCAATTCAAACTCGGCTTTCCTTACTGCGGTAAGGCATCGTGGCAAAACGGTTTTTCTGGGGTAGGAAGTCCTTCGTGTGTTTTCCTTGCCAGCGGCATAAAGACATCAAGGGTATGCCGAATGACCTGTTTGAGGGACTGCAATGCCATATTTGTAAAACTTTCTGTATTTTTATAGCAGTCCCGAGTTTCATCGGCATACCCTGCTTTCAGATGTCTGTTGCCGCTGTTAGGAAAACCAGAAGGGCTGTCCGTGAAGAAAAACCGTTTTCTTGCCCATGATGCTTTAGTGGCAGTAAGGAAAACCTCAAACAGTGAAGTTGGGCGGAATATATTTCGTCCATTCCCCGGAGATAAGAGATGCACGAAATCCCTCAAATGTCTGCCTTTTGGCAAAGAGAATAAAATCTGCCAAATTGATAATATTCCCATAAATATTTTATTATCATCACCGTCGAAAAGCCCCGCCGGGAAAATTGTGAACTCCCATATTTTGAGGCGAAACTGCCATCTCTGTTATCCGATGTTTCAATCCGGTAAAACGTTTCTGTTCACTGACATTGGCAATCATCTCCTGAAAGGTACTGTCATTCCCAACCAGCGTCACACATTTCTTCGCACGGGTGACCGCGGTGTAGAGAAGATTGCGGTTCATCAGCATCCTGGGGCCTGTCAACAGCGGAATCACAACCGCCGGATACTCGCTGCCCTGGGATTTGTGGATGGTAATGGCATAGGCAAGCTCCAGTTCCTCCAGCTGCTTAAAGGCATAGTCTACCATCCTTCCCTCCTCAAACTCTACGCTCACAGTTTCCTGATAAGTGTCAATGTTGCGGATAACGCCCATATCGCCGTTGAATACACCCAGCCCCTTGTCAATCGCCAGTCCATATCTGCTGCGGATTTCCCATTCCAGCTGATAATTATTCTTAATCTGCATGACCTTGTCTCCCTCACGGAATATCACGCCGCCATGCTCTTTTTCCGTCTTACTGCCATCCTGGGGATTGAGATACTGCTGCAAAATCCCATTCAGCCGCTCC
The DNA here is from genome assembly GCA_910587895.1 of uncultured Lachnospiraceae bacterium. Lineage (GTDB taxonomy): Bacteria > Bacillota > Clostridia > Lachnospirales > Lachnospiraceae > Petralouisia. The sequence goes on from CAJUOE010000104.1 coordinate 25,206, forward strand.
ACGCCGAGCAGCCCCTTGCGCATAGGGGTCAATACCTGGATATCAAAAGGCTGCGCCTCCACAAATTTCGGAAGTTTCTGCTGAATCAGCTGAATGACTATGCTGATAATCACATTGGCGTCATAGCGTTTCAGGAAAAAGAAATCCATGCTTTTGTTGTCCAGCACAACTTCTTCACCACGATTGATTTTATGGGCGTTGACAACAATATCACTCTGCGCTGCCTGCCGGAAAATTTTCGTCAGGCGTACCACATGGAAGCGCTCAGATTCTATGATATCGCGCAGCACGCTTCCGGGGCCTACGCTGGGAAGCTGGTTGACGTCTCCTACCAGGACAAGACGCGTCCCCTCCACTATCGCCTTCAGCAAAGAATGCATCAAAGAAATATCCACCATGGACATCTCATCCACAATGATTACATCCGTCTCCAGCGGATTCTGCTCATTGCGCTCAAACCCTTCATTTCCATCCACGCCGCCGTTCAATTCCAACATGCGGTGAATCGTCTTTGCCTCAAACCCTGTCGTCTCGCTCATCCGTTTTGCCGCGCGTCCGGTGGGCGCCGCCAGAAAAATATCCATTCCTTCCTCTTCAAAATAACGGATAATCGTGTTGATGGTCGTCGTCTTTCCGGTTCCTGGCCCCCCGGTAATCACCACCAGTCCATTGCAGACGGCCTCCCTGACCGCCTCTGCCTGCAATTCATCCAGCTCCATTCCGGTACTTTTTTCTATGGCGCGAATACGGCTCTCAATCTCAATCTGCGGCACGTCATAAGACATATCAAGCCGTCCCAGCATAGCCGCCGCATTCATTTCCATATAATAAAAATGGGATGCATAGAGAAAGCGAACCCCGTCCATCTCTTTGATCATGACTTTTCGCCCGATGGCAAGATCCATATAATGTTTCTCTATGTATTCCGCTTCCAGTCCCAGAAGTTCACACGCCCTCCGCGTCAGGACATCCTGCGGCAGACAGGTATGTCCCTCGCCTGCCGCCTGCATCAGTGTATACAATATCCCGCTGCGAATCCGAAAATCCGAATCCGTATGGATCCCGATTCTTGAGGCAATCTCGTCTGCAATACGAAAACCCACACCCTGGATATCATCTGCCAGGCGGTATGGGTTCTCTTTTAATATCGTATAAAGTTCCTGTCCGTATGTCTGATATATTTTCACGGAAAGCGTCTGCGAAATACCATACTGCTGCAGGAAAATCATTGCCTGCCGCAGCTCACGTTTCCCTTCCACCTGTTCTGCAATCTCAAGCGCCTTTCGCTCGCTGATGCCTTTGACTTCAGCAAGACGCTCCGGCTCTTCCTCTATGATGCGAAACGTATCCTCCCGAAACCTGCGGACAATCCGCGCCGCCAGAGCAGCGCCAATTCCCTTAATCGCACCGGAGCCGAGATATCGCTCCATCGACAAAATATCCTCTGGGGATTTGACCTGAAAAGACTGCGCCTTGAACTGCCTGCCATAAGAGGGGTGCGTGGTATATTCCCCGGTCATCTCCAGCGTCTCGCCCTCTCCGACGCCGTGAAAAATACCCACGCAGGTAATCTCTTCTTCGCCGCTCACAAAATTCAATACGGTGTATCCATTCTCACTGTTCTGATATACGATATGCTCTACATATCCATTCAGTGTTTCCACGTCCCTATTCCAGTCCATAATTGCGTTTCATCTGCTCGTAGAGCGTCTGCGCAATGCCGAGACCCTCGCCCTGTGCGGACTGGTCTGCAAAACTCTGAACCATCTGCTCTTTATAATATTCCTGAAGCTGTTTCGTGGAGGACGAAACATTCTCTGATTCCGGAACCATCTTCTGCATCGCCTTAAACATCTGCTCGGTAAAATATGCCTCAAAATCTTTGCATACATCCATCAATTCATCTTTTGTCGCCTTGGACAAATCAGAACCAAGCGTGCTCTCCAGCTTGCTGGTTGTCTTATCTGCCATGGCGTCATTGCCATACAAAGCATTCAATCCATCCATTGTAAGACTCATCGTGCATCCTTCTTTCTATGTATTGTCATCTCAGCCGCTCTGACAAGCTGAGATTTCCATCTCAGCCGTCCTGCCGGCGTTTACCATTGCTTATCGTTTCAGCTGATTTGCCTGACCAAGCATATCGTCTGATGTCTGAATTGCCTTCGAATTCATCTCATACGCTCTCTGTGCCACAATCAGATTTACCATCTCGTCTGCCACCTGCACATTGGAGCCTTCCAGATACCCCTGACGCACAGAACTCAAAACAAGTCCCTGTGTCGTCGCCTCATTCAACGGCTGCCCGGACGCATCTGTCACACCCAGCAGGCTGTTTGAGAGTTTATCAAGGCCTGCGGGATTATTAAACTGGAACAATCCGATGGACTGATTAAGGGCAACGTAATTATTCTGCGCATCCCTGTATCCAAATGCCCCATCCTGATCTACCACCATCTTGCTGGCATTGACGCCACTGGGAATCTCAATCGGATTGCCGTTCGTGTCGAGCACCGGATACCCATTGGAGGTTACCAGCGTAAGGTTCCCATTATTGCCAACGCTCAGTTTGAAATCGCCATTTCTCGTGTAGTATGTATTGCCATCCGCACCTCTTACTGCGAAGAAAGCGTCTCCATCAATCGCCATTGCCGTGTAGCTCTCACTGTCAAGATGCGAGCCCTGCGTAAAATTAGAGGTAATGGATGCCACTCTGGTTCCCAATCCCACCTGTGCGGAAATTGGTTTCTGTTCTCCATTCGCCGTAGTCGTTCTTGTCTGTAACGTTTGGTACAACAAAGACTTAAATTCCGTCTTCTCTGTCTTATAACCGGTAGTATTGACATTTGCCAGGTTATTGGCAATCGTATCTACCGCTGTCTGTTGCGAAATCATGCCGGACGCTGCCGACCAAAGTGACCTCATCATGTTAAAAACAACTCCTTCCTAATGTCCTTGCTGCCTATGCCTTAGCCATTCCTACAGCTTTTTCCAGTGTACTGTCTATTGTCTGAATAATCTTCTGATTGCTCTCATATGCGCGTGAAACATTGATCATCTCTACCATCTCAGAGACCACATTTACGTTGGACATTTCCAGTGTTCCCTGCTCAATTCTTGCGGTAGACGCCTGCGCCTGTCCTCCGGGCACAAGGTCATACATATTCTCCCCGTATTTCGCAAGGAAATTGTAATCCGCAAAATCCACAACTCCCACCTGCCCTACGAGCGCATTGTTCTGATAAAGATTTCCATTCTCGTCCACGACGAGCTGTATGTTCGGGTCAACTCTTATGTAACCGGCCTGCCCGGGATTGCCTGCCTGAGCCGCCGCCTGATTTAAAACATAATCTCCGTCCTTCGTCACCAGATATCCCTCACGGGTTACAGTAAAGGCGCCATCCCTCGTATACTTCACCGAAGTCTCCCCCGCCTTATTGGTATAGGATATGGCAAAGAAACCATCTCCGTCAATCGCCATGTCATAAAGATTATCCGTAACACGGAACGAACCCTGCCCATAATCCGTATAACACTCTCCGATCTTAACCCCAAGCGAGACATCTCCAATCCCCCTCGGCAAGCCAAACGCCGAGGTGTCTTTAATCTTAATCGCCAACATCTCATCGAAGGACTGTGCGGTAGCGCCTTCCTTCTTAAATCCATTGGTAGCCGAATTGGCAAGATTGTTCGTGAGAACATCCATGCGGTTCTGCTGATTAATCATACCGGTATACGCCGTATATAATCCTTTTACCATCGTCTCTGCTCCTTTGTTGTGTGCTTATTCTTCCATCTTTCCACCAGATAAAGACTCCACATACCTGCCCGTTCCAATCGCAACACAGGTCATCGGCTCTTCTGCCGTCATGGTGTTGATTCCGGTTTTGTCCTCAATCAACTCTTCCAGTCCACGCAGCAATGCGCCTCCTCCTGTCAGGATAATCCCGCGGTCTGCAACATCAGCCGCCAGCTCTGGCGGTGTCTTCTCCAATACGCTGTGAACGGCTTCCACAATCTGCAGTGTTGCCTCTCTAAGCGCTTCTTCCGTCTCCTCGGAAGATACCGATACGGTCTTGGGCAGCCCGGTTACAAGGTTACGTCCCCGCACATCCATGGTATCATTCTGTGCAAGCGGGAAACAGGTTCCAATCTTGATCTTGATATCTTCTGCAGTCCTCTCCCCGATCAGGAGATTATGCTTCTTTCTCATATATCGGACAATTGCCTCGTCAAAATCATCCCCTGCGATCTTAATGGAAGTACTTACCACTGTTCCTCCAAGGGAAATCACTGCAATATCCGCCGTCCCACCGCCAATATCTACAATCATATTGCCACAGGGTTTTGCAATATCCACGCCTGCGCCGATTGCCGCCGCGATAGGCTCCTCAATGATGGAGACCTCTCTTGCTCCTGCCTGATAAGTCGCGTCCTCAACTGCTTTCTTCTCCACTTCCGTAACGCCGCTGGGTACGCACACGCTGATCCGCGGCTTGCGGAAACTCTTCTTACCGAGCGCCTTCTGAATAAAGTATCTTAACATTTTTTCGGTCACTGTGTAGTCAGAAATAACCCCCTGACGCAAAGGTCTTACCGCAACAATATTTCCAGGCGTCCTTCCAAGCATCAGCCTTGCCTCTTCACCGATGGCTTTAATCTTATTGGTATCCCTGTCAAAGGCAACCACGGAAGGCTCTTTCAGCACGACGCCCTTTCCTTTTATATATACAAGGATGCTGGCTGTTCCCAAATCGATTCCTATATCTGTTGACATCTTGACTGTCCCCTTTCGTCTCTCTATCTTAACATCGCTGAACGTAATAACTTTATTTTTCCATACATATTTACATTATATACAATCAGATGTAATTTTCAAAGTGTTTTTTTCAAAATATACAAAAAACTTCCATATTTTACCATTTTCATGGAAATCCTTAGGGAAGTTTATATATTTTTTATATTTTTTTGAAAATGTTTTTCAATTTTTCACATATCCGTCACAATCTCCGGTTATACTAGTACCTGTACTAGCTAACAAGCTAATATAATTTTTCATAACTCATGCTTCCCGGGTTCTTCGGAATCCGGGAGGTACTCCCCGAAATCAGGAGCTCCGCATAGCGGAGCTCTTTTCACTGCTTTCACAGATATTTCTTTATATATTTGCCGGTATAGGATTCCTCCACCCTGGCAACCTCCTCCGGCGTCCCTTTTGCGACAACCCTTCCGCCGCCGTCTCCGCCTTCCGGGCCCATGTCGATGATGTAATCCGCCGTCTTGATAACATCCAGGTTATGCTCGATAACCACAACCGTATTGCCGCCTTCTGCCAGACGCTGCAATATTTCCGTCAGTTTATGCACAGAATAGGCTTTATCTCCGATCACCATTTCTACTTCCATCCCCGCTTCCCTGCTTTTGCGTACCAGCTGTGGCAGT
>CAJUOE010000105.1 GCA_910587895.1 uncultured Lachnospiraceae bacterium
CTTCTGGCCCTTCTGTATTCTCCTGAGGGGCAGGAAGCATTCCTCAACGAGGAGACCCCCTGTGTGCTGAGCGTGCTGGAGAGTGTGGACATCGGGGAGGACTCTATGATCTATGATGCCCATGAGGCTCTGCGTGAGGGCCGGGCGTTTCCTATGACGTATGTCCATTGGGAAAATGTCCTCAGCGATATGGGGCAGGCATATAAGGACTGGTTTCGGGGAGAAGGCGGCATGGACGGGGCCGGGTGTATTGCCCGGATGGATGAGCTGCAGCAGGGAGTCCTGCATAATACCGAAGTCATAGATTTTTCTGAGAGCACCGGAGACTTTACGCTGGAGGAGACGGAAACGGAAGGCCACAGGGAGACAGAAACGGAAGGCCGCAGGGAGACCGTGGCGGAAGGCCACAGGGAGACAGAAACGGAAGGCCGCAGGGCAATAATCGAAATTATCAGAACGGCCGTCCGAATCAGAAGAACCGTTTTGAGCAGGAAATCAACAAGTTAAATCAGAACAGCCCGTCCGGCATGGAAGAGACAAGAGGAAAAGAGAGCAGAGAGCGCGATAACCGTAAGGGAAATCAGCGTCATGAGAAAGAGCTGATGGGCAGGAAAAAAGAAAGGTTTGATAATCTGGAAAAGAAAACCAGAGGAAAGAAAAATCAGCAGCCTGCACCGCAGCCACAGAAGAAAGAGGAAGATACGATTAAGACGATTACGCTTCCTGAGAAGATGACAATTAAGGAATTTGCTGACCGCATGAAAGTTCAGGCGTCTGCAATTATCAAGAAATTATTTCTTCAGGGAAATATCGTGACGGTAAACAATGAGATTGACTTTGCCACAGCGGAGGAGATTGCACTGGAGTTCAACTGCATCTGTGAGATGGAGGAGAAGGTAGATGTGATTGCGGAGCTGTTGAAAGAGGAAGGCGAGGATGAAGCGGTAATGGAAAAACGTCCTCCGGTTGTCTGTGTTATGGGTCATGTTGACCATGGTAAGACTTCGCTTCTGGATGCAATTCGCGACACGCATGTCATTGACAAGGAAGCGGGAGGAATTACACAGCATATCGGCGCTTATATGGTAGAGTGCAATGGAGAGAAAATTACGTTCCTGGATACGCCGGGACATGAGGCGTTTACCGCTATGCGTATGCGCGGAGCAAACGCTACAGATATTGCAATCCTTGTCGTAGCTGCGGATGACGGCGTTATGCCGCAGACCGTAGAGGCAATCAGCCATGCCAAGGCAGCTGAGGTTGAGATTATCGTGGCAATCAATAAGATTGATAAGCCGAGCGCCAACATTGAGCGTGTGAAACAGGAGCTTGCAGAATACGAGCTGATTCCGGAGGACTGGGGCGGCAGCACTATTTTTGTACCGGTGTCCGCACATACCCATGAAGGAATTGATTCACTGCTTGAAATGGTATTGCTGACGGCGGAAGTATGTGAGCTGAAAGCAAATCCCAAGCGTAATGCACGTGGACTTGTGATTGAGGCACAGCTCGACAAAGGACGCGGATCTGTAGCAACCGTTCTTGTGCAGAAGGGAACCTTGAAAGTAGGCCAGCCCATTGCCTGCGGCAGCTGTTACGGCAGGGTAAGGGCAATGATTGACGACAAAGGCAGGCGTGTAAAGGAGGCAACTCCGTCTACGCCGGTGGAAATATTAGGTTTGAATAACGTGCCGAATGCAGGGGAAATCTTTGTATGTATGGATTCCGAGCGTGAGGCAAAGAGTTTCGCAGATACCTTTATCTCAGAGGGACGTGAACGGATGCTGGAAGATACGAAAGCAAGAATGTCCTTAGACGATTTGTTCTCGCAGATTCAGTCCGGAAACATCAAGGAGCTTCCGGTTATCGTAAAGGCAGACGTGCAGGGTTCTGTCGAGGCAGTAAAACAGAGCCTGGTAAAACTTTCCAACGAGGAAGTTCTGGTGAAAGTGATCCATGGCGGCGTAGGCGCCATCAACGAGTCAGACGTAAGCCTTGCGTCCGCATCCAATGCGATTATCATTGGGTTTAATGTACGTCCGGATGCAACAGCGAAGGCAACGGCGGAGCGCGAGGGCGTAGACATGAGGCTGTACAAGGTCATCTATAACGCGATTGAGGATGTACAGGCGGCGATGAAGGGTATGCTGGATCCGGTATTTGAGGAGAAAGTGCTTGGACATGCGGAAATCCGTCAGATTTTCAAAGCCTCCGGCGTTGGAAACATTGCAGGATCCTATGTATTGGACGGTACTTTCCAGAGGGGCTGCAAAGTTCGCATTTCCAGAGAAGGAGAGCAGATTTTTGAAGGAGACCTTGCATCCCTGAAGCGTTTTAAGGATGATGTGAAGGAAGTAAGGGCAGGCTATGAATGTGGCCTGGTATTTGATGGCTTTAATGAAATTCAGGAGCTTGACGTGGTAGAATCCTATATCATGGTGGAGGTGCCGCGCTAAATGCCTGAATCAGAGAAGGAGTAAGGCAGAAAATGAGAAAAAACAGCATAAAGAATACACGTATTAACGGCGAAGTGATGCGTGAACTGAGCAACATTATCCGTGGGGAAATCAAAGACCCCCGCATCAATCCGCTTACCTCGGTCGTTTCTGTCGAGGTGGCGCCGGACTTGAAGAGCTGCAAGGCGTATATCAGCGTGCTGGGGGATGAGAAATCCCAGCAGGATACGATTGCAGGGCTTAAGAGCGCGGAAGGGTATATCCGCAGGATGCTGGCGAAGAACGTCAATTTGAGAAATACGCCGGAGATTCGTTTTATCTTAGACCAGTCGATTGAGTACGGCGTGAATATGTCGAAAATGATTGATGAGGTAAACCGTCCTCGAAGTGAGCGCGAGGAAATCACAGATTGAAATGAGGAGTGTGCATATGAAGGATTTGGCATCCTGGCTGGCACAGGCAAAGACAGTTGCCATCGCAGGCCATGTAAGACCGGACGGCGACTGTGTGGGTTCCTGTCTGGCGACGTATAATTACATTACTGCCTGGTTTCCGCAGATTCAGGCAGATGTTTACCTGGAACCGATTCCCAATATCTTTAAATTCCTGAAGAATTCCGATAAGATATGCAATTCCTGCGAGAAAGATTTTGCATATGATTTGTGTATTGTGCAGGACTGTGGGGAAGAGGGACGTCTGGGAGACGCCGTCAAATATTTCAAGACGGCAAAAAAGACGGTCTGTATCGACCATCATGTGAGCAACGGTAATTTTGCGGATGAAAACTATATTTTTCCCGGGGCAAGCTCTACCTCAGAACTGGTATTTGAACTGCTGGAGGAAGAGAAAATCACGAAGGAAATTGCGGAATGCATTTATGTGGGAATGGTGCATGATACTGGGGTATTCCAGTATTCCAGCACATCGGCAAAGACCATGAATACCGCGGGCATCCTGATGGAGAAAGGCATCAACTTTTCACAGATCATCGACGACACGTTCTACACGAAGACGTTTGCACAGAACCAGATTTTAGGGCAGGCGCTTTTAAACAGCCGGCTTATGTTAGATGGCGCTGTGGTTGGAACGGCAGTGGACTTAAAGGAAATGGAGCGTTTTCAGGTATTGCCCAAACATCTGGACGGCATTGTCAATCAGCTCCGGGTAACGAAAGGCGTGGAAGCGGCCATTTTCCTCTATGAAAATGACGACCATACGTGGAAGGTGAGCCTGCGCTCGAATGGAAAGGTAAATGTTGCCAACATCGCCATGAAATATAAAGGCGGCGGACATGTGAGAGCCGCAGGCGTTACGATGGATGGCACGCCGGAGGAGATTTACGGCAAAATATGCAGGGAAATTGAAGGGCAGCTTCATGATTAATGGAATTATCAACGTGTACAAGGAAAAGGGATTTACATCCCATGACGTGGTGGCGAAACTCCGTGGAATTTTAAAGCAGAAAAAGATCGGGCATATCGGGACCCTGGATCCCGATGCGGAGGGGGTATTGCCGGTCTGCCTTGGCAAAGCGACAAAAGTCTGCGATTTGCTTACGGATAAGGATAAGGAATATGAAACGACGTTGCTTTTGGGAAAGACTACCGATACGCAGGACATATCCGGAACGGTGCTTTCCCGGTCACAGGTATCGTGTACGGAGGCGGAGCTTGGAAAGATAATTGACGGGTTTGTGGGTGATTATTCCCAGATCCCGCCCATGTACTCCGCGCTGAAGGTAAATGGCAAGAAACTCTGCGATCTGGCGCGGGCAGGCGTGGAGGTGGAACGTAGGCCGCGTGAGGTAAAGATTTATTCCATTGATATTCTGGAGATGGCAATGCCGAGGGTAAAGATGCGCGTACACTGCTCCAAAGGAACTTATATCCGTACCCTGTGCCATGATATCGGGTATTTGGCGGGCTGCGGCGGCTGCATGGAATCCCTGCTGCGTACCCAGGTGGCGGACTTCAACATTGAGAATGCGATAAAACTTTCTGAGATTGAGGCGCAGGCCCAGATTGTCCGTGCAGGCCAGGCAGATAAGGAATTTGTGCGGGAAGATTTTGCCGATTTCATATATAATACGGACAGCGTATTTATGCAGCATCCGCAGGTCCGGGTGAGGGAGGAGTTTTCCAGGCTGCTTTATAATGGGAGTCCTTTAAAACCGGATTGGATCAGGGACTGGGATGAGCAGCATAAAAGCCATGCATTGCGCGTTTATGACAGCAATCATGCGTTTATCGGCATTTACCGGTGGGAGGAATCCCGCAGGGATATCCGCCCCGTGAAGATTTTTATGGAATCAAACCTAAAATGAACAGAACAGGACAGAAGCTATGGAATACATAAGGCAGAGTATGACATTTGAGATAGACGGGCCAAGCGTGCTTTCTCTCGGAAAATTTGACGGACTGCATCGCGGGCATGAACTGCTGATGAGGTATATGAAACAAAAGAAACAGGAAGTAAAAGAGTTAAAGGCAGTCGTATTTACATTTGATATCCCCCCGAGGGAGCGCGTGCAGGATATTCAGTCGCAGGTGCTCACGACAGGCGCTGAGAAAGAAAGGCTTTTTGAGGACGCCGGGATAGATTATGTGATTGAGTGTCCGTTTACAAGGCAGATTATGTGTATGGAGCCGGAAACATTTATCCACAAGATTGTTACCGCGTGCCATGTGAAATACATGGTGGTGGGGACGGATTTTCGGTTCGGACACAAACGGCGCGGTGATTACCGGATGCTGGAAGATTTTGCGGCGCAGTACGGATACGAAGTAAAGGTGGTTGATAAGATTCAGGAGAATAACCGGGATATCAGCAGCACTTACGTACGTGAGGAGCTCATGGCTGGAAATATTGAAAAGGCAAATGATTTGCTGGGATACCCGTTTTTTGTGGAAGGATGTGTTTCGCATGGCAGGCAGATGGGAAAGAAGGTGTTAGATATCCCGACCATCAATCTGCTTCCCCCGGAGGACAAGCTGTTGCCGCCGTTTGGCGTTTATATTTCAGAGACCGAATGGAAAGGCAGGCATTATCCGGGGATTACGAATGTCGGATGCAAGCCTACCGTTGAGGGAGAGAACCCCATTGGCGTGGAGACGCATTTGTTTGATGTATCAGAAGATTTGTATGGTGAAAAAGTCCGTGTCAGCTTTCTGAAACATGTGCGCCCGGAGCAGAGGTTTCCATCGCTTCAGGCGTTAAAGGAACAAATGAAACAGGATATAGAGTACGGTAAAGTTTATTTTAACATGGGAAAAGGAGTTCAGAAGAACTAAAGGGTGAATCGCATGGAATTGATAGTGAATTTGTTAGGTGGCCTGGGACTTTTTTTGTTTGGCATGAAGTTCATGAGCGAGGGGCTTCAGAAAGCGGCGGGCGCAAGGCTGCGCTCGATCTTGGAAGCCATGACCAAAAATAAGATTATAGCGGTATTGTTTGGCGCGCTGTTTACGGCAATCATACAGTCGTCGGGCGCGACAACCGTTATGGTGGTAACTTTTGTAAATACGGGAATTATGAGTCTGGCGCAGTCGATCGGAATTATTTTCGGTGCAAATATTGGTACGACCATAACTTCCCAGCTTGTAGCATTTAATCTGACGGGCATTGCGCCTTTTATCCTGTTCATAGGAGCGGTATTCGTCATGTTTGGCAGGAAACCCATGGTGAAGAAGGTCGGAGAGGTGCTCTTAGGGTTTGGCGCCCTGTTCATGGGCATCAGTTTCATGAAAGACGCCATGGCAGATTTGAAAGATTATCAGACGGTTATGGCTGTGTTAGGCAGCATGAAGAATCCGATTCTGGCAATTTTATTCGGAACAGCCATTACGGTGGTTGTCCAGAGTTCCTCCGTGACGGTCAGCATTCTGCTGTTGATGGCAAGCCAGGGACTGATTGATTTGCCTGTCTGTTTCTATGTAATCCTTGGCTGTAACATCGGCTCCTGTACGCCAGCCGTACTGGCGAGCCTGGATACGAAAAAAGATGCCAAGCGCGCAGCTGCCATCCATGTGATGTTCAATGTGTTTGGTATGGTGATTATCGGCATTCTGCTTGCGTTCGGCATGGAACAGTTTGAATCGTTTATTTTACATATTTCCGGCTCCGATATCGGACGCTGCGTGGCAAATGCAGATACATTTTATAAAATTTTCCAGACGATTATCTTCCTGCCCCTGTCCGCCCAGTTTGTAGCGATGAGCCGCCGCCTGATTCCGGGGGAAGACCAGGAGGAAAAGGAATACCAGCTTCTCTATATTGGAAAGCAGAATACGTTTACGCCTTCGATTGCGGTAGTGGAGACGACGCAGGAGATTGAGCGCATGGGCAAGATGGCGCGTGAGAACCTGAATCTCGCCATGGAGGCATTTTTTGACGGTGACCAGAAGAAAATCAGCCGTGTATATGAGGTGGAAAACCAGATTGATTTTCTGAGCCGGGAAATTACCGATTACCTTGTAAAAATCAATCAGCTGCAGCTTCCGGTTGTGGATGCGAAACGAATTGGCGGGCTGTTCCATGTGGTGAGCGATATTGAGCGGATTGGAGACCATGCGGAGAATATCGCAGACGCGGCAGTGAAAAGCCATGAAGAAAATATGAAATTTACGAAGAAGGGCGAGCGTGAGATCCGTGAAATGCATGAGAAAACGATGTTAATCCTGCAGGAGTCGATGGAAATGTTTACCACGCTTGACAAGAAAAACCTGCCGGATATTCTCGAACTGGAAAACAGCATTGATAATATGGAACGCGAATTGCAGCAGAACCATGTCAGGCGTATGGCAAAAGGCAAGTGCCTGCCGATGACCGGAATCCTGTTTACCGATCTGGTGACGGGACTGGAGCGTGTCGCAGACCATGCCACGAACATTGCATTTTCAATTCTGGAAGGCGGCAATCCGGAGGAGGCGTTGCCGTAAGCGAAAGAAACGTCCGGTTTACATTGTATTTACAATTATTACATAAATGTTACAAAGGGTATTGACAACGTAATAACTCCTTGATATAATGGCAAAAAATGAAACAGTTATCCGGGAGGTTCGACAAATGAGAATACAATGGACAAAATTAATGATAGGATGTTTGACGGGCGCAGCAGTGTTTGGCATGAGCCAGATGACAACGGAAGCAGCGACACACGCAAGCGCCGGTATTTCCACAATGTTGAGTGACTGTCTGGTAGGCGACGCCGATACCCAGAAATCTGAGAATGGCATTTCCATGGCAGCCGGGGATGAGACGATATGCGGATATACGAATCTTGGAATTGCCAGTGTGGAGAATCACCTGAATATCCGTGAGGGCGCAGGGGAAGATTTTGACCTGGTAGGCGCGCTTCCGGTAGACGCCGGCTGTGAGATATTATCCCAGGAAGGCGAATGGTACCAGATTGAATCCGGGAAAGTTACCGGCTATGTGAAGAGTGAGTTCCTGCTTACCGGGGATGCGGCAGCAGCCCGGGCAGAGGAAGTGAAATCCATTATGGCAACTTCCACGACGCAGACATTGAATGCGCGGGTGGAGCCGAATACGGACTGCAGCATCTGGACAACCATTGCAGAAGGAGAATCCCTGCATGTAATAGAAGAAATGGGCGAGTGGATTAAGGTCGATGTGGATGGAGATGAATGCTACATCGCCAGTGAGTTCGTAGATGTGTCTGAGCAGCTGCCGAAGGCAATGACGATGACTGAGCTGCGTTATGGTGAAGGCATATCGGATGTGCGCGTGGCTATGGTACAGTATGCATGCCAGTTTGTCGGAAACCGTTATGTCTGGGGTGGGACAAGCCTTACCAACGGCGTGGACTGTTCCGGATTTACGATGAAGATTTATGAGAACTACGGAATTTACCTGCCGCATTCATCCAGTGCGCAGGCAGGATATGGAACGAGGGTCAATGCGTCCGAGGCAAAACCGGGAGATTTGTTCTTCTATGGAAGCGGCGGGGGAATCAACCACGTTGCAATGTATATCGGCAATGGACAGGTTGTTCACGCAAGCTCTGCCAGAACAGGAATTAAGATTTCCAATGCATTTTATCGTACACCGATTTGCGTGACGAGGCTGATCAGCGACTAATAAATTTGCAAGCTTATCTTTTGTATATCATTATAAAGAACTGCCATCATCCTTTATGGGTGGTGGCAGTTCTTGCTATTCTGGAAATAATGGCTAAATCCGGTTCCTGAATACTGGGAAAGTTGTCAATTGCGTGAAATAACGGCAGTGATATATAATAAAACGAAAGAACAATTGCGTATCAGAAACAGTTGGAAAGAATGGAGGAGGTTTTTAGATGAAGAAAGGAATGTTAAGGCGCGGATTTGCCGTTGTATTGTCAGTGGCAATGCTGCTGACGGGAATCAGTTATCCGCATGTAACGGTGAAGGCGGATGATTCAGGCGTCGTACAAAATGCAGGCATCAATGTGACAAAAGTGGAGGGGCTTACGGATGATTTTATCCGCGGTGTGGATATTTCTACCTACAAGAGCCTGATTGACAGTGGTGTGACATTTAGGGGATGGGACGGCAGAGCGCTTGATGAGCCGGGATTTTTCCGGTTGTTAAAGGATGCTGGCGTAAATTACGTGCGTATCCGTGTATGGAACGATCCCTATGCGGACGAGGCAAAGACGCAGGGGTATGGCGCAGGCAACTGCGATGTGAAAAAGGCGGCCCTGATGGGGAAATGGGCGACCGATGCAGGGATGAAGGTTATGGTTGACTTCCACTATTCTGATTTCTGGGCGGATCCGGGACGGCAGGTGGTGCCGAAGGCGTGGAAGGGTTTTATGGTAGCGCAGAAAGCGGAGGCCTTGTCTGAATTTACGGAGGAAAGCCTCAATACGATTTTGGATGCCGGCGCAGATGTGGGCATGGTTCAGGTTGGCAACGAGACGACAAGCTCCATCTGCGGAGAAAGCAACTGGGATAATATGGTAACTTTATTCAAGGCGGGATGCGACGCGGTGCATAAGGTTGCGGGGGACAGGAATAAGGAAATCCTGGCGGCGCTCCACTTTACGAATCCGGAGAGAGATGACAGGATGAAAGGGTTTGCAGATAAGCTCAATACAGCCTCTGTGGATTATGATGTGTTTGCCTCCTCGTATTATCCGTACTGGCATGGCACGAGGGAGAACCTCACCAGTGTGTTAAAGTATGTGGCAGATAAGTACCAGAAGAAGGTGATGGTGGCGGAGACTTCCTGGGCAAGGACGATGGAAGACGGGGACGGCCAGCCTAACGTGGTGCGCGAGGGTCAGAATGACGATACTACTCAGTATGCAGCAACGCCGCAGGGGCAGGCAAATGAAGTACGCGACGTCATCGAGGCGGTTGCAAATGTCGGCGAGGCCGGAATCGGCGTGATGTACTGGGAACCGGCATGGCTTCCGGTCAATGTCTATCATGCGGACGCCGAAGACGCGGCGGAGGTATTGGAAAAGAACAGGCAGGCATGGGATGAGTTTGGCTCCGGCTGGGCCTCCAGCTACAGCATTCCCTATGACCCGAATGTGACGGAGAAAAACTATGGCGGTTCCGAGTGGGATAATCAGGCCATGTTTGATTTCGAAGGCAACCCGCTGCCGTCACTGAATGTCTATAAGTATGTATTTACCGGAGCGGTAAATCCCAAGAGGCTGGATGCCGTTGAGAATCCTCGCGTAGAGGTTGAGCTAGGGGATGACATTGCGGCTGCACTGCCAGCTACGGTAAACGGCAGTTACAACGATGGCGATACGGAAGAAAACCTTCCGGTAGCCTGGAATCAGGAAGAGATTAAGAGAATCAGCAGTTTCGGTACGTTCCGGATCAATGGAATTGTTACTTATCAGACGCAGGAGGGAACGACAGAGACCATCAATGCAGTCTGTACCGTCAATGTTCTGCCGAAGAATCTGTTACAGCAGGGAGATTTTGAGAGCGGACGCGACAAGTGGACGATTGAGGGAACAGGAATCAACAGCAAAACAACGGAAAATCCCAGGAGGGGAGAAAATTGTGTGGCATTTTACCTTGCAAAGGACTATGAGCTTACGGTTACGCAGTCCGTTACCGTGGAAGAGGCTGGAACATACCGTACGTTCCTGTATCTTCAGGGCGGAAATGAAGATGAGGTGACTGCCCGGATTCAACTGTCAAATGATACGGAGAAAACATCCGAACAGGCGGAAGCCAGTGTCAAAGGCTGGCTTGTCTGGCAGAACCCCATGACGAACAAAGTCAGTGCAAAACAGGGCGATGTATTGACCGTGACCATTACCATCACAGGAAAAGCAGCAAGCTGGGGCAGCATTGACGATGTGTACCTCTATCAGGATATTGAAGTAGGGAGCATTACATTGTCTCCTGTGGCAAAGGTGCTGGAAAGAAATCAGACATTTGCCCTGAACGCGCAGGTAGCGCCGGAAAACGCAACGGAAAAGACGCTCAAATGGGAATCCTCTGATGAAAGAGTAGCAAAAGTGGACGAACATGGCGTTGTAACGACCATAGGTCCCGGGCAGGCAACGATTACGGCAAGCGCCACAGATGGAAGCGCAGCAAAAGGAAGCTGCATGGTTACCGTGCCATATAAGATTGCATACAATTTAAATGGCGGCAGCATCAGCAGCGGCAATCCAGATTCCTATTATAATCAGAATTTAAACCTGAAGAACCCGACGAGAAAGAATTATATCTTCCAGGGCTGGTATGCGGACAGCGGTTTCATGCAGAAAATAGACAGCATTACCCCGGCAAACAATAGCGATTTGACACTTTATGCAAAGTGGAGCAAGGTAAGCGTCGCCAGGGCGTCTGTCAAATCAGTGAAGAACAGCGCGAAGAAAAAGGTGAAAGTCACAATCAAAAAAGTTACCGGAGCCAAAGGATACCGAATCCAGTACAGCACGAACAGGAAGTTTAAGAAGGGTGTGAAGACAAAGGCCACGACGAAGACATCCTATACGTTAAATGGCTTGAAAAAGGGTAAGACTTATTATGTGAGGGTATGCGCCTATAAACTGGATTCCCAGAATAACAAGGTGTATGGAAAATATGGAACAGCAAAGAAGATAAAGATAAAAAAATAAGAAACTTTTGAAGTTTTTTCTTGCGTTCGCCCGGCATATATGGTATGATTGTCCATACCCAAAACGACCAGTACAGTGCATACATAAAAGGGGGCACTCTGATGACTGACCAGGAACTGTTACTTGCAATTTCAGACATCATGGACAAAAAGATAAAATCTGAATTGCAGCCGGTAAGAGATGATTTAAAAATGATGAATGAAAATATCCAGCAACGCATTGATGCGTTGGAGCAGCGTTTGGACTCACGCATTGATGCTCTAGAGCAGCGTTTGGACTCACGTATTGATTCCATGGAGGTACGTGCTAAATCCATTGAGCTGCATCTGGAAAATGTCACGGATAAGAACATCAAGCTATTAGCAGAAAACTACCTGCCGGCGGCAAAACGTTACGAAAGGGCAACTGCGGCGATTGATGCCATGCAGGTCGATATTGACCTTATGAAAGGTGTTATTCGCAACCACAGCGAACAATTACAGCAAATTTCGTAATATCAGAGAAGTATTTCAGGGAGCTGTTTCACTAAGTGATTAGTGTACAGCTCCCCTTTTTAATTTGCAAACAGGATCTTGTCACGCTAAAGCATGTAAGTTCCTTCCTGTAAAATAGAAATTAAACGCGCAAAAGTTGCGCATTTTTATTATGCAATTCATACAAAAACATGAAAATAATACTGGGGATTTTGTCAGTTGCGCAAAACAATATAGATACTATATAATAAAACGGTAAGATAAATTTTAGGATAATTGCGCAACTAATGGAAGGAGTTGTCCACTATAGGATGATAGGAATTAGGAACGTATAGCTGGACAGAGTGGAGAAAAAGGAGGTTTTGTATGAGGAAAGGAATTTTGCAGCGCGGGCTTGCAATTGCCCTGTCCGCAGCAATGCTGTTGACCGGAATCAGCGTTCCGGAGATGACAGCGAAGGCAGAAGGAGAGGACACGGGAGCAACGGAGAAGGTTGTCTATCTGGATGACATGGAAAGTGCAGCGGAAGGCTGGACTGTGACATGGGGAGACGAGGCGGCAAAGAAAACGGAAGAAAGATCTGTAAACGAATGGTCAGAAAATAATCCTACTGCATGGTGGCATTTTGAGATGAATGCAATTACAACCGTGACGTTTACCAGGACGATTTCCAGTCTGGCAGCTGGAAAATATAAGGCGTCCGTAGATGCCGATGGTAAGGATGATGCAAAGGGTTCCAATCCATCCGGTACGATTAAGATTGCCGGAACTGCTGAGAATGCGGTTGAGGCGAATATGACATTTGGAGCCTGGGATAATTTTGTGACAACTACGACGGATGTTTTGACCTTACCTGAGACTTCTGATATTACCCTTACGATTACCGTTGCCACAAACATTGCGGAGGGATGGTTTGATTTAGATAATGTCAAGCTGGTGCAGGAGCTTTCAGCAGATGAATCTAAAACGGAAGAAGTGAACAGGTTAACCGCTTTGATTACGCAATGCCAGGGATTAACTGAGGCAGATTATACAGCGGAAAGCTGGAGTGCCTTGCAGGCTGCCATTACGTCTGCAACGGCAGTAAAAGATGCGGCTGAGAGCAAGACAACGGAAGAGATTACCGCTGCCATCACAGCCTTGCAGGGAGCAAAAGATGCTTTGGTATCTGCAACGATTGTACAGAATGCAGGCGTTAATGTTAAGAAAGTTGAAAATATTACAGAGGACTTTATTCGCGGCGTGGATATTTCCACTTACAAGAGCCTGATTGACAGCGGCGTGAAGTTTAAGGACTGGGATGGCAATGAACTGGACGATGTTGGATTCTTTACCCTGTTGAAAAATGCAGGTGTGAATTATGTGCGCATCCGTGTCTGGAATGATCCTTACGCAGATGAGGCGAAGACACAGGGATATGGCGCTGGAAACTGTGATGTGGCAAAGGCGGTTCAGATGGGGAAATGGGCGACCGATGCCGGATTAAAAGTTATGGTTGACTTCCATTATTCCGATTTCTGGGCGGATCCGGGAAGGCAGGTTGTGCCAAAAGCATGGAAAGATTACGATGTTACACAAAAGGCGTCTGCGATAGAAACATTTACAAGAGATAGTTTGAAAGAGTTTCTGGAAGCCGGTGTAGATGTGGGCATGGTTCAGGTTGGAAATGAGACGACGAGCGCTATCTGTGGCGAAAAAGATTGGGATAATATGGTAACCTTATTTAAGGCGGGAACCATGGCTGTACACAATCTTGCAAGCGAGAGAGGCAAAGACATGCTGGTAGCGCTCCATTTTACAAATCCGGAGAAAACCTCTGTAATGAAAGGATTTGCTGATTCGTTAGCTGAGAGCAAGGTAGACTATGACGTATTCGCAACTTCTTATTATCCGTACTGGCACGGCACGAGGGAGAACCTTACCGCGGTGTTGAAATATGTTGCAGATACTTATAACAAGAAGGTCATGGTAGCGGAAACCTCCTGGGCAAGGACGATGGAAGACGGGGATGGACAGCCCAATGTGGTGCGTTCCGGACAGAATGACGACACCTCCCAATATCCGGCTACGCCGCAGGGACAGGCGAACGAGGTTCGCGATGTTATCGAGGCTGTTGCAAATGTCGGCGAGGCCGGAATCGGCATGATGTACTGGGAACCGGCATGGCTTCCGGTCAATGTATATCATGCAGGTGCAGAAGATGCAGATCAGGTATTGGCTGCAAATAAACAGGCATGGGAAACTTATGGATCCGGCTGGGCGTCCAGTTACAGTATTGCATATGACCCCAATGTAAATGCAGATAATTATGGCGGTTCGGAATGGGATAATCAGGCAATGTTTGATTTTGAGGGCAATCCACTTCCATCTTTGAATGTATATAAATATGTTCTCACGGGTGCAACGACTCCTAAAAAACTGGATGCAGCTATGCCTGTCGGCATTGATGTGGGAGAGGGTGAGGATATTGTTTCAAAACTTCCGGCTAAAGTAGAATGTATCTATAATGACGGCACGAAAGAGGAATTGGATGTTGTATGGAATCCGGCTGATATTGCAGCAATCACAGGATTTGGTATTTTTAAGGTAAATGGAACCGTTACCAAGGCAGGGGCGGAAGGAACAGATGAGACTTTGAATGCTGTTTGTACGGTTAATGTTTCTCCTAAGAACCTGCTGATAGAGGGAGATTTTGAAGGAGAGCAAGGCGGCCGTGACGTATGGAACATTACTGGTAAAACAGAAGCGCTCAATAAAAACCTGGGTGAGAATCCAAGAACCGGAAAACAATGTCTGGCATTTTATCTTGCAGAAGCATATGAACTTACGGCTACCCAGTCGTTTACTGTGGAGACACCCGGAAAATATAAGACGTTCATGTATCTCCAGGGTGGAGATGAGCAGGATGCAGCGACAGCAAAGATTAAACTGTCAAATGATACGAAAGAGACGTTTACCGAAAAGGAAGCGGGCGTAAAGGGATGGAAGGTGTGGCAGAACCCGACAGTCGATGAAGTGCAGGCTCAGATTGGCGACGTGCTGACCGTAACCATCACTATCACAGGAAAGGCTGGAAGCTGGGGCAGCGTTGACGATGTATACCTGTACCAGACGGTAAAAGATCCGGTATACGATGTTATCTACAACCTGGATGGCGGCACAAATGCAGCCACAAACCCGACGAAAATTGACGGTTCCAAAGAAATCACTCTTTCCAATCCCACGAAGACAGGATATGTTTTTGAGGGCTGGTATACGGAGAGCGGATTTGAAAATAAAGTAGAAAAAATTACAGCAGGAGCAACTGCAAATGTAACCCTGTATGCAAAGTGGAGAGAACGCACCGGGGAAGACCCGACCGTTTATACGATTACATATCATCTGGACGGAGGAACGAATGCAGCTGCAAATCCGGCAGAATATGACGGGACAGAGGCAATTACGCTGGCAGCGCCGAGCCGCGAGGGATATATCTTCGAGGGCTGGTATACAGACAGTGAATTTGAAACGGCAGTAACGGAAATCGCAGCAGGAACCACCGGAAACCTTGATTTGTATGCAAAGTGGAGAGAAACCACCGAAGAAGATCCGGATGTTTATACGATTACATATCATCTGAATGGAGGAACGAATGCAGCTGCAAATCCGGCAGAGTATGACGGGACGGAGGCAATCACGCTGGCAGCGCCGAGCCGTGAGGGATATATCTTCGAGGGCTGGTATACGGACAGCGAATTTGAAACGGCAGTAACGGAAATCGCAGCAGGAACCACTGGAAACCTTGACTTGTATGCAAAGTGGAAACAGGACGAGGGCGGATCCGGAGACGAGGATGAAGAGATAAAAGTATCCGCAATTACATTGTCTGCGAAAACAATGACGATGGAGAGAGGCGGGGCATTTACATTGACTGCACAGGTGGCGCCGGAAACTGCAACGGTAAAGACGCTCAAATGGGAGTCTTCCGATGAAAAAGTGGCAAAAGTAGATGACAAAGGCGTTGTGACGGTGGCAGGTCCCGGACAGGCAACGATCACGGCAACCGCAACAGACGGAAGCCTTGTGAAGGATAGTTGTATCGTCACGGTGCCGTACCATGTTTCCTATGTGTTAAATGGCGGCAGCAACAATAAAGACAATCCGGTTTCCTACTTTAATCAGAACATCAGCCTCAAAAACCCGACGAGAAGCAAATATGCTTTCTCAGGCTGGTACACAGACAGCTCGTTTAAGAATAAAGTAACCGGTATTACGCAGGCAAACAAGAGTGATTTGACGCTTTATGCGAAGTGGAGCAAAGTAACCGTTAAGAAAGCGTCTGTCAAGACGTTGAAAAACAGCGCGAAGAAAAAGGTGAAGGTTACAATCAAAAAAGTTTCCGGAGCCAAAGGATACCGCATCCAGTACAGTACCAGCAAGAAGTTTAAGAAAGGCACAAAGACGAAGACCACGACAAAGACGTCCTATACGTTAAGCGGCCTGAAAAAAGGCAAGACTTATTATGTAAGGGTATGCGCTTACAAACTGGATTCGAAGAACGGTAAAATTTATGGAAAATACGGTACTGCAAAGAAAATCCTGATTAAGAAATAATTTCTTTACAAGCATTGTACGATATGGTATAATAGCCACTGGCGAGTGTTTTTAGCACTCGCCAGTGGCATGAAACAGCCCATATTCAGTAAACGGATACTCCAACCATTACTTAATATCTTCCATAGTTTGGGAAGTGCCTGTGAAATTTTCTGTTTCGTATAGAAATGGCAGGTCGGGCGATACTACTAATAATTTAAGGAGGTTATCACAATGATAGCAAAGGAAAAGAAACAGAAAGTTATTGCAGAGTACGCGAGGACACCGGGCGATACAGGTTCACCGGAAGTTCAGATTGCAATTTTGACTGCAAGAATCCAGGAATTAACTGAGCATTTGAAGGAACATCCCAAGGATCATCATTCCAGACGTGGACTTTTGAAGATGGTAGGTCAGAGACGTGGTCTTCTGGCTTATTTGAAGAAGATTGATATCGAGAGATATCGTACATTGATTGAGCGTTTAGGAATCAGAAAATAGTTTATGTTGGAAATAGAGCGGTTCTCCGCTCTATTTTCTCAGAAGGAGAAAAGTTATGTATAAACAGTTTACTATGGATTTGGCAGGAAGGACGCTGCGGGTTGATATCGGCAGGGTGGCTGCGCAGGCGAACGGCGCGGCGTTCATGCACTATGGCGATACGGTGGTATTGTCTACGGCAACTGCATCGGATAAACCGAGGGAGGGAATTGATTTCTTCCCTTTAAGCGTAGAATTTGAAGAGAAATTATACTCGGTTGGCAAAATTCCGGGTGGTTTCAATAAGAGGGAAGGAAAGGCTTCGGAAAATGCAGTTCTGACTGCCCGTGTCATTGACCGCCCGATGCGTCCGCTGTTTCCCAAGGATTATCGCAATGACGTTACGCTGAACAATCTGGTCATGAGCGTAGATCCTCAGTGCCGCCCGGAACTTGTGGCGATGCTTGGTTCTGCAATCGCAACCAGCATTTCTGACATTCCATTTGCAGGACCCTGTGCAACTACGCAGGTAGGGATGATCGACGGCGAATTTGTCATTAATCCGTCACAGGAACAGTGGAAGAATGGCGATTTGAACCTGACGGTGGCATCTACAAGCGAAAAGGTCATCATGATTGAGGCGGGGGCCAACGAGATTCCCGAGGATCAGATGATTGAGGCCATTTACAAGGCGCATGAAATCAATCAGGAAATTATTGCCTTTATCAATCAGATTGTAGCAGAGGTTGGAAAGACCAAACATGAATATACAAGCTGTGCCGTTCCGGAAGAATTATTTGCAGCTATCCGTGAACTCGTTCCTCCCGAGCAGATGGAGGAAGCGGTGTTCACCGATGAAAAACAGGTGCGTGAAGAGAATATTCGAAATATTACAGACAAACTGGAAGAGGCATTTGCAGAGAAGGAAGAATGGCTGGAGGTACTGGGAGAGGCAATTTACCAGTATCAGAAGAAGACTGTCCGCAAGATGATTTTAAAAGACCACAGGAGACCGGACGGACGTGCGATTGACCAGATACGTCCGCTGGCGGCAGAAGTGGATATCATTCCGAGAGTACATGGTTCCGCGATGTTTACGCGTGGACAAACCCAGATTTGCGATGTCGTTACGCTGGCGCCGTTATCTGAGGTGCAGAGGATTGACGGTCTGGATGAAAATGAAGTCAACAAACGCTATATGCATCATTATAATTTCCCCTCTTATTCTGTTGGCGAGACGAAACCGAGCAGAGGACCGGGAAGACGTGAGATTGGCCATGGCGCGCTGGCAGAACGTGCGCTGATGCCGGTACTTCCCTCAGAAGAGGAATTCCCATATGCAATCCGTGCCGTGTCCGAGACGTTTGAGTCCAATGGCTCTACTTCTATGGCATCAACCTGTGCATCCTGTATGTCATTGATGGCAGCGGGTGTTCCGATTAAGAAGATGGTTGCAGGAATTTCCTGTGGTCTGGTGACCGGGGATACTGATGACGATTATATCGTATTGACGGATATTCAGGGGCTGGAAGACTTTTTCGGCGATATGGACTTTAAGGTGACTGGTACGCATGACGGAATCACAGCTATCCAGATGGATATCAAGATTCATGGCCTTACCAGGCCGATTGTAGAGGAAGCCATTCGCAGGACGAGAGAAGCGAGATTATACATCATGGATGAAGTTATGTCCAAGGCGATTGCAGAGCCGAGGAAAGAGGTCGGCGAGCTGGCGCCTAAGATTATACAGATTCAGATTGATCCGGCAAAGATTGGCGACGTTGTTGGACAGAGAGGCAAGACCATCAATGCAATTATTGAGCAGACTGGCGTGAAAATTGACATCAGTGATGAGGGCGCGGTATCTGTCTGCGGAACCGACAGAGAAATGATGGACAAGGCTGTGGAGATGATCGAGATTATTACCACAGATTTTGAGGCAGGACAGATTTTTGTCGGTAAAGTCATCAGCATCAAAGAGTTTGGAGCATTTTTGGAGTTTGCCCCGGGCAAAGAGGGAATGGTTCATATTTCCAAGATTTCCCGCCAGCGTATCAACCGTGTAGAGGATGTGCTGACATTGGGCGATATCGTGAAAGTGGTATGTCTGGGCAAGGACAAGATGGGAAGAATCAGTTTTTCCATCAAGGATGTGCCGAAGGAAGAGAAATAAAGCATGATTTTAAAGGAATGGGTGGGGCCGGGGGTCTCACCTTTTCTGTATTTTACAGGAAAAAATGATATACGCACCCGCACAGGAAGTCTTCTGCATATATTAACAAAAAAGGAATTTATAAATTCTCATGGACAGAGTCAGACAAATTATCAATGCAGAAGCGGCATATAGAAGAGGGTATTTTGGAGAGAATATAGGTGTGGCTGTTCTTGATACCGGAATTTTTTCGCATGTGGATTTCGGGCGGCGGATTGTATTTTTTAAGGATTATGTTGGCGGCAGGCGTGGCACTTATGACGACAATGGTCATGGAACCCATATTGCTGGAATTATTGGCGGGGATGGCATGGCCTCCCGAGGAAAATACATGGGGATTGCCCCGGCCTGCCATTTCATTATTCTGAAAATTCTGGATCGAAAAGGGAATGGAAATACGGAAAATGTTGTGCAGGCAATTGAATGGCTGGTACGCCATAAGGAGCAGTATCAGATACGGATTGTAAATATTTCCATTGGCATGGTCTTACAGGCGGAAAGCCGGGAGCGGGCACGCCTGCTGAAAGCGGTGGAATATGCCTGGGATCATAATCTAGTGGTAGTGGCGGCAGCCGGGAATAACGGGCCGGGCAGGAGCAGCATTACGGTGCCGGGCATCAGCCGCAAAGTCATCACGGTAGGATGCTTTGACGATACCAAAGAGCGGATTGGAAGATCCATGTTGAAACCACAGTATTCCGGTCAGGGTCCTACGGAGCATTGTATCGTAAAACCGGAACTGGTGGTTCCGGGGACGAATGTGACGAGCTGCGCCAACCAGCCGGGAATGTATACGCGAAAGAGCGGAACATCCATGGCTGCGCCCATGGTGAGCGGCAGCATAGCGCTCCTGCTCAGTAAATATCCGCAGATTACGCCGGCGGAAGTGAAACTGCGTCTTTACCGCAGGACGCTGGATCTGGGACTTCCTCAGTCCAAGCAGGGCTGGGGGATGGTGGACATTGGAAGACTAATTTGACCGAAAGATTTTTACAACGCACGAGAGGATGAATCAGATGAAGAAAATTAAGAAGTTTTTGCTGGGAAGAGCAACGATCGTGGCTTTGGGAGTAGCCGTTCAGCTGGGCTGGATGTTGCTGTTCATACAGAAATACAGCGTACGCTATTCCTTTATTGGTACATTGATTGACATTGTCGCAATATTTATTGCGTTGGTGATTGTGAATAAGAACAGCAATCCTTCCTACAAACTTATCTGGATGGTGGTCATCCTCGCCATTCCCCTTGTCGGAGTTCTTCTGTATTTTGCTTTTGGCCGCTCAAAACTTACAAGACCGACGCGCAAGCGCATGGAGGTCATCAATCGACAGATGGAGCAGGAGTTTCCCCAGAACGAAAATATTCTTGAGAAAATCCGCGCCATGGATAAGGAAGCTTACCGCCAGTCAAAATACGTGCGTGATTGGGCGAAATTTCCGGTGTATGAGAACACAACCACAAAATATTACAGCAGAGGAGAGGAAATGTTTCCCGACATGCTTGCCGCGTTAGATCAGGCACAGCATTTTATTTTCATGGAATTTTTTATTGTGGAAGAGGGCGAGATGTTCGGGAAAATACTTGAGGTTCTGAAACGCAAGGTAGCACAGGGCGTGGACGTGAGGTTTATTTATGATGATTTTGGATGTGTGACGACGCTCCCGGTAAAGTATTATCAGACGTTGCAGGAGATGGGCATCAAATGCGTCAGGTTCAATCCGCTCTACCCGGTCATCTCGGTTCTTATGAACAACCGCGACCATCGGAAGATTCTGGTGGTGGATGGCAAAGTCGGTTTCACCGGCGGCATCAATCTTGCGGATGAGTATATCAACCATGTGGTGCGTTTCGGTTATTGGAAAGATACCGGCATACGGCTTGAGGGAGAGGCGGTCTGGAGTTTTACCGTAATGTTTCTGGAAATGTGGTGCTACATTAACCGGACCGTGGAAGAGGATATTTCCCGATTCCGCCCTGAAAAATATCAGACAGCCCCGTTCCATAGCGACGGATTTATACAGCCTTACGCGGACAGTCCTCTGGATTCTGAGACTACGGGCGAAAATATTTACATGAATATCATAAACCGTGCCAGGGACTATGTGTACATTTTCACGCCTTATCTGATACCGGACAATGAGATGATAAAATCTTTGCAGAACGCGGCAAAGAGCGGTGTGGACGTGCGTATTATCATGCCGGGGATTCCGGATAAGCGGATTGTTTTCTGGTTGAGCCAGTCCTACTATGAACCCCTGCTTGAGTGCGGCGTACGCATTTATCAGTACACGCCGGGATTTCTCCATGCAAAATGTTTTGTGAGTGATGATACAGTGGCTACCGTTGGCAGCATCAATATGGATTACCGCAGCCTTTATCTTCATTTTGAATGCGGCGTCTGGATGTACCAGTCCGCCGCAGTAGGGAAGGTGAAGGAGGATATGCTGCAAACGATAGCGGAGTCTGAAGAAATCAACATGGATTTCTGTCGGAAACGTCCTGCGATTATCCGACCATTCCTTGGCGTCGTGCGCCTGTTTGCGCCTTTGATGTAATTAGTAATTCCTCTAAAGTCTTTTTCAGGTAATCCTTAAACAATGCCTTTCTCACGTCCTCATCAAACAACACGTTGACGGAGCCGATTTCTTTCTGGTTCAGCTTATAGACCAGCCGGCCGGCTTTGTCTCCTTTGGTGATGGGGGCTGTGGCAGATTCCGGAAGTTCCAGTTCCTTCGTAATCTGTGAAAAGTCAGCTCCGGTCACATCCAGATAAGAGAAGTCGGATTCATAGGCCAGGGCAGCCTGTTCTTTGACGCCGCCCTGCACGGCAAGCATTGGCAGCCGTTCTTTTTCCGTGTCTGTATAAACCTGGCATTTTCCAAAACCATAGTTGAGAAGTGCAGTTGCGTCTGCAAAGCGGATTTTGTGATCCGGTGCGCCCATGATGACGGCAATCAGTTCCAGCCCGTCTTTTTTTGCAGTGGCAGATACACAGTATTTTGCCTGGTCTGTGGATCCCGTCTTCAATCCGGTAGCGTATGGATACTGCTTAATCAGTTTGTTGGTATTGGCAAGCCCAAATTCGGAGGAACCGCGTTTGGTGACATGGGTGATGTTTTCCATCCAGATTGTGCAGTAATCATGGATTTGCGGATACTTTACAATCAATTCCCGCGACATCAGGGCAACGTCCCCTGCGGTCGTCATATGTCCCTCTACATCCAGTCCACAGCAGTTGACAAAATTCGTGTTGTTCATGCCAAGGTCTTTGGCGCGCTGGTTCATTCTTGCAACAAACTCCTGCTCGCTTCCGCAGATGTGTTCCGCCATGGCCACACATGTGGCATATAGAAAAAGGAAACAATTCAGCTATTTACTAATCCGGCAAAAAATGATATGATGGTAGACGGAAAATCAGGTTACGGAAAGGATGTCTATTTATGAGACAATTAATGTTAGGAAATCAGGCATTTGCAAGAGGATTGTACGAGGCCGGATGCGCGGTTGTATCAAGCTATCCGGGAACACCGAGTACGGAAGTTACAGAGGAAGCCGCTAAGTATGAGGAAATCTACTGCGAGTGGGCACCCAATGAGAAAGTAGCAATGGAGACGGCTTTCGGTGCGTCTCTGGCAGGTAAGAGAAGTTTTTGCGGAATGAAACATGTGGGCCTGAACGTGGCGGCAGACCCTTTGTTTACCTGTTCTTATACAGGCGTAAATGCAGGTATGGTAATTTGTGTGGCAGACGATGCGGGAATGCATTCCTCACAGAATGAACAGGACTCCCGTCATTATGCAGCCGCGGCAAAGGTGCCGATGCTGGAGCCGGCAGATTCGGCAGAGGCATGTGAATTTGTGAAACAGGCTTATGAGCTTTCGGAAGAATACGATACGCCGGTCATCGTTAAGATGTGTACGAGGGTTGCGCATTCCCAGAGTATCGTGGAGATGGGCGAGAGAGTGGAGAAAGAACCGCTTGCATATGAGAAGAACATTGCAAAATATGTGATGATGCCGGCCAATGCAATCCGCCGCCATCCGTTTGTGGAGGAGCGCACGGCAAAGCTTGCCCAGTTTGCGGAAAACTGTACATTTAACCGTGTGGAGATGGGCGACACCAAACTTGGCATCATTACATCTTCCACGAGTTATCAATATGTAAAGGAAGTGTTTGGAGATCAGGCAAGCATCTTAAAGCTGGGCATGATTTATCCCCTTCCGAAAGAGTTGATTCTTGACTTTGCCGCAAAAGTGGACAAACTGGCAATCGTTGAGGAATTAGATCCCATCATTGAAGACCATTGCAAGAAGTTAGGGCTTGCGGTGACGGGCAAAGAAGTTCTTCCGATGGAGGGAGAATATTCCCAGAATTTAATAGCAGAAAAATTTGGCAGGAAACTGCCGCCTTATAAGAGCCTGGATGAAAATCTTCCCGGACGACCGCCCGTGATGTGTGCCGGATGTCCGCACAGAGGATTGTTTTACATATTATCTCAGAATAAATGTACGGTTCTCGGAGATATCGGGTGTTATACGCTCGGTGCGGTAGCGCCCTTAAGTGCAATGGAAATGACGCTTTGCATGGGAGCGTCCGTAAGCTCCATTCACGGATTCAACAAGGCGCTGGGCGAAGAGAGCGAGGGCAAGACAGTGGCGGTCATTGGAGACTCCACGTTTATGCATTCCGGAATGACCGGGCTTGCAAATATCGCATACAATCAGAGTAATTCCACGGTGATTATTTTGGATAATTCCATCACGGGAATGACCGGGCATCAGCAGAATCCTACCACAGGATATAATATCAAGGGAGATCCGGCGGGAAAAATTGATTTGGAGAGCTTATGTCGCGCGATGGGCTTTGCACGTGTCACAGTAGTTGACCCTTACGATTTAGCGGCATGTGACAAAGTCATCAAAGAGGAACTTGCGGCAAAAGAGCCGTCTGTGATCATCAGCAGACGTCCCTGCGCCCTCTTAAAATATGTGGAGCATAAGCCGCCGATTCGCGCCGTGCAGGATAAATGCGTGGGCTGCAAATCCTGTATGCGCCTTGGCTGTCCGGCAATCAGCATGAAAGAGAAAAAAGCAGTCATCGACAACACGCTCTGCGTAGGCTGCGGCGTCTGCCAGCAGTTATGTAAGTTCGATGCGTTACAGTCCGGGGAGGTGCTAAGATGACAAAGAATATTATGATCGTAGGCGTAGGAGGACAGGGTTCCCTGCTTGCCAGTAAATTATTAGGACATCTGCTCCTGTCCGAGGGGTATGATGTGAAAGTATCCGAAGTACATGGAATGAGCCAGCGCGGAGGAAGCGTTGTTACTTATGTAAGATTTGGTGAAAAAGTATATTCTCCGATTATTGATAAGGGAGAGGCAGATTTCATCGTTTCTTTTGAGAAACTGGAGGCCGCGCGTTATGTGGAATATCTCAAGGAGGATGGAAGGATTGTTGTAAATACGCAGGAAATAGATCCTATGCCGGTAATCACCGGGGCAGCGACCTATCCGGAGAACCTTATTGATAAAATGAAGTCGCTGGGCATTCAGGTAGACGATATGGACTGCCTGTCAATCGCTGAGGAGGCAGGTTCCGCCAAAGCAGTCAATATTGTGCTGATGGGGCGTCTGTCCAGATATTTTGACATTCCTGCCTCAAAATGGCAGAAGGCAATCAAAGAATGCGTCCCGGCTAAATTTGCAGAAATGAATGAGAAAGCGTTCCTGCTGGGGCGTGGAGAATAAAATGAACGAATGGAGACGGAAATGAAAAATTATTACCAACCAGAAATTGAAACTATGCCAGTGGATGAACTTCAGGAACTTCAGAGTGAGAGGCTGGCCAAACAGGTGAAATATGTCTATGATCACGTGAAGTTCTATCATGACAAGATGGATAAGGCAGGCGTTAAACCTTCTGACATCAAAGGAATTGATGATTTACATAAACTTCCTTTCATTACCAAGGACGACCTGCGTGACCAGTATCCTTACGGACTTCTGGGCGTGCCGCTCGAAGAATGTGTGCGGATTCAGTCTACCAGCGGTACGACCGGACGGCGTGTAGTCTCCTTCTACACCCAGGAGGACATTGACATCTGGGAAGAATGCTGTGCGCGGGCAATTGTCGCCGCAGGAGGAACGAAGGAGGATGTCTGCCATGTCTGCTATGGATATGGACTTTTTACCGGAGGCCCGGGCTTAAACGGCGGCTCTCATAAAGTAGGCTGCCTGACGCTGCCAATGTCTTCCGGTAATACGGAGCGTCAGTTACAGTTCATGACAGATTTGGGTTCCACGATCCTCTGCTGTACGCCGTCTTACGCCGCAAACCTTGGCGAGGCGGTCAACGAGAGAGGGTTAAAGGATCAGATTAAGTTAAAAGCTGGCATTTTCGGTGCGGAGCCTTGGACAGAGCAAATGCGCCGCAATATTGAGGAATCCCTTGGCATTAAAGCTTATGATATTTATGGACTGACGGAGATTTCCGGCCCCGGCGTTTCGTTTGAATGCGAGGAACAGGCAGGTATGCATATTCAGGAAGACCATTTCATCGCAGAGATTATCAACCCTGGAACCGGAGAAGTCCTGCCGGAAGGCGAAGTCGGGGAACTGGTATTTACCTGTATCACGAAGAAAGCATTTCCGCTCCTGCGTTACCGCACGCGTGATTTATGCCGCCTTTCCAGAAAGAGATGTTCCTGTGGACGTACGCATGTGCGCATGATGAAACCGAAGGGAAGAAGCGACGACATGATGGTAGTTAAGGGCGTAAACGTATGGCCTTCCCAGATTGAGGCGGTTCTCTTAAAACAGGGCTATCAGGCGAATTATCAGATTATTGTTGACCGTATCGGCAACAATGATACGATGGAGGTTCAGGTTGAACTGACGCCGGAGATGGAGAAAAACAGCAACCTGACCATACCGGAACGCGAGAAGAAGATTGTCAGCGGCTTAAAGTCCATGCTTGGCATTAAAGCAGACGTCACGGTTGTAGAACCTAAGAGCATTGCCAGAAGTGAGGGCAAGGCAGTCCGCGTCATTGATAAGAGGCATTTATATCAGTAAAAGAGTATTAGGATTAAGATACTGACGTAATTTTTTGCGTCAGTATTTCCTGTATATTATAATAATGAAAGGAAGTATTAAATTATGCCGGTAACGGATTTACTGGAGAGAAATCATAAATTATATGGCGACGAGGTGGCTTTGGTAGAGCTGAACCCACTGGTAAAAGACACCAGAAAGACAACCTGGAAGGAATACAATCTGGTTCAGCAGACCTCCTCGCAGCCGTACCGCAGGGAGATAACCTGGAGCATATTTGACGAGAAAG
>CAJUOE010000106.1 GCA_910587895.1 uncultured Lachnospiraceae bacterium
GATAAAAACCATGTTATCCAAACATCATATCTTGCGTATAGCGGCGATTTTGCAACATCCCATTTACCGCCAATCTATTATACTTCCCCGTTATCAATCCGGCCAAGCAGCTCATATACTTCAATACGTTTCGCATTCATCTCCGGCAGTCCGATAAAAATTGTTCCGCAGATATACCGTTCTTCCTTCGTCTGCTCGATTCTAACCACCTTCAGGAATGCGTGTATAATCTCGTCCGTCCAAATCTTTAGCTGAGTCTCATATACTGCTCCAATAGACAAAGGCGTGTCGCAGATGAAGCCCACTCCTGATTTCGATACATCCAGCACCTCTATAGACGCCTCTTCTGCCTGTGAATCCGTATCATTCATATTCTTAATCAACAGCTTAGCTGACAGGTTCATACGTCGGTCGTTTCTCTTTTCCTCCATTTTTGTTTGCCCCTTTCACAATAATCGCTGTAATTGTTTGTGATCTCCATTGACATAATCTCATCCTCCTTCAAAAAATCTTACCTGCGGCCCCTCTGTCATTCAGGGCCGCCCATGCCCCCTTGCGGTAAGTCCGGGCATGATCTTCCTTACTTCAAAATGCCCGCCGCTTCATATGCGGCAATCGAAACCGTCTTTTTTGCTGTACTGGTCTTATAATATCTCTCGTCTGCTTCCTGCTCCATCAGCTTGCGTTTCAGCGCAGTTTCCTCCTCCAGCCTTTCATATTCTGCGTGTTTTGCTTCCCTTGCTTTGCGGGCTTCTATGAATTCTGCCGATGACACTGACATCTTTTCACTTGTCACGCAGGCGTGCGCGATATCCCCATTTTCATCCAATGCAATCAGATAACCTTTCCGGGGATTTGGATTCATAATATCCTGCTCTGCAATAAACCCCTCAACCTTTGCCATGACACTCTTTGACAGTTCCGGGTCATTCTTCATCTTTTCTTCCAGTTCCGGCGGAACAACAATAGCTTTCTTGCCTATAGTGGAATTGATTTTTGCCTGCACTTTAGGGTCAAGCATGGCAGGCTCCGCACCCGATGGTTTCCAGTCCAAAACCGAAGCATCCGCATTATTGCTGAAATACTTATCCCACGGATAATCATTCCTTCCCCATAAGGAGCCGTCAATCTTGGATGTATCCATCACGTTGTAGTATGCTCCCGGAAACCTCGCCTGCCACATACCCTTAAAACTTACATTCTCTGTTTTCCCTGCCGCTTTCGTAGCCGCAAGTTCCGCAAAACTCACCTCATTTGTATTTGTTTTCTGTGCCTTGTCCGCATACTGGTATGCGCCAGCAGCCAAAGCACCGTTTACTCCTAAAATACTCATAATCAATCCTCTCCTTCCTGCTGATTAACTTTTTACCATGACCGACAGCGTGAACTTATTTCCTTCCACAATACAGTCTAAATCGCCGCCATATTTTACTGCACATTTTCTGATATTTTTTAACCCTATCCCATGCACCTCCTTATCCTTTTTCGTTGATATGGGAAGGCCGCTGTCTCCACGGGACAGTGCCGAACCATCAAAGCTGTTTTCAATCTCTATAAAATACATATTCTTTGCTTTAAAAGACCGGATCGTGATATGGGCTTCCGCATCCGGCTGCTTTTCCCTCATCTGCATACAGGCTTCCACTGCATTATCCAGCCCGTTGTTTAAAATGATCCCCATGTCATAAGCCTTTATCGTAACGGCATCCGTCAGCATAAATTTACTGGCATCCAGCCTGATACCTTTTACCTTCTTTGCCGCATAACGGAATTTGCTGCCAACCACCGCATCGCTTACGGCATTCCCCGTATGCACCCTGCTGTCGATCTGCTCCACTGACTGGCGCATCCCCTCAAAATACTGCCGGATTTCCTCATCCTCCCCGCTGTACCTTTTTTGTATCAGATTCTGCAGGACTGCCATGTGGTTCTTCATATCATGCTTGACCGAACGGATTCCGTCATACAGATGTTCCATCTCCACCATAGAACTCTGCATCTGCGAGATCTGGTTCTCCAGCACGATCTTTTCCGCCCGCTCCTCCTGCAGAGCCGCCATATCCTGATAGATGCGGAAACCATACACGACAGCCCCAAGCAAAACAAGCGCCGTCATTGGGATAATGAGATACAGTGCCGGATATTTGTCATACAGCAGTACCGGGATGCCGTCCGTAACGGTGATCATCAGCAGGCGCACAAGCACCGAAACCAGCGTGCCTGCCACGGAGGGTAGCAGATAGAATGCTACTTCCTTGCCCATCCGCCCTCTCTGCTTACTGCAATAACTCCCCGCTATCTTTCTTGTGGAAACAAAAAGCAGGGCGCACCTAACAGTCCCCACAAGGGCAACCCCAAAGCATGACAGGATGCCTGCCGCCACGGGCAGATACTCCACCGATGCCATACCAGCGCTTGCTTTATGCGCCAGTGCCTCTATCATCTCATTTCCAATATAGATCAGGCTGTACCCCGCCCAGAATGACAGTTCCCGCAGGGAGATGAACTGGACAGCCAGAAATATCTTTAACAGGATATTTCCCTGATACCAGCATAAGCAGAAAACAAATAAAGTGCAGAATGTAAAAAGCAGTTCCATGATTAACGATACGCTGTCCGTATCAGAATACAGCCCCTCACTGAATGCCCTTATCACAATCCATGCAATGCCCGCAGCCCATCCCGCATTCCTTATCCTGCACAGCTTTGGCACGGCAAACCTACCAAAAAAGGACTGTATGCAGTACCCTTCAAACAGGCACAGTAAAACCCCGATCAATCCCATAATCCATTCAGCCATCAGCCCCCACCCCGTTTCTCAGATACCGCATATAGGCTTTCACAAACTCCCCGTATTTCTCTTTTGCCAGATAAACATACCCTCCGTTATTCAGGGTAATGCTCCCGCTGTCATATTCCGCCACATATGCCATGTTCACCAGATACCCCCTGTGGCAGCGGAAGAACCCGTCTCCGAGCTGCCCCTCCATTTCATTCATGGACGCATATGCCTCTATGGTCTCCCCCGTGGTGTGTATCTCCACCTTCTTCCCACTGCTCTCGATATAGAGGATGCTGTCCTTTTCCAGTGAAAAACTCCTGTTCCTCGTCTTTATGAACACTGTTTCCCGCCGCTTACTCTTCCTCTTTTCCAGTTCCCGCTCTGCCCGGTGGAACACCTCCCGGAACTTTTCTTCCTCAATAGGCTTTAACAGGTAGTGGAATGCCGCCACGTCAAACGCCTCGAAAACATACTCCCGGATACCCGTTATGAAGATCAGTATGGTATCTTCATCCCTCTGCCTGAGCCTTTTCGCCGTTTCGATCCCATCCGTTCCTTCCATCTGTATGTCAAGGAACACAATATCAAACTGCTTCCTAGAGGCAAGCAGCGCATCTCCTGTCTCATAAAGTTCCATGCATAATCCTGATTTTTCTTTTTCTGTCAGTTCCTTTATCTGTTCGCGGATGATTTCCTCATCATCGCATATGGCTATGTTCAATCCCATCACCTGCAATTCATTTCCCATGAGAACAGCTTCCCCACGGGCAGTTCTTTTTACTTTTTATATCGGCAGAATTTTGGCGCAGTCAGCCGCGAGGGAACGAAACCCTATTTGAAAGGGAACGAAATCTTTTTCTTTTCTGTAAAAATCCCAAAACAGCCCTTTTCCTCCCGCTAACATTTTTCAATTTTTCTGTATACTAACAGGCAAAACTCCATATTATCACGGAAACTCATATACAAACACGGAAACTCCATGCCGTTTCCGTGTTTGTATCATATCCCCCGTTTTTCAACAGCATTTTCCGTCA
>CAJUOE010000107.1 GCA_910587895.1 uncultured Lachnospiraceae bacterium
AATGGAGGTATCATATGTTTGGAATTTATGGAGAAAGCCTGTTCCAATGCGGATTGATTGTGCTTGCGGCAGCAGCCTGGATAACTTTTTTGCAGAATTAGACGAATTAATCGAAAAATATCAAATCAACGGCATTATTGTCTTAGATGAACTGTTTAGCGTTGATATGGATAACGTTTATGCATTTTGTGAAAGAATTCGCCCATATAACCTGCATTGGCTTGTTCAAATGCGTGTGGATAAAATATCAAAAGAATTGCTTACAACCATGAAGGAGGCTGGATGTTATACCATAAGTTACGGTTTGGAAAGTTTCAGCGAAAAAGTCCTGAAAAATATGAATAAACATATTGACACCAAAGATATTGAACATGCCCTGCGCCTCACCTATGAAGTGGGCATTGACATACAGGGGAATTTTATATTTGGCGACCAGTTAGAAGACCGCCATTCTATCTATGAGACAATGAGCTGGTGGTTCCAGCATCCAGAATATGAAATTAATCTTGGAATGATAGAAACATACCCGGGATGCGGATATTATAACGACTGCGTGAAAAATGGAAACATCAAAAATGAAAAAGAATATCTGGAAAACGGACGTTTTCTGTATAACTTAACTACCATGAGTGAACCCGAGTTTTTGAAACTCTCTGTGGTATTGCATACCCTGAACTATTATTATCACAAAAATCTGGGACATATGCTGGACGCATACGAAGAAGATGGCAAAATTGTATTTGTAACCCAATGTGCCCACTGCGGCGCCGTAAATACATACCGGAACATAGACGCCAAAGCTTTTGGAAATATCATTCTCAAATTAGGCTGCCGTAAATGCAACCACCGAAATGAATTTTATCCTCATGGCACAGAACCCATGAAGAATCATGAAAAACTTGAATATCTTTGCCGTATGCTTGTTCATGCAAAAGATGAACATGACTTTCATATGGCCTATGATATATTGGTAGAAAACTATTTGCAGACTCAAAACTAAAAATATTATTCATGAAATTTTTACCTGAATTGCTGGAAGGAGAACGGCAGGAATGAGAAATACATATTTAAAAGAAGTCTACAACCTGGCGTCCAAAGACCGGAACGTGCTGTCGCTGGTCGCCGATAACGGATTGATTGTCTATGACGACTTTCGAAGGGATTTTCCGGAACAATATTATAATTTTGGCATTTCCGAGGGACACATGATCAATGCGGCAGCCGGCATGGCAAGCTGCGGCAAAATTCCCTTTGCCTATACCATCGGCGCGTTTTTGGCTTACCGCTCTTTTGAATTTATCCGCCTTGACGTCTGCCTGCAAAATCTCAATGTTAAGATTGCCGGCATCGGTGCAGGAATGTCCTACGGCTATCTGGGGCCCACGCACCATGCGACTGAGGATATCGCCGTATTGCGAACACTCCCGAACCTCGTACTGCTCTCCCCCGCCACGGCAAAGGAGACGAAGGCGCTTGTAAATTACGCCTACCAGTGGAAGGGCCCGGTCTATATCCGCCTGGGGAACAACCTCAAGGAAGAATTATACACAGATGATATGGACGTAATTCCCGGAAAGGGCACGATACTGCGGGAAGGGAAAGACATCGCCATTTTTTCTACCGGCGATATCACCTATCATGTCATGACTGCTGCCAGGCGTCTTGCACAGGAGAATATTCACGCTACTGTTATCAGTATGCATACCATCAAACCTTTTGATGAAGAGTTGGTAACAAGAATCGCCAACACCCACGAGCAGATATTTACCGTGGAAGAACACAGCATCATTGGCGGACTGGGCGGAGCTGTCGCAGAGGTGATGGCGGAAAACGGCTGCCGCGCCAGACTAAAACGAATCGGGCTTGCGGGCGTATATGCGCACGGATATGGAAATCAGGAACAGGTGCGTACCGCCAACGGCCTGGATGCAGAAGGAATCTATAACTCTGTCAAGAGTCATTTATAAATAACATATGTGCAGATAAGCGCACGGAACGGAGGACAAATGGAAAACGAAAAATATATTCTGGATGGGAGCAAAGTATTATGGCACCAGGAGAGAATCAAAGAATGGAACTACGGAGAAGGGCGTATCGCCCCCATAACAATCGACTGCGCGTTGACAACAAAATGCAGCTACCGCTGCGTATACTGCTATGGAAAAATGCAGTGCATCAACCAGTCGGACAACATGGACAGGGAAACTATTTTCAACTTCCTGGATGACGCCGCAGAAATCGGCGTGAAGGGCGTCAGCTTTGTCAGCGATGGCGAAAGCACCTGCAATCCGCATTTGAAGGACGCCATTGTACACGGCTATGAGAAGGGACTTTCCATGGCGCTTGGCACCAACGGCTACCTGCTTAAAGATGAGGAACTGGAAGAAATTCTTCCCTGCCTGACATACCTTAGATTTAATATCTCGGCAGGCGAGCCGGAACGATATGCTTACATCCACGGATGTACCGAAAAATGCTACCACAAAGTCGTAAACACCATTCGCAAGGCCATTGAGATTCGTAAGAAGAATCATCTGGACGTTACCATCGGCTTGCAGATGGTTCTGATGCCGGAATTCCGCGACCAGATTATCCCCCTGACAAAGCTTGGGAAAGAACTGGAGGTAGATTATCTGGTAATCAAGCATTGCAGCGATGATGAGGAAGGAACGCTGGGCGTAAATTATGACGAGTATGATGAGCTGGTAGAAATTCTAAAAGAAGCAGAATCCTATTCTACCGATACCTATCAGGTATCTGCAAAATGGTCGAAGATTTTAAGCCACGGTAAGAAATCCTACTGCAAATGTTTCGGCGCGCCGTTCATCATCCAGATGTCGGGAACCGGACTGGTCGCTCCATGCGGAATGTTCTTTAACGAGAAATATAAGAAATACCATATCGGCAACATCAAAGAGACCCGGTTCAAAGATCTCTGGGAAAGCGACCGTTACTGGGAAGTCATGAAATCCCTGACCGAAGACGATTTTGATCCCAACAGGGATTGTGGAACCCTGTGCCTGCAGCATAAGACCAATGAAGTTCTGTGGAACATCTATCAGAATCGTGAAATTCCGGAGGCAACAGGGCAAAAACCCAATCACCTGAACTTTATTTAGGAACTATGGCAGGAGGCAGACAAAATTGGAAAAGATTGTGACGAAAGAACAATTTAAGGATATCCGCAGGAAACTGCGCGAAGAAGAGAAAAAAGTCGTCCTTTGCCATGGCGTATTTGACCTGGTGCATCCAGGCCACATCCTGCATTTCGAGGAGGCAAAGAAGATCGGCGACGTGCTGGTCGTGTCCATCACCGCGGCTGAATTTGTCCGCAAAGGACCGGGACGTCCCTATTTCAATGATGAACTACGGCTGAAATTCCTATCTGAAATTCAGTGCATCGACTATGTGCTTTTGTCGGAAGGATATACGGTGGAGGATATCATAGAATCCGTGGAACCGGACTGGTATGTGAAGGGCAAGGAATACGAACAGGCCAAGCAGGACGTCACCGGCAAGATTACCGAGGAAGTGGAGCTCGTTCGCGCCCATGGCGGCGATGTATATTACACTTCCGGCGAAGTATTCAGTTCCACCAAATTGATCAACAATGCGCTGGAAGGGCTGCCGCCGGAAGTCCGGGACTTCTCTTTCGCTTTTCAGGAGAAATACAGTCTTGAGGACATCAAAAAATACACAGAACGCATCAAAGACATGAAAATTCTGGTCGTCGGGGACGCTATCATTGACGAATACGTTTTCTGCCACGTCCAGGGACTGATGTCGAAAGACAACGGATACTCCACCAGATATATTAAGGAAGAGCAGTATCTGGGCGGCTCGCTTGCCGTTGCGCGCCATCTCTCTTCCTTCTGCGACAATGTAACCATCTCATCTGTCGTGGGAACAGAAGAAACGTTTCACAGCAGGTTCTTAAATGAACTGAGCGGAAATATGCGGGTGGATTTTGTGTGCAGCGAAAAGACCGAAACCATCGTCAAAAAACGCTACATTATGCAGAACGTGAAACGTGAAGAGGTTGACAAACTGTTTGTAATCAATAACTTAAAATCTCCCATGGAGATTGACCCCGAGGCGCTGACGCCGTTCAAAGACAAACTGAGAGAAAAAATTGACAGTTATGACGCTGTCATCCTCTGTGATTTCGGGCATGGCCTGATTGACGAAGAGGTCATGGACATCCTTCAGGACAAGGCGAAATACCTTGCGCTGAACTGCCAGACGAACTCGTCCAACTATGGAACGAACTTAATTACGAAGTACCGCAAGGCTGACGCGTTTGCTCTGGATGAAAAAGAACTGAAGCTGGCATTCTCCGATTACAAGAGCTCCCAGGAGAAATCCCTGTCCCGTCTGTCCGAACATTTACACTGTCCGGGATGGCTGACGCAGGGCTCCGTAGGCGCTACGTTAGTGGAGGACGGCAAATTCTATCCCTGCCCGGCGTTTACGCTGAAGGTAAAGGACACGATCGGCGCAGGCGATGCATTTTTTGCAGTTGCGAGCGCTTACTGCGCCGCAGGGGCTCCCGGGGAAATCGGCACTTTCGTGGGAAATATCGCCGGCGCGCTGGCAGCCAATATTATAGGTAACAAAGAGGCAGTGGAAAAAGTAAATGTGCTGAAATATGCCAGCACATTGCTCAATGTATAAGGAGAAAAGATATGATTTCATTAGTGACAGGCGGATGCGGATTTATCGGCTCCCATATTGTAGACAGACTGTTGGCAGAGGGACATGAAGTCCGGGTCATTGATAATTTTACCACCGGAAGGCCGGAGAATTTAAAACATCAGGAAGGCAGCCCGAACCTTACCATCTATCAGAAAGATATTCGAAACCGCGAAGATATCGTCCCCGTATTCGAGGGTGTTGACTATGTCTTCCATATGGCGGCGCTGGCAGATATTGTTCCCTCCATCCAGAAACCATGGGAATATTATTCTTCGAACGTATTAGGAACCTATAACGTCGTAGAATGTGCCAGAGAGGCAGACATCAAAAAGCTGGTTTATGCAGCTTCCTCCTCCTGTTATGGGATTCCCGACAGCTATCCGACCGATGAGAACGCAGACATCCGCCCGCAGTACCCTTACGCGCTTACCAAGCGGCTGGGTGAGGAAACCGTGCTGCACTGGGGACAGGTCTACAACCTGCCGGTGATTACCCTGCGGTTATTCAATGTATACGGAACGCGTTCACGGACGTCCGGAACCTACGGCGCCGTATTCGGCGTATTTCTGGCGCAGAAACTGGCGGGCAAGCCGTTTACTGTCGTGGGAACCGGTGAGCAGACCCGGGATTTCACTTATGTGACAGACGTGGCGGACGCTTTCTATACCGCAGCCATGTCCGATATCGTCAACGAGACATTCAATGTCGGAAGCGGCGGTACTTACTCGGTCAACCGGCTTTGCGAATTGCTGGGCGGAGAAGTTACCCATATTCCGAAACGTCCCGGAGAGCCGGACTGCACTTATGCCAATACAGAGAAAATCGAAAAATACCTCAACTGGAAGGCGAAAGTCTCCCTGGAAGAAGGCGTGCAGAAAATTCTTGAGAATATTGATTACTGGAGAGAGGCCCCGGTTTGGACGCCCGATACCATCGACACGGCAACCAAAGACTGGTTTAAATACCTTGGCGACAAATAGACGGAGGAACGCCATGTACAAAGAATACATTGATACA
The DNA here is from genome assembly GCA_910587895.1 of uncultured Lachnospiraceae bacterium. GTDB lineage: Bacteria > Bacillota > Clostridia > Lachnospirales > Lachnospiraceae > Petralouisia. Next base: position 5,713 of record CAJUOE010000107.1, read on the forward strand.
CTGATGCAGACGCTTGATGCTACGCAGTTTACCTCCGGAGACGGAGAGGTTTGCGGCAGCTATGAAGAAGCCATGAAACATCTGATAGAGACATTCACATGGGTAAAAAGGCACGGGAAAACCACCTTTTTCATTGGCAACGGCGGAAGCGCTGCAATTGCCAGCCATATGACGGCTGACTTTATGAAAAACGGCGGCATGAAGACTTACAGCCTGTATGATAATTCCGTCACAACCTGCATGGGGAATGACTATGGTTATGAATATATTTTCTCAAGGCCCCTGGAATTCCTTTTGAACGAAGACGATCTCCTCGTGGCAATCAGCAGTTCCGGAAATTCCGCCAACATCATCAATGCGGTGAACATTGCACAGGAAAAACATGCAAATATCATTACTTTTTCCGGATTTAAGGATGATAACAAGCTCAAAAAGATGGGAAAATGGAACGTCTATGTTCCAAAAGAGCATTACGGCATGGTGGAATCCATTCATATTGTGATATTACAGCAGATTGTAGATATGATCATGGAACGGGACGGAGTTCAGCTATGAAAAAACCGGTAATATTTCTTGACAGGGACGGCGTGCTTACGAAAGAAAAAAGCTACGTCCTGCGCAAAGAAGAACTGGAAATATTTGATTATGCCAGCGCATGTGTCCGCAAGATGCATGACGCGGGCTACCTGGTTCTTGTCATCACCAATCAATCCGCGGTGGCAAGGGGCATGATGACGGAAGAAACATTACAGGAAATGAATGACATCTTAATGGAAGAAACCGGCGTGGACGACGTCTTTTACTGTCCGCACTGGCATCCGACAGACGCCGTCTGCGATTGCAGGAAACCACAGACCGGCATGATACAGCAGGCAATGCAAAAGTATGACCTTGATATGGAACATGCTTATTTTGTCGGGGACAGAGCCTCCGATATCCGAACCGGGCAAAACGCCGGCATCCAGACCGTACTACTGGAATCCGGCTATGGAACGAAACGTCTGGAAGAAGAGGTAACGCCGGACTATATTTTTGAGGATTTACGGGATTTTGTAAAAAACAGGCTTTAGCATTATGCTATCGCCTGTTTTCTTCCTGTGAAACATCCGTTTTCCATGTCATATACTGCAATCTTCTATAATCTGGCTCTCATACACCGGATCATGAAGCTCTTTTACTTCATTTCCGCCTTCTGATTCATTGTTATATTTAAAGGGTATGTTAATGCGTTCCCCCTTGCCCGCACGAAACCACTCGTATTCCAGATCCAGATGACCGATGTCCAGAGCCTGATACCCTTCCACCGTAAGGTCGTAGGCCAGCACTCCTGCTGAAGGCCCCATGGCAATCAAAAACAGCGTGTCATCTCCGGCATGTTTAAGCGCTGCCTTTAAGATATCGTCATAGCGGTCAAAAGAACTGGTCGCCGGGGCAAGAATCCGTTTGAGCTCTCTGGCGCCGGCAAACAGATCGTTCCCCACACCTGCCCTTGTCTGCGCGCCTTCGACAAGAATGACCGAACGGTTTTCCCAGATTTTCTTCAAACGCTCAAAACGTTTCCGGGGTGCATCCGTCATATTATCCTTATACATCACATAGGGCCTTAACACGTAAGCGTCATAATATACCCGATCCTTCTCCAACAGCTCCAGATGCTGTTTTCTGGTCTCCCCGGCCACCATATAGAAACGAATCGCATCTGCCGAAAAATCCGTATGCGCCTGCAAAGCGCCATAATTATTGGCGATCGCAACCAGTAGATTCGGATGATGGCTGTGCAGCACCTCTTCCAGCCGGATACCCAGTTTATCGTCCAGCTTTTGAAACTTCTGCCGGGCTTTCTTTACAATCTGCGAAAACTCACCGTCTCCAAACCGTGCGATGGATTTCCCTCCATGTATAATTTCGTCAATCGTTTCCTCTGCGCTGCGAATAACCGGAAACGAATACTCTTCCCTTTTCAGATTTGGATCTAACAGCTCGTATCTCAGATTGTCGCACCTTGCCTTGGTAATATTCTGATTGACCTCCAGCATGGTCTGCGCATTTGACATCTGGGTCACCTGCTGCATCATCTGCTGATAGAGTCCGGACAAATCACGAATCGCCTGAAGCATGACATCCGTTTGCCTGACATAGGACATGTTCACCTGCTCCATCTCTGACAGTTTTCCTTCCAGATATGAAATTCGTTCCTCCAGATCCTCTCTCTTATCACACATCTGCCTCACTCCTCTTTCCCTCTATATATTCTTTGAGAAATATCTCCCGCTGCGCATAGTAATTCTGCAGGTTCAAAAGCCCGTCGTCATGTATGCACCAGGGACTGTCTGTGTGCGGAACGATAACCTGATATCCCTTCCTGCGAAATTCCATGCTCTGGGAAATATCATAAAAATCCCATCCACGAAACAAATCTTCCCGCCAGGGAATATCATACTGGGTTGCCATCAGAAGGCCATCCACTGCCTGTACGCTCTGGTATTCCCCTTCCACATTCCCGAACAGATAGGAGTCCGCAAAACACACGCTGTTGGAATGCAGCATCCCCACCCGGGTTCCATACCACATGATTCCCGTCTTTTCTACTTCCAGACTTCCCACCATTCCGATCATCCCGATCTGGGGATTCTCAAACAACCGCACAATCTCATGGATAAAGTTCGGGTTTAATACAAACACGTCCTGATGCAGGTATACCTTATACTTTGCATCCGACTGCTTCATGGCCTGATTATAACCGGAAGTCATGGAAGATGCGCCTTCCACCACAATCATTTCACGCTCAAATCCGTCTGGAAGATCTAACCGCTCCAGATAGGAAATACATTCATTTTTATATAAGTCATCATTGGCACACATAATAAAACATATTTTCTGCGCATTCATATCAGATCTGAATTCCTCCCATTCGATGCTGCATTACCATCCTGCAATTTTACCCCTGGCTCTCTCCCCAGTATTTCCTCACATTCTTCTCAAACGTTTCCATCGAATAAATATCCTCGTATACCTTCCTGCCATTTGCCGCTACCACGCCCAGCCGTTCTATATTGTCCGCGACCAGCATAATCCTTGCGCCAAGATCCCCCACGTCGCAGTTGCGGAATACGAAACCATTGACGCAATCCTGCATATACCTTGCTATGCCTGCTGCATCGGAAGAAATACAGAGTTTCGACAGCATCATCCCTTCCACGATGCAGGCATTGGTGGCGTCATTCCTGGAGGGCGCCACAATACAGTCTGCCTGTTTCATCAAAGCAAGCATCTCAGTATGCCCTAAGAGATCCAAAACCTTAACGTTTTCCTGCTCCCTCTCCATATCCTTAATCGCGTTATAATAATCCTGCGCATATTCCGATTTCGTCCCGGTAAAGATAAATTCCGTCCTCTCCTGATATTCTTCCGGAAGGTTCAGAATCGCCAGCGCCAGAATATCCTGTCCCTTGATATGCTGAAATATTACGCTCGGCAAAAGAAACGTCACCTTATCCTCAGATACGATACCATTCGCCGTATCGGGAACTTTTCCTGCCAGATCCGGAATGCCAAAATTGAGGACGGTATTCTCTTTTCCATATGTCTGCAAGAGATGTTCATGTACCACATTGCCCGCAGCAAACACATGCACATTGTCCGATAAATGATCCCAAAATGCCTGCGGAACCGCCTCGCTGTACTGGCTGAAAAACAATGGTGGTTCGTGGAGCCACCATTTGACTTCGATGTCCTTTCCATTTAACTTATAAATCATCCCAAACATTTGGAGGGTATTGACAAAAACCTCATCATAATTCTTAAGTATCCATGAGATCAGCGAATCATCCAAAATATTTTCTTCGATGCGCACCTTAATCCCCAACGCGCAAAAACGCTCATACAGATCTCCCTTCTCCCTGGAGAGCAGGTCGATGTGATATCCCATCTTCTGCAAAACCTCTATCAAATCTATCACGACATTTATGCCGCCGGACGGAATCAGGCATGGCAAGGCTACCAGTATCTTTTTACCATTCATCCTATATCTTCCACCTTTCGAGAAATTCATTCAGAAACCCCGTAGGATTCTGGATTCTTCCAATATAATCCTGCGCCCTCTGATACTGCCCTGCCTTCATACAGATATCCGCCAGCTCACAGAGCACAAACTCTTCATCCGGGCATAGTTCATTGACATAGCTTAACATGGCAAACGATGCCGCCAGCTGATTGTTTTCCTTTAAAAACATTGCCAGCTTGAGGGCGGTATTCGCCTTATCGAATGAGGAAGTATGCACCAGGTATTTCAAAAAGGGAACCGATACCCGATTCTTGTCCAGAAATTCCCCCAGCTCCTCTTTTTCGCCCATAAATTCCAGCCGCCACATGAGAAATTTTGCGGTAAGCCAGCGTTCCCTCATTTGCTGTAAACTGCACACACCCTCTAAAATGCTGTGCTCTGCCCCTTCCTGCACCTCCATCGAATACACGCTCAACACAATGCAAAATAAGGCCACGTCATTCTCAATCTTCGAAAGAATCTGCATCTCTTCCGTCTCAAAATAATCCTGCAATTGCCCATATGCTTCTCTTTCCAGAAAAGCGTCTATCTTCTCCCTGTAATCTGCGTACTTTTCACGCAGTTTTTGTTTTTCTGCTTCTTTTTGTTTTTCCTGTTCTATGAACTCCGTAAACTGCCCACTATCCCATTCGCCCGTCTTCATGTGGTCCTCCTGCCGATTATTATCGTCCATCCTGCACCTCATCTGGAATCCCCAAAACCTGGCACAGCGCCGCAGCCACTTCCTCCTGGCATCCCAGATAATTGGCCTCTCCCAGGAATTCCTGAATGACTGATTCCAGTACGCCGTATTTCACCATCTCATGTTTGTACATCCCGATCAGCATACATCTGGCGCTGAAATTCGCGCTCAGGTTGCGGTTCACGCTCTCCTCCTGCGCATAGACATTCACCAGTATCTCATCTATAAACTCCGCCTCGCATACCCTGCTCAGGCGCAGGAACCATTCGTAATCTTCCAGGCTTTGAAAATCTTCCCGAAACAGCCCTGCCTTGTCAATGCATTCCCGACGTACAACAAGAGAGGGCATTCCAATCAGGTTTTCTTCCAACATGGTCGGGTAAATAAACCCCCGTTTCTTCTCCCCGGCAATCTCCCTGCGCGGGAAATAATCTGTCTCTCCCGCCAGACCGTGATATTTGCAGTATCCATAGACCATCCCTGCCTGTTCCCTGGTTGCCAGTAAACGCATCTGCTTTTCCAGCTTCCCCTCGCACCATACGTCATCACTGTCATGAAAGGCAATATATGAATATTTTGCGTTGTCAATTCCCACGTTTCTGGCATGGGCAGCTCCGCAATTTTTGTCCAGTTTTATATAGCGAATCCGTTCGTCTTCATAAGCGCCGACTGCTTCTGGCGTATGATCTGTGGAACCGTCGTCTACCACAATCAGCTCAAACGCCCGCCAGCTCTGTCCCAGAATACTTTCTATCGCACGTCCCAGCAGATTCGCACGGTTATAGGTCGGCAGCACAATGCTTACCTTGCGGCCGCCATAATCCATTTTATCATCCATTGCCTCTCCCATACGAAACATGTCTCCTTTTTTCCTGCATTTTTATCCAAACTATGCTATAATGGATTATACACTATTTCCCGGAGGTACGCTATGCATTTTTTATTTATCCGTGTAAAAAATTCGAGTTTTGACATCCCCTGGGCACTGCTGGAAATGGGGGAACAGGTGGAAATTTACGAAGAGGCGCAATTTGATCCGCTGGCTCCTGTGCCGGAGGAATTTGAGAAGCTGAACCAATTTTTGTCCACCCACAGTTACGACTGCCTGATTTCCTATCTCTTTGTGCCCGAAATTTCAGATTTATGCCAGACCCGAAATCTTATATATATCGGATGGGTTTACGATTCGCCATTGATTTCACTGTTTCACCCGGCAGCAAAGAATCCCTGCAATTATATTTTTCTCTTTGACCGCGCAGAGTATGAACATATGCAGTCTCTGGAAATTCCTCACTTATACTACCTGCCTATGGGCGTAAACCTTTCCCGCACAGGGGCGTTAAATATTACGCCCGAAGATGAGAAGAATTTTACCTGCGACATCTCTTTTATTGGCAGCCTTTATGAAGATAATTCTTATAACAGCTTTATCTACGGGCTTTCTGAAGATGTTGCAACAGAACTGAAATTATATCTCGTAAGAAATTTATGCAACTGGCATTCAGTAAAACCATGGCCGCGTGTATCGCCTAATACAATGGCATTCCTGTCTGAAACATTTGGCGCAGACATCTGGAACCGCAACGATATGGATCTGGATCTGTATCTGGGACTCCTCTTTCTTTCCCGCAAACTTGCTGAGATGGACAGGATTACGGTACTGAATACCCTTGCCGAACATTATACCGTAGACCTGTACACCAAGAGCGACTACTCCTATATCCACAATGTACGGACGCATCCGGGCGTTGACTACTATACGGATATGAACAAGATTTTCTATCTGAGCAGGATCAACCTTAACATTACGCTGCCCTCCATTGAAACCGGGCTCCCGCAGCGTGTTCTGGACATCATGGGCTCCGGGGGATTCGCATTGACCAACTACCAGCAGGAAATTGACGACTATTTTGTAATTGGCAAAGAGATTGAAGTATTTCATGACGTAGACGAGCTGATGGAAAAAATCGCCTGGTACCTCTCCCATGAAGAAGAACGGCTTAAAATCGCCATGAACGGCTACCTGAAAGTGCGGGAAAAATTTTCTTATACGCATCAGTTACAACAAATAATACGAACCGTAGAAAATGACCGGATTTAAAACTGTTTACTGCTCCTGTACGAGATAAGGACGAATGAACAATCTATCACCTGGCAGAGGAGGATTTTTATGAAACTGTTATTTTACCGTTATGGAAGCATCTGTGAACCAGACGTCATTGACGGTTTTCAGGAACTGGGACATACGATAACGGAGATTACCACGGAAATCACGAATAAGACGCTGACGCCCCAGGAATGCATACAGATTGTCAGCAAAGTTTTGCTGGAGCATCCTGTGGATTTTGTTTTCAGCATTAACTTCTTTCCATTTTTAAGTGAGGTATGCCAGATTTTCAAACTGCCCTACCTTTGCTGGACCGTGGATTCCCCGGTAATGGAATTGTTCGCGACTTCCATCACGCATCCCTGCAACCGGATTTTTGTCTTTGACCGCGCGCAATATGACGAGATTTCCCCTCTGAATCTGGAACATGTCTTCCATCTCCCGCTTGCAGTCAATGTGAAACAGAAACAAAACCAGATTCAATCGGTATCTGATGCCGTGCATAAGAAGTTTACCTCTGAGGTTTCCTTCGTGGGTTCCCTGTATACAGAGAAATGTCCTTACGACAAGCTGCATAACCCGCCCGCATATCTGCTCGGTTACCTGAATGGACTGATGGAGGCGCAGCTTCGCATTTACGGCGGATTTATCATAGAGGACCTTTTAACAGACGAGATGGTGGAAACATTTAAAGAACATCTCCCGGGATTTTTTACCTACCCGTATGACTCTTACCTGACTGATAAAAAGACCGCCGCCCAGCTCTACATCGGCAATAAAATCTCTGCCATGGAACGCCTGCGCGTGATGGCGCTGCTTTCCGAGCGGTTTTCCGTAGACCTCTATACCGCCAGCGACACCTCATCCCTTCCCCGCATCCACAACCGGGGACTTGCAAAGACGCTGGAAGAAATGCCTGTCATCTTTTACAACAGCAGGATTAACTTAAACATTACCTCCAAATCCATTCGCAGCGGCCTTCCCCTTCGGATTTTTGATATCATGGGCTGCGGGGGATTTGTACTGACGAATTTCCAGCCGGAACTGCCGGAATTCTTTACCCCCGGAGAAGACCTTGTCTTCTATGAAAATCTGGAAGACCTGGCCTGTAAGACAGACTACTTTCTCCATCATGAGAAAGAACGACGTGAAATTGCAGAAAACGGCCTTGCAACCGTTAAAAAATTCCACACTTACCCCATCCGCCTTCAGCAGATGCTAAAGCTTGCATTTGGGGCATAAGGTTTGATACCTTTGACAACACTTGACAATCAGGAGGATTATTCCATGAACGCTTTATTTATAGACTGGGCATGTTTTGGCAAGGCAGACGCCGTATTTACGCTGGAACAGATGGGCTATAAGCTTACCATGTTTTCCCACAAAGACTTTCAGCAACGCATCAGCCCGGAATTTGACAAATCGTTTGACGAGACAGTAAAAGGCAGGAAATTTGCATTCTGCTTTTCCTTTAACTTCTATCCGGTAGTGGCGGAAGGCTGCAAACGGCATGACATTCCCTATCTCTCCCTCGTATATGACAGCCCCTATGTCTGCTTATATTCCTATACCATGATTTATCCCACGAACCATGTATTCCTCTTTGACAAACAGGAATATCTGAAATTACAGAATATGGGCATTCGTACCGTATATTACACGCCGTTGCCCGTCAATGCCACAATTATCGACTTTTTATCCGGCAAAAAGTTTGACCGTGAGAAATGTACCTGCAACGTCTCTTTTGTCGGCGCCCTGTACAATGAGGCGCATAACTTCTATGACCGGCTTGCCAAAGTCAATGATTATACCAGAGGCTATCTGGACGCCATTATTGAGGCCCAGTTAAAAATTTACGGCTATAACTTCCTGGAGGAAGTTCTTACTGAGGAGATATTGCAGGAGATGCTTCGTGTCTCCCCCTATGCCAACGACAGATACGGCGTAGAGACCCCGCAATACATCTATGCCAACTATTATCTGGGACGTAAAATCACTTCCCTGGAACGGATTCGCCTATTGACTGCTATCGGAGAGCGTTTCCCGAACCAGCTGAAACTCTTCACCCTGAACAAAGAAACCAAAATTCCCCATGTCCGCAATATGGGGGCAACAGATTATTATGCAGAAATGCCTTACGTCTTTGCCAACAGTAAGATTAACCTCAACATTACCTTAAAGAGCATTCAGTCCGGCATCCCTCTGCGCGCCATGGATATTATGGGCGCCAGCGGATTTCTCCTGACAAACTTTCAGGCAGATTTTTTGGATTACTTTATTCCAGATGAGGATTTCGTCTATTACAATGACACAGAAGACTTGCTGAACAAGATCGAATACTATCTCTCCCACGACAAAGAACGGCAGGAGATTGCAACGAACGGCCATCGGAAAGTAAAAGAAAACCACAGCTTTGAGAAATGTTTTCGCGAAATGCTGCAAACCGCAGGTCTTAGCTGTTAAGCATATTTTCATTGCTTATCTGGAACAAAGAGTGAAAAGAATTTTACAGGACAAAAAATGAGACCGGAAAACCGGTCTCATTTCATGATAGTCACTAATTAGATTAGCCGAGTAAGGACAATACACCCTGGTTAGACTGATTAGCCTGTGCAAGCATAGACTGCCCTGCCTGTGCAAGAATGTTGTTCTTGCTGTACTCAACCATCTCTTCTGCCATATCAACGTCACGGATACGGGACTCAGCAGCAGATGTGTTCTCGGAAATGTTATCCAAGTTAGCAATTGTGTGCTCCAATCTGTTCTGAAGAGCTCCAAGGTAAGATCTCTGCTCAGATACAGTATTGATAGCGCTCTGAATCTTATCCATAGCGGATCCAGCGGATGAATAATCAGATACGGACAGTCCTGTTACGCCAAGGCTTCCAGCGTCCATATTGCTGATGCTGATGCTGATCTTCTGTGTAGATAAGGAACCAACCTGAAGGTTCTTGCCTGTGAAGGATCCGTCTAACAGGTTCATGGTATTGAACTGAGTTGTAGACTGAATTCTTGTGATCTCAGACTGTAACTGGTCGATCTCTTTCATGATAGCATCTCTGTCAAGAGTGGTGTTGGTATCGTTCGCTGCCTGAGTAGCCAGCTCGTTCATTCTCTGTAAGATAGAATGAGCTTCATTCAAAGCACCCTCAGCAACCTGGATTAAGGAAACACCGTCCTGAGCGTTAGAAGAAGCTTTGTTCAGACCACGGATCTGGCTTCTCATCTTCTCAGAAATTGATAATCCAGCAGCGTCATCGCCTGCACGGTTAACTCTGTAACCAGAAGATAATTTCTCAGTTGATTTTGCCTGTGCGCTTGTTGTGATACCTAACTGTCTGTTTGCGTTCATCGCTGTAAGATTGTGTTGTACTACCATAATATATTCCTCCTTGAATGTACTGCTGCTTCCATGCAGCATTTGATAATTGGATTGTAGCTTTCTCTCCCGGCCGTACGCTCCGTTCAAGTCAACCACTGAAGTTTTAAGTAATTTATTTTCTTTACTTGTAACATATATCGGAGTGTTTCTTTGATACTTAACACCTGATTTTAATTTTTTTTATTTTTTTTTGAAATATTTTTAACACTATCAGTTCTTTTCATCCAAAAACTGGGATTCCACAACGTTCAGATTCGCCATACTCCTGTAATATCTGCTTGCCGCCTGATTGCTGGTGCGTGCTTTGCGAATGCCCTTTTTCACGTTGGCAAACCGTTTCTCTGCGAGCGCCCGGTTCCTCTGCTCCTGTGCCTGAATGGTCGTGCTCTTTTCGGTAATCTCCGTAATCAGCCCCTGCATCGTACGGATTTCTTCTTTATAAGAGTCTTTATTGCCCTGCAACGTTATTTTCACCCTGTCATAAATCTGCTGGAATCCCTCGTCCAGTTCATTTAACTGGTCAATGAACCCACTTTTCTCCTGCATGTTTTCTTCCAGCCTGTCAGGGTCTGAGCCTTCATCCTCAAATAAATATTTCTGCTCTTTATTTTTGGCAATAATCTTATCGAGCAGTTCCCTCTTTTTCTCCAGGCTTTGAATCAGTATCGCAATATATTCTTTGTCCTGCATAATTTCCTCCTCTAAAAAAGGACTACTGCAATGCAGTATTGCAATAGTCCTCAAAATGAACCCGTCTATACTTTGGCTTTCTGCATGACTTCTTTCCAGGTATCACGCATGGTACGCAGATGTTTCAGAACTTCTTCGAGAATCTCTTTGTCCTTTTTAACATTTGCCTCCACCAGTCTGTCATAAATATATACATAGACATTTTCAAAATCTTCTGCCACTGGATACTTGTGATTCAGGGTTGCCCGGAATTCTTCTATAATATTCTCGACTTTTACAATATTCTCATGCGCCTTTTGAATATTATCCTGCTCAATTGCCACAATCGCAATATTGCAGAACTTAATCGCACCCTCATATAACATCAAAGTCAACTCTCCGGGGGTTGCTGTCATAATCTTGTTCTTGTTGTAAGCTGCATAACCCTGGTTAGCAATCATTTTTATTTCCTCCTTGAAATAATTCTACAGATGCCCGGGAATTCCCGGGCATCTGCCGTTCATACTTATCAGGAACCTAATAAGCCGCTTAATGCGCTGGTACTTGACTGCAAACTAGAGAGCGCTTTCTCCATTGCAGTGAACTTCTTATAGTAATAATCTTCCATTGCACTGACTTTGTCTTCCCATTTCTTGATGGTCTTCGTGTAGTTATTATAATCACTCTGCATCTTCTTGTCATTGTAGATGCTGTAGCGGCTGTGCATGGTCGTACTCTGCATCTTCTTGTCAAGCTTGGTGTAGAGGTCATCCGAAAGTTTCTGGAAGAATTCCTGTACCATTTCGGGATCCTGCTGAATCGCTGCCAGCAATCGGTCCGGATTTCCAGCAGAAACTTCATCCTCACTGTCTCCGTCTATATGATAGAGGCTGCCTTCATTATCAGCCGCAGCATAATATCCCTGCGTCTTGATTCCGAAACTTGCCAGGCTGTATCTCTTGCCATCGCTCAGGGTAATTCCCTGGGACATCGTACTGCTCATCAGATTCATAACCATGGACAGTGTATCGTCCCTTCGAAGAATAGAACCCTTGATCTTCTCCTCCCAGCGCTCAATCTCCTTATCAGACATGGCGTCCTTCTCATCATCCGTCAACGGCTCATAGCCTTTGGCAGAATCCGCGTTAAACAGCTCATCCATCTCTTTCATCAGGGCATTGTATTCTTTCAGGAAATCCTTGATGCCATTGTACATGCCCTGGGCATCCGCCTGCGTGGTGATTGTAAGCGTCTCACCCTCTGTCTTCTGTAATGCCGTAACGGTAATACCGTTTACCGTAATGCTGTTGCTGGAAGATTCGTAAATTACGCCGTTCAGTTCGATACGCGCATCCGTTCCATCCACTCTCTTAGCCTGGTCTCCATTCGTACCAGAGTCGCTGAAGTTGGAATTATCATTCTTAATCTGCTGTACATTCTTATACTGCTCAAACAGTCTGTCTGTTCTCTTCGCAATGTCATCCGCCTTAAAGGTTGCAATCTCCAGAGGCGTCATGGTCTTAAGCTGTTCTTCTGTAAGCGTAGCAGCCGGAGCAGATGATGTCAACAGAGAATTATCATTAATATACGCCTGTTTCTCCGCGATCTCCTCTGCATTTGCATTCATCTGTGCTGATTTCGTATTAATATTTGTTTCAACAGCATTGATCCACGGCTGTAAATCAGCCACGTCATTATTTGCATTGTAGAGCCCATGTATATCCGTCACTACGTCATTGTTCTCCGCTTCCTTTTCAAAAGCGTCTACTGCCGTTGCACTGGAGCGTAATTTAGCAAAATCTTCATCACTGTAGCCAAGTTTCTCTTTCAATGCATTGAAACGGCTTACCTTTCCTTCTGCCTGGATATCAGCATCCGACTTCTTCAGCAGTTCTTCCATCTCAGCCTGCTCTGCAGCCGTCAGTTTCGTACCGCCACCATCATTTTCTACCGCAAGCCCTTCTTTCAAAGTTGCAAAATTATTTACATAGCTGAGGTCAGCCTGCATATTCGAGATATCCGTCCTTAACGTAGCATTCTCGGATTCCAGTCCCTTAATGCTGCCAACTCCCTCACCCTGATATTGTTCAATTGTCTCTAATATCTGCTGGAAATTCGCCTTAATCTGTGCATCCGTCAACGGATTGCCGCTGGCATCCTTACCATACTTATCCCATGCTGCATATGCATCTGTATTCGCCTGAGAATTCACATATACGCCCAGTTTCCTCAATGCGTCCAGACCATTTGCATCTGTTGCCGTCAATGCAAAATCATTATCCGCACCGCTGTCTTTGGCTGAAATGTACATACGATTGTATGTAGCATCATAACTGGCAGAAACTCCGGCATTTTTCAGCTGATTGACAAAATCGGAAATCTTCATGTCAGAACTGATTTCGATATTCGTCGTACCGTTCTTGGTCTTAAGTGCAACGGTTCCTTTTGCGCCGTCTGCCATACCCAGCTGTTTGAGCGTCGTAGCTGCAGTCGGGCCTTTGCCGTTGGTATCTTTAATCTTAGCGCCGGTAATATATCCGGTAGACGCAACATCCAATACTTTCAGGGTCTGTGAACCGTTAATCGCATTATTACTTGCGGTAACTGTTGCTTTGGTACTGTCAGAAATCGTTGTCGTTTTCTTGTTATAGTAATTGCTCAACTTCATATTGCCCAGTCTCTTGTAGAGGCTGTTGACTTTCTTGTTGAGCGCCTTCCAGGCATCCATCTTCCATTCCAGCTTGGTCTGTGCCTTTACATGCTTATCCTTCTTGGTGCTGTAAGCTGCAACCAATTCCTGGACGATAGAATCTGTGTCCAATCCGGATACCAGACCTGATACTCTAATTGCCATAATACTTCCTCCTTTTTCAGAAAGCATTCCTGAAAATGCTTCGCATTTGCCTTTCGCCTAACCTTTTTCATCTACTAATAATCCTGCCAGTTCCCACACCTTTGCGATCATATCCAGGGTCTTCTCCGGCGGATATTCCTTTAGCACTTCCTTGGTCTTCTTATCTACAATCTTAATTGTCACGCGGTTCGTAGACTCATGGACTCCAAATACTGCTTCCGAATTCACAGCATTCTTGTTAATCTCTTCCACTGCGCGTTTCAGGCTCTCACTCGGGAGCGCCCCTTCTGCAGCCTCCTTATTCTCGGACAGAACCGGTTCCGGCATCTTGACAACCTCTTTTACAGAAGGTTTCTCCTGCACTCTTTGACCGTCTCCGCCTCTATCAGCTGTAAACGCAACCTTTTTCGTTACTGGTTTCGTCTCTGCTTTCTTCTCCGGTTTCGCCTGAACTACCTCAACGGCTTTCTCTGCCGTTTTCACACTCTTCACCGTTGCAGGCATTTCCGGCTGTGGCGCCGGCTGGGCTGCTACTACTGCGGGTTTCTGGCTACTTCCCTGATATGCCTTAATCCCAGCGGATTTTAATGCTTCAATTGCCATTATAATCACCTCCATGTGATATTTAAGACAGATGGACTGGCAGTTTCCAACCGTCCCATTTCTCTGGTAGCCTCTATCTTATATTGAATATCGGTATTTTTTTACAAAAATTTACGGCTTACAGAATATTTTCCAGTACATTCACGCTCTCTAAGCTAACCGCAGCCTCATTTTCCTTCTGAATCTGCTGATGTACTTCCTTGCGGTAGATTGGCACCTCTTTCGGTGCGCTGATTCCAATTTTGACCTGTTCTCCACGAATATCCAGGATACTGATCTCTATATTATTGTTCACGACGATGGATTCGCCCTTTTTTCTGGTCAATGCCAGCATCCTATTCACCCGCCTTTTCTTTTTTTGCCTGAAGAATCTCATAAATAGGGTATTTCACCGGAAAATCGTCTTCCACGATGAGCTGCTCTGCTTTGCGCTCCGCTACATTGATGATGACAGGAGCTTTGAGATTCACACTGAGTTTCTTAATGTCTGTGGGTACCGTCACTGTTACCAGCACGTAGAGATTCTCTTCTGTCAATGTTCCAAGGCCTTTCAGCAGGTCATGTTCCACCTGCGGGTCGTAATCTTCCTTTACGAGCAGAGGATCCATGACCGGAAGTGCAAACGCAGGCTCTTCAATGGACTGCAGCCATGAAATGTTCTTGCGTTTCCCATCCTCCGTCTCGTCATAAATGAGCGTGAACCTCTGGCAATGCGGGAATCCTATAATTCCTTTTTCAAAGAAGATGACCTTCTCTTCTTCAATCTCGATCTCTCCAAACAATCTTGTATTTAATAGCATTTTCTTACTCCTCACTACTGGGAATCTGATTACTGTTGTTACAGATAATTCAACAATGTCTGTCCGTTTGCCTTGGCAGTTGCCTGTAAGGACGCCTGGTAAGCGTTATATGCCGCTGTATATTCAATGATGATGTCAGACAGCTCCATATCCTCATTTCTGGATTTCAACTGTTCAAATATCGTCTGCTGGTCGGACATCCTGTTCTCCGTCAGGTTCAGGCGGCTCTCCCGGCTACCCTGATCTGTCCTGGCAAGCGTTACGGTATCTTTATACTCCTGGAACTTTCCAATGCCTCTGGAATAAAGTTTCTGCATATAGTCGTCGGCATAGGATGCTTCTTTTTCGGCTGCTTCCATCCACTGGCCTAACATCTGCTGAGACAATGGGTCGGAATACTGGCTTTCTTTCTTCATCTGCTCCAGTTTGGCGATCTTATCATGCGCTGCAATCGCTGCCTGTACCGCGTTTGTCAGCTCATCAATATCCCTGCCGATGGAGGAATCCAGAACGTCGCTTGCCTGCGTATTCACGACAAGGTCCTGGCTGAAGGCAATCGTAAACTTGATTTCCTGGTTCTCCTTAGTATATTCAATATGGTTCGCGGGATCCGGATCGGTGATGTCCTTACAGTCAAAATAATGCTCCGGCCGCAATTCCCCTTCGTTGAATCCCTGTTTCTCATACGTAACACTGAGCTGTGTCTTCTGGCTTGTCATCTGGTTGGCAACTTCCTTGCCAAGAATCAGTTCTCCGGTCTCACGGAAGAAGATAACCTCCATGTCGCCGACCGCGTAATCGTTCTCTGCCCAGTCATCATAAGTCATATTCGTAGTTACGCCCACGAAGTCTCCATTTATTTCCATGTCGGTAAGATTCTCCCACCGACCGCTCTGCTCGTTAAAGAATTTAACATTTTCAGGATCCATCTCTTCCATTCCCTCATAAGAGAGGCGGATGCGCTTATTTACATATACCTGCGGCATATCTTCCAGAGCCACGCCGGTCTGAACCTCGGTAACATTGTTCGGTACGACTACCTGATTGCTGTAGTAATTCTTCTCCTCGATGTCTTTATAAGAGACGGGTTCCGTAATCTCGTATTTTATCTCGTTGTCGTTCTCTGCAAATGTGAGCTGCTTATTCGTCTTATATCCGGTAAATACATAGCGTCCGGCACAGTCCGTATTCCCTTCATGGTATACCTGTTTACGAAGGGACTGGAGATTCTTGAGGATCGCCGCGCGGTCTTCCTGATTCAGGGTATCGGTAGCGCCATTGTTGCACTGTTCATATACTTTACCAAGAATCGTCTCCATATTCTTCAGCGCGCCCTCGGTTACTTCCAGCCAGGATTTGGCATCCGGAATGTTGCGCTCATAATATTGGTTTAACTCTGTCAGGTTACTTCTCAGACGCAGCGCGCGGATGGCGATTACCGGATCCTCCGATGGCCGGGAAATCTTCTTCTGCGACGTCATCTGATTATTCAGCTTATCGACATTTATCTTATTACCATTCATGTTCGTCATGCTGTTCTTGCTTATCATACTGTTGGTAACTCTCATCATGATCTTTTACCCTCCTTATACACCGGTCTCCAGAATCAGCCTGTCATACATCTCCGTCAGGGTCTGTACCATCTTGGACGCCAGATTGTATGCATTCTGGAATTTAATCATGTCCAGGCCTTCCTCATCTTCATCTACTGCGGAAATGGACATCCGTTTCTGCACAATCGTATCGGATATATTGCTGTAATTCTTATAGAATGTCTCCGCTTTCTGCGTATCCACAGAATTATCGGTAATCAGACACTTCAAAAACTCGTCTGCCCCGCCTCCGCGGAACATCTTTACATCATGTTTCAGTTTGAGCATCTCTTCCACTAACGTCTGGTTCGCAACTCCGTCTGCATAACTGTCGCCAAACTGGGTTGCCATTTTCTCCGGATTCCGGTAAATGGAATTCGATACTTTGACATTCGCCGTCGTCAGTTTATAGTAATCATTGTTAAATGTGCTCATGTTGCCATCTGCATCATAATCGGCAAAATCATATTCCGTTCCGTCCGCAGAATTGCCTGCCACAAAGAAAGCGCCCACCGGATTTCCCTCAAGATCCACACCGGATTTCTGAAGATTATTTAACTGCTTTGCAAATTCGCGCAGGAAATTGTTGGCCTGAGCCTGATAATACGGCACGCCCATGGCGTCAATATTCTCTCCGATTGCAGCTTTGCTGCTGGTCAGCTCATCTCTCTGGTCTACCGAGAGCGTGCGTTTCAGGTGGAATTCATAAGTCTGCGTCTCAGCGTCATAGGTAAAGCCGGAATAACGGTAGTCCTTGTTGTTGAGGGTAATAACTCCGTCATCCATCATTGTCATGCTGTTGATATCCGTAATGCTCGGATCTTTAATCCGCACAATATCGCCGGTATCACCTGCTCTTACGGACTCTATCGTTCCGGTAAATCCTTCGTTGTTATTGCCGTCGCGGGTATCGAATAAGGCCTTCAGCCTTCCGGTACAGCCTTTTCCCGTTACATTAAAGGGAATATTATCGCGATCCCAGTATAAATCGTAAAGCCCCTCTGCATCACTCTGGTTGACTTTCTTGTCACGCGGCACATACTTCAGGGTATTGTAATCGAACGTATCTACCAGCGTCTGTCCGTTGATTTTAACCATATAGTTCGTGCCTCCGGTAAATACATCCGGATGCTGCGGATCTACGACGTTCGTCTCCCTGACATCCACCTCGACCAGCTCTGAGAGTTCGTCAATCAAGAGCGCCCTCTGGTCGCGAAGCTCATTTGCATGAACGCCCTGGAGCTCAATCACATTGATCTGTTTCGTCAAAAGCGCTATCTTTTGGCCGATACCGTTAATCTGATCCACCTGCGTGGCAATTTCCTGATTACAATCTTCCTGGAGCTGTTTCAGTCCAATATACATGCTCTGGAAGAAGTTTGCAAAATTCTGTGATTTACTGATAAACGACTGCCGTGCATCTGTATTTTCCGGCATATCCCTGACTGTATCCAGGGCAGCAAACATATCGCCTAAAATGCTGACAAATCCATCCCCCTGATCATCAAGATAGTCCTCAATCTGCTGCATATAGTACAGTTTTGCCTCAAACAAACCAACCTTGGCATTGTTCTCCCAGTATTTCACGTCATAGTAAAAATCACGGGTCTGTGTAATTTCCGTAGTGGTAACACCGCTGCCTGCCATACCGTATTTCTCATTCACCCTTAATGCCTCGGCTGCATAACGGATCGCCTGCTGCCTGGTGTAGCCTGCCGTATTTACATTTGCTATATTATTTGCAGTCGTGTTCACTGCCGCCTGAAAGGAATTCAGCGCCGAACCCGCAATTGTTAATCCAAAAAATGTTGATGCCATGTTCTACCTCCTGATATATCACGTACGTCCTACAGCCGGGTTACGATATGTTCCAGCATCTCGGAAATTACGTTGATAAACCTGCTGGCTGCATTGTAAGCATTCTGGTATTTAATCATATTCTGTAACTCTTCGTCTGAGGAAACGCCGAACACCTGCTGTCTGCTGTTATCAATGCTTTCCACTTCCGCGCTCAGTCCCGACGCCAGCCCTTCATAGACATTGCCGGTCGTTCCCACATCCTGTATCATCCTCCGGTAATACTCTTTAAATGTACACAAATCATTATTGCTGGGGTTGATGGTCTGTCTCTTCTCATCCCAGAGTGCAACCAGCGCCTGTGCCATGGCCTGTGCCGGCTCGCCATTCTTCTTCAGATGCGGAAGTCCGTTCTCCTGTTTCAGCAGATATTCATTTACCTCAATTCCCTTCGTGGTATACATCTTCGCTGTATCGGTAAGGTCTTCCTCATTGTACACATAATATACGGTTCCATCCTGGGCAGTCACCTTGTTATAACGCTCACATCCCCTTCTTGTGAAAAGTTCGCGTCCCGGTTTCTCACCATCGGTTCCCAGACAGCCGTTCTCTTCATCCCAGACCTTAACATTACTATAGCGCGTTCCATCCATCGCCGTGAAACTCTTCGTTGTTAAGGGGCTGAAAATATCATTGATTGCCGTTACAACCTCGTGGATAAGCTGGTCAAGTTCCGCCTGCGCCGTCATAACCACGGACATTCCCGTCGTATCCTCATATATCTGCTGATCCACACCGGTAATATCCCGGTAATCCGCGGGCTTATCTCCTCTGGAAATAACAAGTCCCTTCAGCGACCCGATATCTGTATTCAATTCCGCGGAGATATCACCGCTCTTATAATCAAACATATACGTATACTGGCCTCTGCCGACATCTGACAACTGCGGCCAGTACGGTGTTACAAATCCTGTTGTGAGGTCTGTATAGCCCTGTACCTCATATACATGAATCTCATCTACAAATTCTACATTCTCCAGTTTCACCCTGACTGTTCCGTCTGCCCGTTCCTTGAAATCTACTTTTGCAAGTCCGGATAATTCGTCCAGCGCATTGTCACGCTCGTCACGCAGGGTCATTGCCGTCTCAACACCGCCGGATTCAATTCTTAAAATTTCCTGATTCAAATCGCGTATCTTTTTACCCAGCTCATTGATTCTCTTTATATCATTGTTAATCTTATAATTGAGATTTTTCTGATAATCATACATCTCCTTTTGCATTTTCTGCGCCCGGTCCACAAACAAAGTTGCTTTCTGTACAACCAGAGCCTGATATTCCCCGTTCTCCGGTCCCTTGACAAACTCTGCAAAAGACTCCCAGAACTGCTGAAGCGATGTATGGAATTCTTCGCCTTCTAATTCCTGAAATAATTTCTCTACTTCCCGCGAGGACTCCGCACATGCCTCATAGAAAGACTGTCTGCCGTTCTCTGTGCGGTAATACTGATCCAGAAACACATTCCTGGTATGTACCACATCTGCAATGTTTACGCCAAGTCCTGCCTGCTGGTCGCTGATTGCCGCCTTGCGGTCAAACGTTACATAATCCCTGTCCTCAAATAATACCTGCTGTCTTACATATCCCTTCGTATCCACATTGGCAAGGTTATTTGCCGTGGTATTCAATGCATTCTGACTGTTCTGTAAACCGGATGCTCCAATATACAGACTTCCCATTCCGTTTGCCATATCCGTCTCCTTTACTGTTTGGCGTCAAACCCGCCACTTCCTAACAAATCTCCCGTATTATTCGCCCGCTTGTCGTAATTGGCTGTGGTGGGCGCCTGCCGCATACTGCGGAACAGCGTCAAATCAAATTCCACCATCTCCATCGACTGCTGTAGGAGTACCTCATTCTGCTTATTGATATCTGCCATCTCCTTAAGCGTCTGCCGGAGCCTATCCCTCAGGTCTGCAAGCCTGCTCTGCTCCCCGGGCTGTTTATTTAAAAATGCTATCATATTAGTAATCGTCAGTTCTTCCGGCTTCTTACTAAGTACGATAGACATGTCACCTACAACTTCATTTCTTTTATTTTCCAAATTAACCAGACGGCTTGTGACCTCCTGCTCCCGCTCTGTAATTGCCTCGAGAGCAGGAATATCACCGTCTATAATAATCTGCCGTTTCTCGTGCGACAGTTCTGTCAGACGTTGATATTCCCCGTTTTCTTCTTCCAATATACTCATGAAATCTTCCATTAAGCTTGCCACGCAAAAACCTCATTTCTAGCAGTATGCTTCGTATTTTTCAAGCAATTTAGCTGCAAAATCTCCGTTATCTACCTTGTAGCTGCCGGATGCTATACGCCCTTTTACCTGAATTACTCTGTCTTCCCTGACGTCCGGGGCTGCTGCCACGGCCTGTTTTGCAACCTGGTAATCGCGGCCTGTACGGGAAATCTGAACTTCATCCCGTTTCTTAACGCTGTCCGTACTCTTCGTCATCGCTGCACGGCTGCTGTTATAGATTTGAGTAACCTGATTATAAGCCTCTATTCGCATTCAAGTCTCTCCCTTCTGTAATTTATTCTTTGTTATTGCTATATTTTGTACTTTATCTGATTAATTTATCGGTGTTTTCATTGGAAACTTTAGAAGTTTGTGCAAAGTTCATAAAACAAAGCATTTAAGGCCAAAAAAAGAAGGCTGTGCCAAACACAGCCTCCTTCGTTTTATTTTATGAATCATGCCTTGATATTCTTTTTCTTTCTGGTAATTACCAGGCAGGCTCCTGCAAGGAAAAATCCTGCGCAGAGCATATACCTTGCATCAAAATCAATGCCTGTTTTCGGTGTTCCGCTTGACACCTGTGCAGTTCCCATGTTCTTTGATGCGGAAGTTCCGGCACGCGCTACTGTAGTCCTGCTACCGCTGGTTGCAGTCGTGCCATTTGTATTGCCACCTGTACTGCCACCATTATTGTTCTTTTTGTCATCGTCCTTTTTGCCATCTCCGCCGTTTCCGCCGTCTCCATCGTCTCCGCCATTGCCGCCTTCTCCGCCGTTTCCGCTGCCGCCAACCGCTTCGAAGATATATCCGTTTTCATTGGCGAAAGACTCTGCCGCAGATCCGCTGTAACCATAAATCACATCCGGATTCCAGGAAGACTGCGTTCCGATGGAGGTAACGCTCTTGGGGATGGTTACCGTGCCAATACCGCTTCCTGCGAATGCATCCGCCTCAATCGTTGTCACGGAACTTGGTATCTTCAGGCTATATACATAAGGACAATTTGCAAATGCAGAGGAACTGATCGTTGTCATTCCACTCGGAAGCTCCAGGCTGGACTTGCCCATCGGGCAATACAAAAGCTGGGAAAGACCGCTGTTATATACTGCGCCGTCATAGGAGCTGTAACTTCCATTTCCACTCTCTACGCCAATCTCCGTTAAATTGCTGCATCCGTCAAAAGCGCTGAAATCAATGGAGGAGGTCGCTGCGGGAATCGTAATGCTTGCTACTCCGGAACAGTTTCCAAAAGCCTGGGAACCAATGCTGCCCACAGAACCCGGAATGCTGATACTGCCAAGGCCGCTGCACCCATAGAGGGTAAGCTCCGGTATGCTGGACATCCCGCCGGAAAGCGATACGGAACCGAGGCCGCTGCATCCGGACAACACGCCGCTGCCCATGGAACTTACGGAATCGGGAATGGTTATGGATGACAAGCCCACACAATTATTAAATGCGCTGCTGCCAATCTCCGATACGCTGGAAGGAATCGTAATGCCGCCAAGGCTTCCGCATCCACTGAACGCCCTTGCGCCAATGGAGGAAACTCCCTCCGGAATACTTACTGAGCCGAGGCTGGAGCAGCCGTCAAACATTTCTTCCGGTATTACAGACAATCCGCCCGGAAGTTCTGCATAGCCAAGACTGGAACAGCCGTAAAATACGCCGCTGCCAAGACTTGCACTGCCGCCGAATACTGCGCTGGTCAACCCGCCGCATCCGGAAAACGCATACGAACCCACGCTGGTAATATTTGCCGGGATCACCACGCTTGATATATTTCCATTCCCTGCAAACGCATAATCTGCAATTCCTGTTGCCGTCGCCGGAAGTGTAATATCTCCTCCCGCTCCATTATAGCCTGTAATCACGGAACCTTCCATGACAAATGCGCTGACGTCCTCTTCCGCCATTGTTTCCATGACCGGACACATCGCCAGGCTGAGTGCTATAATCAGCACTGCATTCAAACACCAGCTAACTGTTTTTTTCATCTTTTTGTCCTCCTTGCATTACCTTCCCGGTTATTTTTCGCACTTCTTCGCTACCAAAAACAATCTTCCATCTTCCGTATAACTGTTGCATGTGGAAAGTGTTAATAATTTATCTCCATACGAGAGCTCTGTCTTCTCGTCCATAATATTCAATTTCCTGATGTTCTTCACATACCGCCGAAACGCTTTCTTATTGCCCGCGTCAATGAAATCATAGTATTTAAATTCTCCGGCTCCTTCTTCCGCCACTTTCGACAGGCACACCGCCACAATCTCATATTCGGCTTTCTCATATATTGTATGGAAGGTAACCTTCCTGTGTTCCCTCCAGAACTGCGGTTCCAGATATTGTTTCAAATCCCCGAACATCATACCGGACTTCATATTGTGTCCATAGATAATCATATTGTCATTCGGCTCTTCCAAATCATTTCTGGAATCCAGAAACAGGGAACCATTGATGTCTTCTTTTCCATCAAAATCATGATTCAAATAAAAATCACTGCTCTGTGCCACCGGCTGCATTACGGGATAATCAATATTCGTCCCTTCTACTTTAAGCCAGCCGGCAATATCTGAATTCTGTTCATATAATGCCTGAAATTCCGGTAAAATCTGCGGCCCTATCTCCTGTATGGGTTCCGCCGCATATACTTCATTCTCTACCGTTTCCGTCTGCGCCACCACAGCGGGTTCCTCTCTGTCCTCTTTCTCGTCCATTACGCCAATCAATTTAGCGGAGAGCCAATCCGACGCTGCGGAAATTTCCTGTTCACTTTTAATTTTTTCCAATTCTCTTGTTTTCTGCCGATCCTGGTATTCACTTCCAAGAAATATCAGGAAACAGATCACTGCGCCAGCCATACATACAACGCCCACGACCTGTCTGGGCGAAACGCTGCGCAGCCTGTTTACTATTTTTTTCGCCAGGGAATCCCGGGAGATTGCACGGTAATCCTCAACTACCATATCCGAGAGATAGAGAAGGTAATCGTCCCCAATCACGCTTCGGAACACAATCTTCCCTTCCCGGACTAAAGTATAAAGCCTCTGTGCAACCCCCGGTTCATTGATATCCATTTTCTTGGTTATGTATTTGATTTTTTCTATATCGTCCAAGGCTTCCCGATACTCTGCTTCGGAATGAAACTCGAACTTTCCAATACAATAAATTTTATCCATATTGATATCAATTTCCTTTCCACCCATCGCTACCTTTTGGCAGCGATGGATTTTACTGACGAATACTTGCTGTAGTATGTTTTGGAGCCAACCTTTCTGCTCGTACGTACCTTATAATAGTAGGTCTTGCCGCCGGTTGCCTTCTTATCCGTATAAGTGGCCTTACTCGTAGTGGCAATTTTCTTATACTTGCCTTTCTTGCTGGTGCTGCGGTATATCTGATACTTGCTCGCACCCTTTATCTTCTTCCATTTGACAGTTACCTGCTTTGATTTCGTGGACTTCAGGCTTGAAATACCCGGCGCCTTCGTCGATGTGCCAGCCTTGATGCTCACAAAATCACTGTAATAATACTGTCCCTGATTTACATATGCCCTCACCCGATAAGTGTCGCTACTTCCGGCACTCAGCTTGGAAACGGTTGCCTTCAGCGTGCTGTTCTTATCTACACGCGCCACCCGTTTATTCCTGGAATTGTATATCTCATAGCCTTTCACTACTTTGTTGCGACTCCAGGAGAAGGTAATTGTAGTCGGTGAATAAGAAGAAACCTTAACACCCGTCACCTTTGGTACGATGATATTGTAATTTACAGTCAGCGTTCCGGTATAATTGCCGCTTCCTTTAAGGACAACGCTGGCTTTGCCCGGATTCTTGTTATTCAGGTGAACCACTGTATAATCGGTTCCATTCTTTAACGTAATCCCATCGCTCGTAGCCGAAACGGAAGGTGTTTTATTCTTGCCGTCATATGTCTGGTCTGCAACCCTCGACGGTGTCGCCCTGCCGATATTCTGAGCCGCAATCTTGAATGTCGCTGACGCTGTTCCATTGTATCGGTTGATGCCGGTAACCGTAACGGTTGCCGTTCCCACATTAACATTGTTGCTGTAAGTCACGCGGTAATCCGTACCATTCGAGAGAATCGTTCCATGTTCTTCGACAAGCACGGTCGGCGTAATCGCCTTGCCGGTATAAGTATATGCAGCTGCCAGTCCCTTGATAAGCGTTGCCTCGGAGAAATCCCTTGCAATATCAAAATTAACGGTCTTCTCTCCAGTGTACCATCCCATTCCGGTAATGATAATCGTGGCGGTTCCCTGCGCTACATTGTCCCTGTATTCCAGCGTATAATCCGTTCCCTCTTCCAGCAATTTGCCGGCATAAGTGATGACCGGTTTCGGCGTGGCCGGGTTCCCCGTATCTGGCTGAACCGGAATCTTTGCCACATCCGCCAGGTTCATTGGTCCAAGAATCTTAAACTGGGACTGGATGTTTCCGGTATAGTTTCCAATACCTGTAATGGTAATGCTTGCCATTCCCACTGCTACGTTGTCTGCATAACTGAGCGTATAATCCTGGTTCAGTACCAACAATGCATCTACATCCTCAGCCTCGCGTTGCGCCAGACGGCGGCAACTGAGCACAACATCCGGCGTAACACCCTTGCCTGTATAGAGCTGGTCTTCCAGATCGGCAAGCAGCATATCCGCATCCATGCCCTCTTCGTTTCCGATGCTCTTGGGCATAATCGTGAAGTTCACTCTCTTCTCACCGCCAAAGTTCCCGGTTCCTTTCACAATGGCTGTCGCTGTTCCTGCATTTATATTGTTCTCATACGTAACCTCGTACTGCGTAGGCTGCAGCGGTATTTCTGTCTCACCCACTGCCAGAGACACGCTAATCTCCGGTTCAATCGCCTTACCGGTATATACCTGATCCGGTATCTCGGCAATACGGAAGTCCTCTGATACATCCGGAGCAACAATCGTAAAGGGAACCTGACGTCCTCCGGTATAGTTATTCATGCCTCGAATCGCCACATAACCGATTCCTGCATTTACATTGTCACTGTAACCGCCAAGCTGATAATCCGTTCCCTCTTCGAGAACCGTACCATCCTTCGCTTTCACCGTAACCGTCGTCGTGACCGGCTCGCCCGTATAGGCCGCGCCTGCCGCCGTAATATCAAAGTCGTCATTGTCCTCATCCAATGGCTCCGGCGCAATTGTAAACTTCTTCGTCAATGTGCCGCCATAAGAACCTTTTCCTGTAATGACGATCGCCGGCGCAGTCTCACCTGCATACTCCGTAGCCGCATTGATATTATTCACATACTCAACATCATAATCCGTGCCTCTCGTCAGGGTCACACGTTCAGAATCTTCCATATAGTAAACTGCCACATCCGGCGTCTTCGGCGTTCTGTTAAAGACCTGTGCCTCGCTCGTGATCTCCACCTGCATCGTATCGACCGGACGACGGATAATGTTGAATTTGAAAATCTTCTGGTTCAGGTAATTGCCACCCTCTACCGCCTGAATGACAACGCCCGCCTGCTGGAACTCCGTAGAGATCGCCGTATTGTTCACATAGCCTGCAACTGTATAATCTACGCCTTCTTCCATAAGTTCTCCGTGATTATACACTTCTACCTTAGGCTCAATCGCCTCCCCGGTATAAATATATGCGTTCTCGTATTCCTCGTCATTACGTGCTCCGATAAATTTTATCGTGATATCCCCATCATCTGTTGCCAGATCCTTGGGCGTAATGGTGTAAAATCTCTTAACCACTCCGCGGTAGCAGCCGATTCCACGCACAACCACCGTAGGCCTTAACTCTTCCTCTGCCGTCTCGCTTGCCACATTCCGGTTGTTTTTGCTGTATCCCTTTACAGGGTCTGCATCCGCCTCCGTCTTGATGATCTCGAAGTCTTCGCCTTCCACCAATATTTTGGCTTTGTCTGCTCCTGCAGATACATCGGTAAATATCAAATCCGGATATACATCCACAATTCCAAACGGGACATTATGGTCATAATCAAGCGTCATATAGCGAATCGGGGGATTCTCCTGATCTACCACCTCAATGCTCGCCATAATCTTAAAGATTCTCTCGTAAAATCCGGTGTAATTTCCTTCCTGCTTTGCCGTAACGACAATTTTCGCCTCGCCGATTCCGACATTATTCTCATAGGTAATGATATAATCCTCATCTTCTACCAGAAGGGTTTCCTGATTCTGCCCTTTCCATGTCACTGAGAGGGCATTCTTCGTATTCTCCGGGTCTGACGGATCTAACGGGAAACGAATCTCCTCTCCGGTGAAATCTACCTCCGGTACTTTATCGTCATCGTAGGGGTTCGGTCCAATCTCCAAAACCGTACGCACCGTATCTGCAGAAATCAATCGCGGATTGATCTTAAATTCCATCGAAAATTCGCCCTTATAGTTGCCGTTATAATTGCCATCCGCATCTTTCACTGCACTGACGGTAACAACCGGCATCAGGCGTTCTCCATGTCCGCCATGTTCCGCCTCGGCAAACGTATATACATTCGTATTATTCACTGCCGAAACATCATAATCGTTATTCGGATCATTGAGGGCAATCTCATCACAGGTTACCAGAAGTTCCGGTACAATCGGAGAACCGGTAAACTCATATCCTTCTTCCACCAGGCCAGTCACAGCCAGAGACGGGTCTTTCTCCTGTCCCTCTGTCTCAATCGTCCGGGAAAGGTCTCGCTGCAGAATGGTAAACTCTGCCTCGTTCGTTCCAACAAAATCTCCAACAATTGTGACGCCGTCTTCCGCCATCACCGGCGAAACAATGGCTCTTGCCTTCACACCGCTCTTGGCAAACGCATCCGTATTATCCTCATAGGACACGGTATACTGCTCCGGCGTAAGCGTTACGCTCTTTCCATCATTATAGCCTTCCGGATACGTATAAACCACCGTCGGCTCCGGCGTATTCCCAGCCGGCGTGTACTCCGTATCGGCTACCGTCATCTCCGTTCCGGTCAAATCGCCCCTGATTTGGAATGTCTTCTCAATCGTTCCGCCAAAGTTCCCTTTACCGGTGATTGTTATCTTTGCCGTTCCAATCTCCTTGTTGTTCTCATAGAAGACACTGTACTCATCTGCTTCCAGATATCTGGTTCCCACCGTTGTGGGGGTACTCTTTGTCTCGTCGTCAACCGCTGTGTATTTGACCTGTAAGTTGCTCATAACCACCGTACCGCTCTTTATCTCGGCATTGGGGTCGTTTCCTGCCACTACGTCTTCCAGCGTGATGTCTTCAATTCCCTCTACGACAATGTTGCCTTCTTCCTGGCCTTCCCCGATATCGTATGGCAGAATATCAAACTCAATTCTGTGTCTGCCCTCATAATTGCCGTCATTACCGGCAATTTCCATCCAGCCCGTCTCTCCGGCCTTGTTATTGTCGCCATAGGTAATGGTGTATTCATTGCCGTTCGTCAGCGGCGTTCCGTTGTGAGTGATTTCCGGCTCCGGTTCCAGATGCCAGTTTGTATCGCAGAACGTATAGCTTTCCTTTATCTTATTAATAATGTAATTATTATCCGGTAAGGAATCTGTCTCCAGATTCAGCGGACGAATGTGAAACTGTACCGGCGTCGCCTGACCGAAATAATTCCCTTTGCCCGTAATCGTCGCCGTCGCGAATCCCGCATTCGTATTATCGTTATTCTCACAGGTAACGTCAAAATCCCTGCTCGTGAGAGCCTTTCCTGCAAAGACAACCTCGACATTGCCAGGAATCACCGGCTTGCTGGTATAGATTTCCTCTCCAATCGTCACTCCGGTGAAACCTTCCGGTTTCAGATAATCTGAGAGATCGCCCTTAATCGTGAAACTCACCTGCTTGCTTCCGGTAAAGTTCCCTTTCGCACGAACCGTCACCTGCGCCGTGCCGATGTTCGTATTCCTGGAAAACTCAAGGTCAAAGTCTTCTCCCACTGTAAGCGCAGTATCCATTCCTGCATCTGCATTCGTATATTTGATCTCTAAACCAAACTTCACTTCACCGCCGTTATAGGGATAGAAATGATCATCCGCCGTCTCCGACGGGTTCGTGAAATCATACGCCGGCATATGGTTGGTGTCCTTAATGGAAAGCGTTCCACTGTTAATATTCCGTGGTGTAATGGTAAAGGTCTTCTCAACCGTTCCCTCATAATTCCCGATGCCTTCCACGCTGATAAATCCCGGGCCTGCAGTTGCACCATTGACAACATTGCCTGTCACGTGAATATTGTCATGCGTTGCGTCTCCGTATGTCACCCGGTAATCCCGATTCTCAACCAGTGTTATATTGCGGTAATTGACAGTTATTGCCGGCTGCAGTTTCTGCCCGGTGTACTGAACTGACGGGGGCGACTGCACCGCCACTCCATCGTTCAGGTCACGTCTTGTTATTACAAAGCTTTTCTCAAAATCGCCTTTGTAGTTGCCTGTACCTTTAATCGCAACTTTTGCCTGACCTCCGGCATCTACGTTATTCGTATACTCTACGGTATAATCCTTATCTTTCGTAAGCGTTCCCATCGTGCTATGTACGACATTGATGGGCGGCGTAATCGGTTCCCCCGTATACGTGTACTCTGCTCCATCCAGGAAACCGTTGATTGTCGTATTCTGCCGTGTGAGGTCAATCGGCTTAATCTCAAATGTACACCAGTCCCAATCGGTATAGCCCTCAAAGTTATTGATTCCCAAAACCCTCACATGTGCCTTACTGGTTAATGTAGAGGCGTTTACATTGTTGCTGTACTCCAGGTTTGTCGCATAATCCTGCCCCTCTGTAAGAGTAATCGCATCTGCACCTGTCGGTCTGTAAGTAACCTGCACCTTCGGCCTCTTTGCCTGGCCATCATAAACATCATTTGTGTAGCCTGTAACCTGGATACTGATTTCATTCCTGTCTGAGAGGCTCTTGGGCTTTATCTTATATTCCACCTTCACAGGATCCCCTGTAAGCATTCCATTTCCCGTAGGCGTCACCAGAACATAATGCGTTCCGGCAGCAATCCCGGCGTCATTCGGCACACGTGACACCGTATAATCCGTACCCTTGGTGTATGTCACATCACCATTCTTAATGACAATCGCCTGCTCCACCTTGCTAAACTGATCCTTGCCGTTATAAACGCAGTCCGCCGCCGAAACATCAACCCATTTGGCGTCAAGATGCGCTGCGACAATCTTAAAAGGAAGCGTTCTGGTTCCATTATAATTGCCAATTCCCTGAATCGTAACGCTGGCCTCTCCCTCTTCCGTATTATTGGAACTGTGACCTACAATTTCAAAATCTGTATCGCAGACTAAAGCCTTGCTCATTCCGTAATCCGGGTCATACAGCACAATCTGCTCTCCCGGCACTTCCACCGGCTGGCCGCCCTGATACGACTGATCCGGGATACTGTTTGCTATAATCAGCATCCCTTCCGGATAGCCTGCGGAATCTGATATATTCTTGCGGATAAGAAACGTCTTCTCAGCGCTCTTCAGACCGTTGTATTTCCCACGTCCTTCCACCCACACCCGGGCTGTTCCGGCATAACAGTTGTCATCATAGCGAACAACGTATTCGTCATCTAAAGTTAACGCCGTACCATCATACTTAACATTTGTTACCGGAGGCTCGATCGGCTCTCCGTTCCGATATCCTTTCGCATTTGTAGAACAGTCAAACGACAGTTTATCCGCAGACAGGAGGGAAATTTCAAACTCAATCCTATGCGTTCCTGTATAATTGCCGTTTCCTTTTATGTGAATGTATGCCTTCTGCGCCGCAGTCGTCGCTCCGGTATTATTGTGGTAAACATAACCATAATCATATCCGGCGGGAACAGGATCGTTGTCTCTCTGGATCTCAATGCCCCTCAACTGCTGCTTATCTGCCGGCACGCCCGAATCCTGGACGGTAAAAGGCGGTTTCACCGGTGTTCCCTCACTGGCAATCTCCTGCAAAGGAATCGCGGAAAACTGGCACCCTGTAATATTCTTAGGGGCGATCGTAAATGTCTTGTCTCTTTTGTCTTCCCCGGTTGTATCCTTCGCATTCGTAACTGTAATAGTTCCCACATTGGTGCCGGCATTGATGTTCGTGCCATAGTCCAGGGTATAATCCGTTCCCTGCGCCAATGCGTTCCCATCCTCGTCCACGACTGTCACAGCCGGTCGCTGCTGCTGCCCGTTATAGACAATGGAACTCTCGTTATTGACCGTAATCTCCGCCGTCCTGATCGTCCATGGTGCTTCCGCAGCACGCACAGTAAGCCCGGATAGATCCACCATCCCGGCTATCATGCAGACGCTCAACGCCACAGCCACTATTCTCTTGGTCAGATCCCTGTACATATTCTTTCCCTCCTGCTCTTCTCTCTCATCAGTAAGCTATATTTATTAATATTTTCCCGGCATTACGCTCCAAAAAAATAATTGCGCTATTTATATTCCCTCAAAATTACCTTTCACTTCAAGGCACTTCCTGTGCATTATTGATTAAATTATAGCACAAACTCATCTGTAATACAAATATTTTTTCTTTCATCCCCTGCATTCCATAATGGACAGGCTCTCCTCGGGAAAGAACTGTTCCAGCAATGCCTGCTGCCCATCTTCTCCAGGTATTTCCACTGCACTGTGCGTAGGTTCCCCCTGCGCGGGAGCGCCTTTTTGCATCTTATCCAGCGGATCCTCCCGGAAAATTCCCTTCTTGCGGCTGTCTTCCACCGCCGCCTTCACCGCCTCCCCCAGTAACTCTCCGAACTGCTGGTTCTTCTTGCTCACCTCGGCTACCATCTGGTAAGCCTGATGTACAATATTTTGCTGTTCCTCTTTGGAAGACGCACTCTGCAAGGCGTGTTTGATGCGCTCATACTCTTTATGGGCAAGTTCCGCCATCTGCGCCAGTTTGGGGTCTACTTTCATTAACAGAGCCTTTTCCTGCGGCGTGACGGATTCTCCCCGGGCAATTTTCCTTGCAATCTTCTTTGCCTTTTCTATTTCTGCATTCTCATCCTCTACCTCCTGGGGTTCCAGTATCTTCTGAAGTATTGATTTCTTCTCCCGGTCTGTCTCCACGCCTGTCAGGTTACGGATTACCTGACCGACATCCACCGTCAGATCCCCGATTGCAACCTTCGCTTCTATTCCTGAAGTCATATTCCATCCCTCCAAATATCATCTGAGACTAATCCTTTTCTCATAGTTATATCGGCATATGACAGGCGAATGTTTCCCCTTTGGCTCAAATTTTTCCTTCCAAACTTTGCTATCTGGCTTCTCTGCCTTTATTCTATATTTATTCTGCCTGCTCGTCTTTTGACCCTTCCGTTTCCTGTTTGCCATTCCTGTCCGCCCAGACAAACAAGGCAATTCCAATCACCAGGATAAATATGGAGATCAACTGCGAGGTTGATAAAAACCCGATTGCGCCCCGGTAATCGTTGCGGAAGATTTCAATCACGAAACGTCCGATACTGTAGAGAATGCAGTAACCTGCCGCTACCTTTCCGCGTTTCGGTTCACGTTTTGCATATGCCATCAGGAGGAAGGCAATGGCAAAATCCCCGATACTGGAATAAATCTGCGTGGGAATGAGTTTTACGCCGTTGGGCGCGTATTCCGACATCCAATATTGAAAGCTGATCGGAAAATCCGTTTCCCGCCCATAACAGCAGCCGGCAAAAAAGCATCCAATCCGCCCGCATCCCTGCGCAAACGCCACCGCCGGAAGAACCAGATCCAGATATTTGACAAAATCTGCCTTCTTATGCCGGCAATAGATAAGGCTCGTCAAAACGCCTCCGATAATTCCGCCGTAAACAACCCAGCCATTTTGAAAATTCCACAAAATAGAAGGATCCTTCAAAATATCCGGAATACTTGTAATGTAATAGAGCAGCTTGCTTCCGAGAGAGCCGCCAAGCACCGCACACCAGAATATTCCATATAAAATATCGGTGTCCATGCCTCTTTTTCTGGCACGTACCTCACTGATGATAAATGCGCTCAGGTAGCCAATTGCCGTCATAATGCCGTAGATATGCACGGTCAACGGTCCAATCTGTATTGAATTAATCATTTTGGATTCCTCACTTTTCTAAATTCTGTTGATTACGATTATACGCATTTCAGGTCACGATTGCAAGTGAAGTTCCTGTTGACGCTGTATTTTCTGTGTTCTATAATAAAACTTGTTTTATCGAACATCAAAAACCATACGGAGAAAGGTACAAATACATGTGGATTGCAAACCAATGGAAAGATTATGAAGTCATTGACTGCTCCGGCGGCGAAAAATTAGAACGCTGGGGCGATTATATACTGGTAAGGCCTGACCCGCAGGTCATCTGGAATACGCCCAGAACCCTTCCAGGCTGGAAAAAAAGGAACGGACATTACCACCGCAGCAATAAGGGCGGCGGCGAATGGGAATTCTTTGACCTGCCCAGGCAGTGGGATATTCATTATGGTAATCTTACCTTCCACCTGAAACCTTTCAGTTTCAAGCACACCGGATTATTTCCGGAGCAGGCGGTAAACTGGGACTGGTTCCGTGATAAAATCCGCCAGGCAAACCATTCTGTCAAAGTCCTGAACCTGTTTGCCTACACAGGCGGCGCAACACTCGCTGCCGCAGCGGCCGGAGCCAGCGTCACCCATGTGGACGCCTCGAAGGGAATGGTAACCTGGGCAAAAGAAAACGCTCTCGCCTCCAATCTCGGCGACGCCCCGATCCGCTGGATTGTGGACGACTGCGTGAAGTTTGTCGAGCGGGAAATCCGCCGTGGCAATCACTACGATGCCATCATTATGGATCCACCTTCCTACGGCAGGGGACCCAAAGGAGAAATTTGGAAAATTGAGGACAAAATCTACCCGCTGGTAACGCTTTGCGCACAGTTACTGACCAAAAAGCCTCTGTTTTTCCTGATTAATTCCTATACGACAGGTTTACAGCCAGCCGTACTCGCCTATATGCTCGGCACGGCGCTGGCCGAATTTAAAGGTCATGTTGACGCACAGGAAATTGGACTTCCCGTCTCTTCTAATGGTCTGACGCTCCCCTGCGGCGCAAGCGGAAGGTGGGAAACCTGCTGACCGTGCTAATTTTATTTTTTCATAAGAAAAAGGACTGGAAAACCAATCCTTTATCTTATCCATGCCCCGCTTACTGCGGGGCATTTGACTTATTCATTGCCGTCTTTTTCTTTTTCCTTATCTACATAGGAAAACGCATTGGATATTTTGGCATTTTCTGCCGTCAATTCCACTTTTTCCCGATAATATGCAATCACAGGCGTTCCAACCTCAATATTCTCATAGATTTTTGTCGCCACTTCCAACGGCGCATTGATACAGCCATGGGAACCGTTAGATTTATAGATTTCCCCGCCAAACTTATCTCCCCGCCAGGATGCATCATGAATACCTACATTATAGGCAAAGGGCATAAAATACTGTACGTCCGACTCATAATCCTCTCCTTTGAGCACGGCTGGGCTGTCCTTATACACAATCTTAAATACACCGTCCGGCGAACCATTGTCCCTGTTAATATTTCCTGTGACAACATCGCTTTCCACAACCAGCTCGCCATCTTTATAGAACCACATATGCTGTTTTGTATAATCTATCTCCACATACGT
Source organism: uncultured Lachnospiraceae bacterium (assembly GCA_910587895.1). Taxonomy (GTDB): domain Bacteria; phylum Bacillota; class Clostridia; order Lachnospirales; family Lachnospiraceae; genus Petralouisia. Next base: position 40,202 of record CAJUOE010000107.1, read on the forward strand.
CTTTCCAACATCATCCTTGCCTTCCACATAGGCGCGCTGGGAATAGACAGGCTCGCGGCTCACAGATTTCCCCGTCTCCAGATCCGCCTTTAACTGCTCGGCCTCACCGGGTTTGTCCACAATCCATCCATAATCCCCGCCGCCAATCTCAACCGTATCATTCGAAGAGGTATGAAACTTGCGCACATCCGCATATGTATTGTATTTACTTGCAAGCGACTGAACATAATCTGTAATCTTTTTCTCGTTCAGAGATACCTCAAATCCCTCGACCTCTATAAAATCCTTAATCTGCTCTTTACCAAGCGTTTCCTCATAATCCTTAATCTCATAATGTATCTCTGTATTCTGAAATCTGTCAATCTTCTCCATCGCTCCCACGACTGCATCGCTCTCACTGGTATACTCCGGACTGACATAATCTTCATCCGTAAGCTGAACGGATGACGCTCCATCAGATACCGCCTGTTTCACCTTCGCAAGCACATTCTCAAAAATCATCTGATTTCCCGGTTTTTCAGGTTCTACATAATAGCCGTCTTCTCCCTCCTCAATGCGTGCATTTTCCGGTTTCGTGATATTCTCCTCCTGAAAACAATCCAGAGATTCCACAGCTTTCGAAATCAATTCTTCCTTATATTCCATAGTAACAGGCACTTCACTTTCATGAGGACTGAAAATAGCGCTCACCCATTGAATCGGATTCTGCTTATGCAGCAATTTCTCCACCGAACCGTCCGGCACATAGGAGCATTCAATATCTCCGCCGTATACGTGATGTTTCTCTCCATCCCTGTCAAACACGGTCAGAAGATAGTCTTCCACACCATCTCCCACTTTCTCCTCTGCGGCCTGCAAATCCATTCCGCCGACTCTCCAGCCGTTGATTTTTGCACGGAAGAAAAAATGGTCATTGAAAAAGAACGAAATTCCGACATACAATCCAATCAGCACGGTCAGAACCAGAGCGGTCCCTCCAACTATAATCTTTATCTTTCGTCTCTGTTTTCTGCTGCGCCTTCGTTTTGCCATACGCATCCCTCAATTCTATTTTTCTGCTCTAAACTACATGAAACCTCACTGTGACTAAACATTCTCCATGAAAATATATATCATAAATTCTTTCAGCTCTCCCTGTTTCCCAAAACTTCTCGGATATACGGCTGCCGATACCGGCCGCAGTTGTCCGTCCACTTTCCTGAAATAAGAACACGTCACCTTTGTCTCTCCGTTTTTAAACTGCGTCTTCAGATTTTCTGGCGAAAAAAACTGTAAAACACGCTCCTGTGCGCTCTCCTCCACCTTCTCACGTACCACAAGCTGCAGCATTTTACGGTATCTTCCAATCTGCACATCATCTTCCAGAAATTCCATCAGCTGTTTTTCGTCCTGTGGTCCCTTCAGAATGCGGCATCCATCCAACGCCAAAGACACCCGCATAATCTTATGATACTCCGGTTTCTCATATGTTTCCAGATATTCCATTTTACTTCCCTCTTTCTATATTACCACTTGCCGTTTGCAAGATATTTCATCTTTTGCAAATTATTTCTTATTCTTTTCTTAAATTCCTATTAATCGTTCATCCATCTTGAGAGATTGCATATGTTGCATTGTCATCTCAACCTGTACAGACACACCTTTCCCTGTTTCAGACTCTCAGGAACATCAATCAGCCTCTGGTTCCTTGAGCCGCGAAACCGCAGGGATATATCTTTTTCCTCCTGCTTAAATTCACCGTCTACCAGAACATCCAGAAACGATAACATCTCATCGGTAGCCTCACATCTCGCCGCACTGTCTTTCCATAACTCCTCGTCCAGCAGGTATCCGGTGTAGCACCAGATATTTTTCTGCGGATACCGTTTCCTTTCCTCCTTTAGAAACGGCAGCAGCGCACGCTGGTTGTCAGGTTCAAAAGGTTCTCCTCCAAGCACCGTCAGACCGGCAATATAGTCGGGCGCAAGCATCTCAAATATTTGCTCCTGTGTATCCTCCGTAAACACATTTCCGTACTCAAAATCCCATGTCTCCGGGTTAAAACAGCCTTTACAGTGATGGGTGCAGCCCGATACGAACAGGGACACACGCACACCAGGTCCGTTTGCAATATCTATTTTCTTTATTTCCCCATATTTCATTACAGATGCATCACCCTTTCCTGAATCTCCTGCGTCCTTCCCTGATTCCAGAACTGCGTACCGATATAACCGCAGGTCCTGCGGGCCACATTCATCTTATCCTGCTCACGGTTCTTGCAGTTCGGACATTCCCATACCAGTTTTCCGTCCTTGTCAGATACAATCTTAATCTCTCCCTCATATCCGCATACCTGGCAGAAATCACTCTTTGTATTGAGTTCTCCGTACATAATGTTCTCATAAATATGTTGCATAACGGTAAGTACCGCATCGATATTCCCCTGCATATTCGGTACCTCCACATAACTTACCGCGCCGCCTGGCGACAATTTCTGAAACTGCGATTCAAAGGTCAGTTTGCTGAACGCATCAATTTCTTCGGTTACATGAATATGGTAACTGTTGGTTATATAATTCTTATCTGTAACGCCCTCAATCAAGCCAAACTGACGCCGCAGACATTTGGCAAATTTATAGGTGGTAGACTCCAGCGGCGTACCATACAGGCTGAAATCAATCTTCGTTTGTTCCCTCCAGCGTTTACAAGCTGCATTCATGTGTTCCATAACCTTCAAGGCGAACGGCATCGCATTTGGATCCGTATGAGATTTGCCAGTCATATACCTGATACATTCGCAAAGCCCCGCATAACCCAGAGAAATCGTAGAATAGCCATTGTAAAGGAGTTTGTCGATGGTTTCTCCCTTTTTCAACCGCGCCAGCGCGCCATATTGCCACAGAATCGGCGCAACATCCGAAGGCGTTCCTTTCAGACGCTTATGGCGAAGCATCAACGCCTCATAACACAGCTCCAGTCTTTCATCAAAAATACGCCAGAACTTGTCCCTGTCTTTTCCGGAAGAACAGGCAATGTCTACCAAATTTAACGTGACAACGCCCTGGTTGAATCTGCCGTAAAATTTGGGTTGGTTCTCCTCATCATGATATACTGTCAAAAAGGAACGACAACCCATACAGGGATAACAATAGCCCTGCTTATCACGTTTCATGACCTTCTCGGAAATATAATCCGGCACCATACGTTTTGCCGTGCATTTTGCTGCAAGCCTTGTCAGGCTGTAGTAACGACTGCCCTCGCGAATATTATCTTCTTCAAGCACATAAATCAACTTTGGAAATGCCGGCGTAATATAGACGCCCTTTTCGTTTTTGACGCCCTGCATCCGCTGTAACAACATTTCCTTGATTACCATTGCCAGATCATCTCTGAGCCGTCCCTCTTCCACTTCATTCAAATACATGAAAACGGTAACAAAAGGCGCCTGCCCATTTGTCGTCATCAGTGTAATCACCTGATATTGAATCATCTGAACCCCGCGGCGGATTTCCTCCTTTACGCGCATCTCTGCAACCTCATTCACTTTATCCTCTACAAGAGGCAACCCTGCCGCCATAAATTCCCGGCGAACAATTTTTCTTAATTTCTGTCGGCTTACCTCAACAAAAGGCGCCAGATGGGACAGTGTAATGCTCTGTCCGCCATACTGGGAGCTGGCAATCTGAGCAATCGCCTGTGTCGCCACATTACATGCCGTCGAAAAACTTTTCGGGCGTTCAATCATCGTCTCACTGATGACTGTTCCGTTTTGCAGCATATCTTCCAGATTTACCAGACAGCAATTGTGCATATGCTGCGCAAAATAATCGGAATCATGAAAATGAATCCTGCCTTCCTCATGCGCGCGGACAATATGCTCAGGCAACAAAAACCGTTTCGTAATGTCCTTGCTGACCTCACCTGCCATATAATCCCTCTGTACACTGTTCACAATCGGATTCTTATTCGAATTCTCCTGTTTGATTTCCTCATTATCGCATTCTATCAGACTTAAAATCTGTTCATCTGTTGAATTGGATTTGCGTACCAGGGCGCGTTTGTAACGGTAGGTAATATATTTCCTTGCAACTTCATAAGCCTTGCACGCCATAATCTCATTTTCAACCATATCCTGAATCTCTTCCACATTGTAAATCCGATCCATGGATGCACAGATGTCCGTTATATGCCCTGCAATCTGCTCAATCTGTTCCTCCGTCAGTCTGTCGCTCTCCGCCACCTCCTGATTTGCCTTGGCAACCGCGTCTACAATTTTGCTCTTATCAAATCCTGTCTCTTTGCCGCTTCTCTTGATAATCTTCATTAAAATGTCTCCTCCAAAACAACATATATCTGTCTTTTTTACTAAATATAGTGTACTTTTCATACCCCTTCCACTATATATGCCTATCCATTATATTATTATCCTCCCCAAAAAGCAAGTTCAAATTATTACTTTCTGTAAATAATTTGTTAAAAATTTTCCAAATCCTTAATCGCCTCTTGAATCTGCCCTGCAAAGAGATTATCATAGTATATATTGTACATTTGTTTTATTTTACATAGGAGGCATATACAAATGAAAAGCAAAAAATTCATTCCTTTCCTTCTGGGCTGCCTGCTGATGCTTGAGACGCCTTTTGTCTCCCAGGCAGCTCAGTTTTCCTCTGTTTCTACCCCTGCCGCAGAGGAATCTGCACAGGTCGAGACAACTCTTAACCTTACCTTAAATCATTCTACAGGCAGTCTCTATGTCGGCGGCGCATTGCAGCTTACGCCATCCATTTCCGGGTATAATGCCAATGCCACAGAGAATCCGCCGCAAATCACATGGACATCCAGTCGTCCCGATATTGTTTCCGTATCTGCGCAGGGACTGGTCAAAGCGCATAAAACGGGCAATGCCGTAATTACTGTCTCTGCCGTGCTGAAACAAAACGATAAAACCTGCACGCTATCTTCCACCTGCCAGATATCTGTATTGGCTCCCAGCCTGAAATTGCAGGACAAAAAAACGATCTATCTGAAATCTACGGAAATTTTAACAGCGTCCGTCGCTCCCAGCGGAACGATTAACTGGAAATCTTCGAACCAGAAAATTGTAACGGTCGATAGCAAAGGAAAACTTACGCCCAAAAAAACAGGTACGGCTACGATTACGGCATCCTGCCACGGCATGAAGAAAAAATGCAAGGTAACTGTCAAAAATCCTTCCGTGAAATTGGACACAAAGAAAGTTTACATTTTTGCCAACAGCAATTATAATCTGGACGCCAAAGCACATCCGTTTTCCAGGCTTTCCTGCCGCTCTTCCAACGCAAAGGTGGCGCGTGTGTCCAAAGACGGAATCATCACGGGCATCCGTCCGGGGACGACCACGATTACGGCGTCTGTTCCCGGAGCAAAGACTTCCTGCAAGGTAACGGTCCTGAAAAACAAATACAAGCTTAACCGTTCCTCCCAGACGCTGATGGAAGGCGGCAGTGCGAACATCTATATGTCCAACATTTCCGCTTATGAAAACGTTTCCTATGAGATTGACGATCCGTCTATCGCGGACATCTCCACCAGCGGAAATATCTGCAAGGTGAAGGCACGCCAACCCGGAAACACCATATTAACCGCATCTTACTCTCTGTACAAGGACGGACAGTATGTGGACTGCAAGCAGACCTGCGACATTAACGTCATCGACTGCGGCATTGAGCAGCAGGAAGCCTCCATTGCCCGGGGCGTCAAGGAAACCCTGACGTTAAAGCACGTGAACAAACCGGACGTTGTCATTACCGATACGGTCTGGAGTTCCTCAAACCCCAGGGTCGCAGTCGTCGATTCACAGACGGGCAAAGTGACCGGGCAAAGATATGGCTCTGCGAATATTACCGCCACTGTCAGCTATTCCGACGGCACGGCAAAACAATATATCACCCATTTAAAAGTGTCCCAGCCAAAATTAAAATCCAGGCACACCGTTGTATCGGTAGGACATTCCCAGAAGGTTTCCCTGAGCGGCCTTACCACATTCAGCGACGTCACATGGAAACTGAAGAAGAAATCCCTGGCATCCGTCAGCGCCGACGGTACCATATCAGCCGGCAGTAAAACCGGTAAAACCACGCTGACCATCAAGGCAGATGGAAAAACCTTCAAACATACAGTAGTTGTCACCAATCCGAAACTGAAATCTTCCTTTATCGCCCTTGCACCAAAAGGAACCTCGAAGATTAAGCTGTCCGGCGTATCTTCGCAGAGCAGGATTACATACAGATCCAAAAAATCTTCTGTGGCTACGGTAAGCAAATCCGGCGTAATCACAGCCCACAAATACGGCACTGCCAACATCATCATTACGGCAGACGGCAACCGGTTTACCTTCGAAGTGGACGTGGCGCCACAGCGCGCGATTGACGCCTGCAAAACCGGATACGGCATTATGTACAGCTCTTCTTACAGCCAGGCAAGGCGAATGAACGCCGCGACCTCTATAACCTGAGATCGGAAGAGCACACGTCTGAACTCCAGTC
>CAJUOE010000108.1 GCA_910587895.1 uncultured Lachnospiraceae bacterium
AAAAACTGCGAAAACCGACACTGTCGGTTTCAAATTCACCGACATAAAGGTGAATCCAACCACATCTGTAAAGAACCAGAAAAGTAATGATGATTTCCATTTGAACACCTCCTCCCGTTGTCGGGTGTAGGTTGGACAACATAGGAATTATAACATATGTCATCACAATAAAGAATAATTTTCTTCCAGTTGCAGATAATAACTGCAAATATGTGTAGTTATAGCTGGAGGAAATGATATGAGTGAAACGAGTAATGCAAGACCCTTTGGAATCAAAGACAAACTGGGGTATATGTTTGGTGATTTCGGCAATGATTTTACCTTTATTTTTGCAAGTTCTTTTCTGATGGTATTTTATACAAATGTACTGGGAATCGACCCGGGTATGGTCGGCATCCTGTTCGTAGTGGCAAGAGTGGTAGACGCCTTTACGGACATTGGCATGGGGCGGATTGTGGACAGGCTTCCTGCGGCGAAAGACGGGAAATTTCGTCCGTGGATCAAGCGAATCTGCCTCCCGGTTGCATTTGTCAGTTTTCTTATGTACCAGTCTGTGCTGGCGCCGGCATCTATGAGCGTGAAAATTATCTATATGTTTATTACCTATATTCTCTGGGGTTCCCTTTTGTATACGGCAATCAATATTCCTTATGGCTCCATGGCATCGGCCATTACGGATAACCCAAGGCAGCGCGCCGAGCTCTCGACGTTTCGTTCCATGGGCGCAACGTTTGCCAGCGTTGTGATTATGGTGGTTGCACCGATGGTCGTCTATTACACGGATGCAGACGGCAACCAGATTGTAAATCCGAGGAATTTTACCCTCATTGCCGGAGTATTTTCCGTGCTGGCGGTGATCTGCTATATCCTTTGCTATCAAATGACGACGGAGCGTGTGAAAATTGAAAAGAAGAATGACGGGAAAATGCCGGGAATGGGAGAGACGGTCCATGCGTTGGTTTCCAACCGCGCGCTGCTCGCCATCATCGCAGCCGCCATCTTTTTGCTGCTCAGTTCCCTGATGGTGCAGTCCATGAACAACTACCTGTTTGCGGAGTGGTTTAAAAATACGAGCGCGCTGTCCGTGATGGGTTTTGTGGGCGTGCCGACGTCCCTGATTTTGGCGGCGTTTACCGGAAAGATCACAGAGCGATTTGGCAAAAAGGAAGCCGGGGCGGTTGGTATGCTGTTTACCGGGATTGTGTTTGTCCTGCTCTTCTTTTTTAAGGTGAGAAATCCCTGGCTCTATGTAGTGATTACGTTTTTTGCAAATTTTGGCATGTACTATTTTAATATGGTGGTGTGGGCGTACATCACGGATGTGATTGATTACCAGGAGGTGAAAACCGGGAACCGGGAGGACGGTACGGTGTACGGCGTATATTCCTTTGCCCGCAAGATTGGACAGGCGCTTGCCGGAGGCCTGAGTGGTTTTGCCTTGTCGGCAATTGGATATGTATCTGAGCCGGGAGCCGTGCAGACGGACGCGGTGCGCGTAGGGATCTATAACATTGCCACGATATTTCCCGGCATCTGTTATGTGATTGTCGCATTGATTTTGATTTTCGCCTATCCGCTTTCCAGGGATGTGGTAGTGAAGAATGGAGAAATTCTTGCAAGCCGCAGAAAGGAGAAGGCTGTATGAGAAATATGAAATTATCGTTCCGCTGGTATGGGGCGGATGACAGGGTAACACTTGAAAATATCCGGCAGATACCGGGAATGCATACGATTGTAACCGCAGTCTATGACGTTCCGCCCGGAGAGGTATGGCCGAAAGAATCAATAGAGGCGTTGAAAAAAGAAATTGAGGGAGCGGGGCTTCATTTTGAGGTGGTAGAGAGCATCCCTGTGCATGAGGATATCAAGCTCGGAAAACCGACGAGGGATCAGTATATAGCAAATTACTGTGAAAATATCCGTCGTGTGGCAGCGGCGGGGGTGAAATGCATCTGCTATAATTTCATGCCGGTCTTTGACTGGACGAGAACGCAGCTCGACCATGTCCTTCCCGATGGCTCGACTTCACTGGTGTATTACCAGGAGCAGGTGGATCAGGTCAATCCCTTGGAGAGCGACAGCGACCTGACCCTGCCGGGCTGGGATGCAAGCTACAGCCGGGAAGAATTGAAAGAAACTGTGGCGCAGTATCAGGCGATGACAGATGAAGATTTGTGGAACAACCTCAGATATTTCCTGGAGCAGATCATTCCGGTTGCCGCCTCATGTGACGTTAATATGGCAATCCATGAGGACGACCCGTGCTGGAGCATTTTCGGCTTGCCGCGCATCATCACCTGCGAGGAAAATCTGGATCGTTTTTTGAAGCTGGTGGACGATTCCCACAATGGGATTACGCTGTGTACAGGCTCGCTTGGATGTTCCTGCCGCAATGACGTGGTGCATATGGCGGAAAAATATACGTCTCAGGGAAGGGTTCATTTTGTGCATATGCGCAATGTCAAAGTGCTGGAAAACGGGTTTGAGGAGCGGGCGCATCTTTCGCAGTGCGGCTCGCTGGATATGTATGAAATTATGAAAGCGTTGTATGACAATGGATTCTGCGGCTATATCCGCCCGGATCACGGAAGGATGATCTGGGGCGAGACCGGACGTCCGGGTTATGGATTGTACGACCGCGCGCTGGGTGCCACGTACCTTAACGGCCTTTGGGAGGCGATTGAAAAAGGCGCGCAGAAATCATGAATGTGATGGCGAACGGAATTGAGAAACAGCCAGGGAAATTATGGGCGTTTGGACAATGAAATTGAGAAGGGAGACAGAAACATGAACTTACCATTTAAAATAGATTTGAACGGAAAAGTAGCGGTTGTGACAGGGGCAGGCGGAATCCTCTGCTCCTCCATGGCGGAGGCGCTTGCAGAATGCGGGGCAAAGGTTGCGCTTCTGGATCTGAACGAGGAGGCTGCAAAACAGAGTGCGGAAAAAATTACCGCGCAGGGCGGAATCGCGAAGGGCTATCAGGCAAATGTGCTGGAGAAGGAGAGCCTTGAGGAGGCGCATAAGAAGATATCCAAAGAGCTCGGCGACTGCGATATCTTAATCAATGGCGCGGGCGGCAACCATCCGCGCGCAACTACCGATAAAGAGTATTTTTCCATGGAGGAT
>CAJUOE010000109.1 GCA_910587895.1 uncultured Lachnospiraceae bacterium
AAAAAAAGAGCGGCAGGGGACACATATAGGAGGAAGAATATGGGTACAGAGAACAGATTCCGATACAATGACAAATCAGAGCGTTACCGCATGATGAACCTTTTTCTATATATTGCAGTTGTAGCTGCATGGGTGGGATATGCCGCATACCTGTGGCTGAAATATATGACAGGCGGCATGGTGCTCATTATGATGGCTGCCAATACGGTGTTTATTGCACTCTGTATTATCATAAATACGGTTCTTCTGTTAAAAGACCGGGCAACGCCACGGCTGAAAATGGCAATCAATATTGAATATGGGCTGATGTTTCTAAGCTTGGCTTTGCAGACGGATGCACAGTTTATCAATATTCTGTTGCTGGGAATCCTTGCAGCACAGGTTCCTTATTATGATTCTAAGAATTACAGGATTACATTTTTCTCTTATGTTGCACTGTATATTATGGAGTTAATTGTACAGGGTGTGAAACATATGATTACCTGGGACATTGATACGATCTGCACAATTTATGTCATGCTTGGCGTGCTCTATGTTCTTGGACGCGTGGGCGGCGTGACAAAGATGTTCAGTGACCACGCCCTGGGTACGGTGCTTGAACAGAGTGAGAAACAGAAGAAGATGATGGACGGAATCATTTCCATCTCACAGACGGTACAGGAAGAATCCGGTAAAAGTACGGAGATGGTGGACGATCTGGTTGAGTCAACCAGGATGGTGACGCGCAGTATGCAGGAGATTTCTTCAACCACCGGGGTGACAGCGGATAATATTTCGGAGCAGAGCATTATGACCCAGAATATTCAGGAGTTGATTGATGAGACGCTCAACCGTTCCCGGAAAATGGTGGATATTGCAGAAGATTCGAATAAGAGCATTCAGGAGAATCTGGATGTGATGGAAGAACTGAAAGGGCAGTCTGCACAGATTGCAAGCACCAATAAACAGGTGACGGAGTCCATGGGCAAGCTTCAGGATAAGACGAAGGAGGTAGAGGAGATCGCAGACATGATTCTTGATATCTCCAGCCAGACGGATTTGCTGTCACTGAACGCCTCCATTGAGAGCGCCAGGGCCGGGGAGGCCGGGCGGGGATTTGCCGTGGTGGCAGACCAGATACGCCAGCTGGCGGAACAGACGAAGAATTCTACCGAGAGCATTACAAGAATTATTCTGGAGTTGAATGAGAATGCAAATGAGGTAATGAGGTCTATCGAGACTTCTCTGGAAGCCACGACAAACCAGAATAAGATGATACATTCCGCGGCGGACAGTTTTGGAAAACTGGATCAGAATATGGAAAATTTAATCGAGGATATTCAGGAAATAGATCAGAGAATCAACCATCTTGCAGATGCCAACAACCGTATTGTAGACAATATTTCCCATTTGTCGGCGACGACGGAGCAGATAACCGCCAATGCCGAACAGGCGAGCAGCATCAGTGAGAAAAGCCTGCAATATGCGAAACAGGCAAAGGATGCAATTATGTTGATTCAGGAGACCACCGAAGGAATGAAAGCGTATCTATAAATTATATTAATATAAAGGAGAGAGGTTATGAGATATCAGGTTTTAGGAGACACAATGCCAGCAGTAGAAGTTCGTTTTGACGCAGCGGGGGAGAGTATGTACACCCAGTCTGGCGGAATGGCATGGATGAGCGAAGGAATCACGATGGATTCTAACATGAGAGGCGGCCTGGGAAAGAGCATCGGAAGAATGTTTTCCGGGGAATCCCTGTTTATGGCAACCTATAAGGCGGAGAAACCGGATGCGATGATTGCATTTGCCTCAACGGTGGCAGGCGAGATTCTTCCGATTGATATCGGAGCCAGCGGAACGATGATCTGCCAGAAAGGCGCGTTCCTGTGCGCGCAGGAGAGCGTAAACTTAAGCGTTAAGTTTACCAAGAAGCTGTCGGCCGGATTTTTCGGCGGGGAAGGTTTTATCTTGCAGGGGATTTCCGGTTCCGGAATGGTATTTCTGGAGATTGATGGAAATAAGATTGAGAAGAATCTGGCGCCGGGCGAGGTAATTAAAGTTGATACCGGGAACGTAGTTGCTTTCGAGGAGAGCGTGAAGTATGAGGTTGAGACCGTAAAGGGCTTAAAGAATATCTTCTTCGGCGGAGAGGGATTGTTCCTCACCAAGCTTACCGGACCGGGCAAAGTCATCCTTCAGACCCAGAACTTTAACGAATTTGCAGGACGTATTGCGCGTTTGATACCGAGTAAATAAAAGTGTTGACATCTTATGTAAAACATAGTATGCTAGATACGAAGATTTGAAAATTCCATATTGTTGTAATATTTTCTCTTATTCAGAGTGGTGGAGGTACATAGGATCTGTGAAACCACGGCAACCCCTTATGGAAGGTGCTAACCTGAGCGAGTGATCGAACAATAAGAGGATTTGATTATCTTTTTGACTATCAGGTTCGCTTATTTTCAATAGGCGAACCTTTTTAACGTTACGTTATCTGGAATGAGAATCAAAGGAGGAAACAGAAATGGAAAAAAGATTATTTACTTCGGAATCTGTCACAGAGGGACATCCGGATAAAGTGTGCGATGCGGTGTCAGATGCGATTCTGGATGCATTGATGGAGCAGGATCCCATGAGCCGCGTGGCATGTGAGACGGCAACCTGTACGGGGTTTGTTCTGGTAACCGGAGAGATTACGAGCAAAGCACAGATTGATATTCCGCAGATTGTACGGGATACGGTAAATGAAATCGGCTATGATGATGCGGCAACCGGATTTGATGGAAATACCTGTGCGGTTATGGTCGCATTGGATCGCCAGTCTGCTGATATTGCAATGGGCGTGGACAAAGCGCTGGAGGCAAAAGAAAACAAGATGTCAGATGAAGAGCTTGAGGCAATTGGAGCCGGGGATCAGGGCATGATGTTTGGATATGCATCAAATGAGACGCCGGAATTGATGCCGTATCCGATTTCACTTGCGCATAAGCTTGCCTTGCAGTTGACAAAGGTACGTAAGGACGGTACTTTAAAATATTTACGGCCGGATGGAAAGACCCAGGTGTCCGTAGAATATGATGAAGATGGCAACCCGACGAGGCTGGAGGCAGTTGTGCTCTCCACGCAGCACGATGCGGATGTAACGCAGGAGCAGATTCATGCGGATATCAAAAAACATGTATTTGACCCGATTCTTCCCAAGGAGATGATAGACGCCGAGACGAAATTCTTCATCAATCCGACCGGACGTTTCGTGATTGGCGGACCGCATGGAGATGCAGGACTGACCGGACGTAAGATTATCGTGGATACATACGGCGGATATGCGCGTCATGGCGGCGGGGCTTTTTCTGGTAAGGATTGTACGAAAGTAGACCGTTCGGCAGCCTACGCAGCGCGCTATGTGGCTAAGAATATTGTAGCGGCAGGTCTTGCAGATAAATGTGAAATCCAGTTGTCTTATGCAATCGGTGTGGCACAGCCGACCTCTGTGATGGTGGATACGTTTGGCACCGGTAAGATTTCCGATGAGAAACTGGTAGACATGATTCGTGAGAACTTTGATCTGCGCCCGGCGGGAATCATCAAAATGCTGGATCTGAGGCGTCCAATTTACAAGCAGACGGCAGCGTATGGACATTTCGGACGCAACGATTTGAACCTGCCCTGGGAGGCAACGGATAAGGTAGAAGTCCTGAAGAAATATTTATAAATATTTGCAGAAGAATAAGCAGAAATAATAAATAAAAACCTCCTGCCACGATTCGGCAGGAGGCTTTTTGTCTTAATATTTAAAATGCTTATTACTATCTGAAAATTCCGCCTTATGTATTGCGGAAACAATATCGGCATGATAGAATTAGAAAAAGTTTCAAAAGTGTGGAATGAAAACAGTGTATGATGGATAAATGTGGATTTTGTGAGAGAAGGTACGGTCATGGAATGGAAGAAACTGCTCTGTGATGACAGGGTGAGAGATTACAGGAAGAAATCGTCTGCGGATTTGCGGACGGAGTATGAGAAAGATTATCACCGGATTATCGGGAGCGCATCGTTTCGACGCCTGCAGGATAAGACGCAGGTGTTTCCATTGGATAACAGTGATTTTGTCCGCACGAGGCTGACACATTCCCTGGAAGTTTCTTCCTTTGCCAAATCATTGGGACAGAATATCGCAAGAGGCATTATTCAGGAGAAGAAAGATGCGGGGTTTTTGCCGGAATATCAGGGATACATCTGTGATATCCTGCAATGCGCGGGGCTTTTGCATGATATCGGGAATCCGCCCTTCGGCCATTTTGGAGAGACGGCAATCCGGGACTGGTTTTCTATGAATTTACCGAAGATAAATTATCGCAGAGACGACGGCAGCGAGCAGCCGTTAAGCGAGATTTTAAATCGGCAGATGCAGGAGGATTTCTGTCATTTTGAGGGGAATACGCAGGCCTTGCGTCTGGTGGCGAAACTGCATTATCTGGTAGATGAGAATGGCATGAACCTGACCAAATCGCTTTTGGGTACCATTATGAAATATCCCGGATCTTCTTTGGAGATTGAGAAGAAAGGTCACATCAAGCATAAAAAGATGGGGTATTATTATGCAGAGCGAGAATTGTTTGAAGATTTGCAGGTAAGCCTTGGCACACATGGAAACCGCCATCCGCTGGCGTTTGTGCTGGAGGCGGCGGACGATATCGCATATAAGACAGCCGATATTGAGGATGCCGTAAAGAAGGGATGCATCACATATGAGAAACTTGTCAGTGAGCTTAGGTCTTACGGCGATAAAATCCAGGAGGATAAGAAAGAAGTTTTTATGCGCCTTGTATACAGCCTGGAGAAGAAATATGAGCGTGCCTTAAAGAGGCGTTTGCAGCGCCCAGAGAGCAATGCCGTGCAGAATTGGGCGGTATATATCCAGGGATGGATGATAAACGACGTTTCCAGATGTTTTCTTGATAATTATGATGCGTTGATGGACGGCAGCTATGGCGCGCAGGGAGAGGATTTATTTACCGGAACGGATGGGGAAATGATGAAGTGGGGTATGTGACAGGGGTGTTTGACCTGTTTCATATCGGACATTTGAATTTGCTGGAAAATTGTA
>CAJUOE010000110.1 GCA_910587895.1 uncultured Lachnospiraceae bacterium
GCCGCCCACATGACGAAGGGGAGCAGTATGCTTTTAATACAGAGAAAGAAAGGAAGGTGCGTGAGGCATCATGAGAAATCCAACTGATGTATTGAATAGCCTAAACAAACAGTCTAAAGATTTATCGTATAGGTTCCAAAGGCTCTACCGGAACCTGTACAACCCGGAGTTTTACCTTTTGGCATATAGAAATATCTACGCCAATGAGGGAAGCATGACGCCGGGTGTGGATGGTGAAACACTGGACGGAATGAGCAGTCCGAGAATAGAGCGTATCATCAGCGCATTAAAAGACCGTTCTTACCGCCCAAAACCTGCACGGCGTACATATATTGCAAAGAAAAACAGCAGTAAGAAGCGTCCGCTTGGGATTCCTTCCGGGGATGACAAGCTGGTGCAGGAAGTAGTCCGAATGATATTGGAAAGCATTTATGAGCCAACCTTCTCCGACTATTCCCACGGATTCCGCCCGAAAAGGAGCTGCCATACAGCCCTCGAACAGATACAGCGGACATTTGCGGGGGCAAACTGGTTTGTGGAAGGTGACATTCAGGCATGTTTTGACAGCTTCGACCACCATGTTATCATTGATATTCTGCGCAGGCGCATTGATGACGAAGCTTTTATCTCATTGATGT
This sequence comes from uncultured Lachnospiraceae bacterium, assembly GCA_910587895.1. Taxonomy (GTDB): domain Bacteria; phylum Bacillota; class Clostridia; order Lachnospirales; family Lachnospiraceae; genus Petralouisia. The sequence continues at coordinate 639 of CAJUOE010000110.1, forward strand.
GGAAATTTCTGAAAGCCGGATATATGGAACAATGGCAGTACAACAGGACTTACTGCGGCACTCCGCAGGGTTCCGGTATCAGTCCCATATTGGCAAATATTTACCTGCATGAATTGGATATGTATGTGGAGGAATACAAAGAAGGCTTTATAAAAGGGAACCGGGTAAACCGTAAAGTGAACCCGGAATACGCCAGACGGAACCGTGAAGTGCAGAAGTTCATGCGCCAGAACAGGGAAGTATGGGATACGCTTACCGAAGCCGAAAAGAAAGAACGTGCCGGGGAATTACGCAGACTGCGGGAGAAACAGAGGGAAATCCCGTCTAAGCAGTTCAGGGATGAAACCTATAAAAACCTGCAATACGTCCGTTATGCGGATGACTTTATCATAAGCATTATCGGGAGCAAAAGGGATGCGGAAGAATTAAAAGCAGACCTTGCTGTATTCCTCAAAGAAAAATTAAACCTTACGCTGTCAGTGGAGAAAACCAAAATCACCTATGCTACTGACCGGGCGAGATTCCTCGGCTATGATATCTCTATTTCAAAGAGCCGGGAAATCACAAAACGCCAAGGCAGGAAAGTGAAGGGGTACAGCGGCGCAGTAAAGTTATACATGCCGCATGAAAAATGGGAATCAAAACTGTTGGAGTATGGCGCAATCCGTATCAAGAAGGACAAAGTTACACAAAAAGAGCATTGGAAAGCCATTCACAGACCACAGCTCATTAACCGTAAGGATATCGAAATCCTGTCAAAGTACAACTCTGAAATCAGAGGTTTGTACAACTATTACTCACTGGCATGTAATGTATGCGCAATGAGCAAGTATGCGAGTTTAATGCATTATAGTATGTTGAAAACATTCGCAAATAAATACCGCACAAAGACCAGAAAAATCAAAAAGAGATATTTCAGAAATGGACGGTTTACAGTCATTTATAAGACAAAAGGCGGTATGAAGGAGAGCGTATTTTACAGAGGGCCTTTTATCCGCAAGGACAAGCCTAATGTGCCGCAGGCAGATATCCTGCCCGCCTATAAGCGGTATGATAAACCGAACCGCATAGCGGCAAAACTGCGCTCCAAAACCTGTGAACTCTGCGGACAGTACACAAATGACGTGGAGATTCATCAGGTGAAACGGCTGAAAAGCCTTAGCGGTAAATATGAGTGGGAAAAAGTTATGTTAAAGAACCATAGGAAAACGCTGGCAGTATGCCCGGCGTGCCACCGTGAGATACACGGAAAATACGGATTTTGAGACATATAGCGACAGTGTGAAAAAGGGAATCGATGTTTCCAAATGGAACGAGACGATCGATTGGGA
>CAJUOE010000111.1 GCA_910587895.1 uncultured Lachnospiraceae bacterium
AATTGAAACCATCTGGAATTACCGGGACGAGTTGAAAAAACTGATACTTGATTTGCAAGGAGATCATCAGAATGGAGAATAAAAGAGCCTGGATAATGCGGCAACAACGAAAGTGGCGCCGGAAGTTGTGGAAGCCATGCTGCCGTATTTTTCTGAGAATTACGGAAATCCATCCAGTGTGTATGAGCTGGCAGGGACCAGCAAAGAAGCAGTGTCCCGCTCCCGGGAGACCATTGCGGGGATTTTGGGGGCGGATGCCAAGGAGATTTATTTTACCGGGTGCGGTACAGAGGCGGATAACTGGGCGATCGTGGGGGCTTTTGAGGCTTACAAGGAGAAAGGGGACCATATCATTACCACAAAGATCGAGCATCATGCCGTGCTGCACACCTGTGAATATCTGGAAAAGGTCCGGGGAGCCAGGATTACCTATCTGGATGTGGATGAAAAACAGCCGATGGAAAACAGACCTACCAGTTGAAGAAAGGTACTTATTATTACCAGATTCAGGAAACAAAAGGGACAGTGATTCCTAAAACGGGATTGGATTATGCAGTAACTGCCACATTCCAGTCGGCAAAAGCGAAGTTTGAGGACAACACAACGCGTAAAAAGGCTGCAAAATTGCCGTTGAAGAAGGTGTTTTATGGGCATCTGGCATCAAACGCACCCACAGAATATTATAAATTAACATTGAAAAGAGTGTCTTACATTGTAATTGGTATCAATACTCAGACGATGGATGATGAACCGGAAACTTATGTGGTGACCTTATACAATAAGGATGGGAAACGTATGTTGGATTGGGAGAATCCTGACTGGGTAAAATATGAGGAAGAGATGGATGGCGAGGCGGATTGGATAACCGATGACTATGCAAATTACCAGGGATTGCAGACAGTTCTTGAGGCTGGCACCTATTATGTGAGTGTCAGCGTAAAAAAGAACAGGGATGGAAAGATTCCTTCGACAGCCCGTTATGGACAGTATAAAATTTTTGCTAATGTTTCAGGAGTCGGAGTGGCTTTGAATTTGTCATCCAAATATGCGGAATATACGGGGAAAAGGATTGCCCCACCAAAGGTAAGCGTAAAGGAGTATCCTAAAGATTTATATTACTACCCGCTGTCCGAGCTTAACCTGGAAGATGGTTATTTTGAAAAGATTTGGAATATGCAGACAAAGAATAACAACAAGGTGAAGAGCATAAAGAAGATTGGGAGATACCGGATAGGGGGCGAAATGTTCCGACCATACGGAGTAGACATAAGTAATGCCTACGCCATCTTCACAGTAACGCCGATACGTGGAAATATCAGCCGTGTCAGTAGCAAGAAACCAGGGCAGGTACAGGTATCCGTAAAGAAGAACGCCCAGTCCACGGGCTACCAGATCCAGATTGCCCGTGACAGGAAATTCCGGAAATCAGTGAAAATTTTGAAAACGACAAACATTAAGAAGACAATAAAAGGTTTGTCACATGGGAAGAAGTATTATATCCGGATAAGAAATTACAAGGACGTAAAGACGTATTACTGCTCGGACATAGCCGTACCGGAATCCATCTATGGAAAATGGAGCAAGATAAAGACAGTAGTATGTAAATAACTGCAGAGCAAAAAAAATTATAATCTATAAATGAAAGGTATATGTCTCGTTGCATATGCCTTTCATTTATTTTGCAGAAGAAAAGATATGCGTATTTATCACGGTCATTACAAACAGGCGGCTATATGATAGTGCATTTCCCAGCAAAAAAATATTGATTTTGCTGAAATAATGTAAGATAATGTATTAGTAGTTATTTTTTACAATAGCCATATTTTACGATTTTATCAGGAAAACAGGCAGATTTCAACGCCATTTTCGGCAGCAGGGAGAAAAACATGACATCAGATTGGGAGAAGTTTGGGAAGGACGTCCAGCATATTGTGGAGGACGCCATCAGTTCTCAGGATTTTAGTCAATTGAACAAAACAATTAAAAATACGGTAAATGAAGCGGTGGTAAATATACGCGAAGGAATTCGTACAGCGGAGCAAAGCGTCAACCGGGAATACAAAAGAGAAAGTTACCGCTGGTACGGTCCCAAAAAAGAAACGGCGGCAGAACTTGCCGCACCGAAACTTTTTCGCAAGAATACCGGGATAAAAGCCGGTGGATGGGCGCTGACGATTACGGGCTGTGTGCTCAACGTAGGGCTTGGCATTGCAGTTGTAATTTTGTGCCTGGTATCGCTGCTGTTAGGCGAATTTCCGGTAGGAATCCGCATTGCGCTGTCGATTCTTCTGCCGTTTTTGGCGGGAAGCGCCGTCATGAACGCAATGGGCGGAAGAATGCGCGCCTCCATAAAACGATACCGGACATACATCAGCGGCCTCAAGGGCAGGACGTACTGTAACATAAAGGAACTTGCGGATTTGAGCGGCAAGCCTGTCTCTTATGTGGTGAAAGATTTAAGAAAAATGATTCGAAAAGGCTGGTTTATGCAGGGGCATCTCGATAAAGAAAATACGTGCCTGATTGTCAGCCATGAGACATATCGCGAGTATGAAGAACTGAACAGGCAACGTCTGGAACAGCAGAAGGCAGAGCAGATTCAAATGCAAGAAGACGCGAAAAAAGCGGACAGGATGGCGGCAAATGAAACTTTGCGTCTTGTAATGGAAAAGGGGCAGGACTATATTTGCAAAATCAGGGCCTGCAACGACGCAATTCCCGGAGAAGAAATTTCTGGAAAAATTTCCCATATGGAAATGCTGATTCAGAAAATATTTGACAGGGTTGGGGAAGACCCGGAGTCCCTGGATGATATCAATAAGATGATGGAATATTACCTTCCTACCACCGTAAAGCTGTTGGAGGCATACCAGAGCCTGGATGAACAGCCGGTACAGGGAGAGAATATCCGCACCTCCAAGACAGAGATAGAGCAGACCTTGGACACGTTAAACGAAGCCTTTGAGAAACTGCTGGACAGCCTGTTTGAAGATGTGGCGTGGGATGTGTCATCCGATATATCCGTGCTCCACACGATGCTTGCGCAGGAGGGGCTTGCCGGGAACCAGGACTGGAAAAAGACGCAGTAACAATTTATAAAACAGAAATATATATAGAAAATATGAAAACAGCAATAGAAATTTACACAGATAACAGATGAGGCATATTTGGAAAGGAGCAAGGCATGAGCGAAGAATTTAAGGAGTTTACGGAAACGCCAACATTGACATTGGAGCCGTTTCAGGAGAAAGCAGAAGTAGCGGTAGTACAGGAGGAGCCGGAGAGCCCGGAGGCCTGGGAGGAGGCTGCATTGTCGGAAGAAGAACAGCGGATGGTAGAGCAGTTTACCCAGCAGATTGATTTGAATAACACGAATATCATTCTTCAGTATGGTGCAGGCACGCAGAAGAAAATGGCGGATTTCTCGGAGAAAGCGCTGGAAAATGTGCAGACCAAGGATTTAGGGGAAATTGGGGAGCTGATTACCGGCGTGGTCACAGAACTCAAGGGATTTGATGCACAGGAAGAGGAAAAAGGATTTTTCGGACGCATTAAGAAGTCTGCGAACAAGCTAACCGCCTTAAAGACAAAATACGATAAGGCGGAGGTGAACGTCAACAAAATCTGCAAGGCGCTGGAGGGGCATCAGGTACAGCTCTTAAAGGACGCAGCGCTCCTGGATAAAATGTACGAGCAGAATAAAGTATATTTTAAGGAACTTTCCATGTACATCCTTGCCGGAAAGCGCAAGCTGGAGCAGGTACGAACGACGGAGCTGCCCGCGCTTTTGGATAAAGCAAACCAGTCCGGCCTTCCGGAAGATGCACAGGCAGCAAAGGATCTGGACGCCCTCTGTACGAGGTTCGAGAAGAAAATTCACGATCTGGAACTGACCCGCATGATTTCCATTCAGACAGCGCCTCAGATTCGTCTGGTTCAGAACAACGATACGATGATGGTTGAGAAAATACAGTCTACGATTGTAAATACAATTCCCCTGTGGAAAAGCCAGATGGTTCTGGCAATGGGCGTGGAGCATTCCACGCAGGCTGCAAAGGCACAGCGTGAGGTGTCAGATTTCACGAATGAGCTGTTAAAGAAAAATGCAGAGAAATTAAAAGTTGCCACAGTAGAGACAGCAAAAGAATCTGAGCGCGGAATCGTGGATATGGAGACGCTCAGAAAGACGAACGAATCTCTGATTTCCACGTTGGACGAAGTGATGCGCATTCAGACCGAAGGAAAAGAAAAACGCAGGGAAGCAGAGCAGGAAATGCAGCGCCTGGAGGGAGAATTAAAGACGAAACTGTTACAGCTGCAGGGATAATAACACAGGGATGGAAGACCTTAATGATAAGGGGAAAGGTAAAGGTGATTTTCAACGTAAAGGAGGTTTATAATGCAAAAACTGCGAATACAAGACAGAGTTGCAGCAGGGCGGGTAGAAACTTTGATGTGGATAATGTCTGCGGCGTTTTTGATGGTATTTTGCTTTTCCATCCATGTGAAAGCTGCGGATGAGATACCCGTAATAGAAAAAGTACAGCTTATCAATGACAGGGATATTGAAATATATTGGAGTGAAGAAGTCACCGGGGCGGGCTGGGTGGACAGCCAGCGCGTTGGCTCAGAGCTTGTTAAGCAGGAGCAGAATTACGCGGTTACCGTGGATGGAGAAACACGCGAGCTCTATTATGGATACTGGCAATATCCCGAATATGATAATTATGAGATAGAAGCCAAAGGCGTTGTATATTATACGCAGAGAGATGACATTTATCATCCGAATTATGACGCCAATCCAAAGACGACGCTGCGCCTGGCAGAGCCGATTGCAGATTTGACGAATTTGCCGGAGATTAAGATTGCGATTAAGGGTAATGTGATTAAGGGTAGGACAACAGATGCATTTGTTCCGGCACAGACAGTTGCCGTGGAGAAATATGAACCTTTCTATACGCAGGAACGGACGCTTGAATGCGGCGTGAAGGTGCTTGGATCCGCCAAGGTACGTGAAGCGGCTATGGACAAGGCCAAAGAGATGCTGGAAGTTCTTCTTGCCAATCAAACGGTTGCAAATCGCATGGGAGATGCAGGCTGCATGATGGGTCTCTACGGCGAGGGAGAGATTGGTTACGACATTCCCGAACACCGTTTTGATTTTGACGTCGAGTACCTGTATGTAGAAGGTTTCGGAGGAACGCAGCTGGCGTCCATCTGTGACGCCAATGTCCTGCGGCTGAATACGGGCAGTTATCAGACGGGCTATCCCAATGAATCCATCCTGACCCATGAGTTTGCACATACGGTTTATAATTTTGGACTGAGTGAAACGCAAAAGCAGGAGTGGATCAATATTTACAATACATCTACAGGTTCCGGAAAATGGGCGAATTCCTATGCAGGCAGCAATAAGGATGAATATTTTGCAACTTTGAGTGCCATCTGGTTCAATGCCATGGACGACACTGATGGAGAATGGGACGGTGTGCGCGGACCAATCAACACGAGGGCAGAACTTAAGGTTTACGACAGGGCGGCTTATGATTTCCTGGCGAATATCTATGTATCCGACCAGTACCTTCCATCACCCTGGCAGAACGGCAGCGTTCCTGACAATTATACCTTGCCGGGAGCAGAAGAGAATCAGGACTGCAAGGTTACGTTTATTTATGGCAACGGCATGGAAAATTCTGTACAGGACGTAAAGAAAGGCGGCAAAGTAACAAAACCTGCCGGGACGCCTGAGAGGAATGGATATACATTCAAGGGCTGGTATCTGGGAACGCAGTTATACGACTTTAACAGCGAGGTCACAACCGACATTACGCTGGAAGCGAAATGGGATGAGATAAAAGTCAACAAAGTTACGTTTATTTATAATAACGGCATGGCAGATGCAACACAAACCATAAAAGAAGGTGACAAAGTGACAAAGCCTGCCGTGCCGAAGAAGAAGGGCTACACCTTCACAGGCTGGTACCTGGGAACGCAGCAGTATGACTTTAACAGCAGTGTCATGGATAACCTTACCTTACAGGCAAAGTGGGAAAAGGTGAAAGTCGCCAGAACGTCTGTGAGCTCCGTAAAGGTACACAAAGGCAAAAAAGTTCTTGTAAAGGTAAAGAAACTAAAAGGCGTAAAAGGTTATAAGATTACGTATGCAAAGAACAGGAAACTGAAAAAATCTGCAAAGGTGACGTATACAACATCCCTGAAGAAGACATTGAAACTCAAAAAGGGAACATACTATATCGGTGTGCAGGCGTATAAGACAGATTCTACAGGGAAAAAAGTGACCGGGAAGATGAGCGCAGTTAAAAAAGTGAAGGTGAAATAGGCGGAATATACAATGGAAAAGAGCAGGAGAGGAATTACACAGCATTATAAAGATATGGGATTTAAAAGGTTTTTTACTATCAGTCTGTGTCTGTTCCTGTTTCCTGTTCTTTTGTTGCAGATTCTTTACATCAGGACAAGCATCACCAGCATGAGTGAACAGGTGAACGATCAGGTTTACAATAACCTGAAACAGGTGTCTGAAAAATTTACATTACTGCTGGATTCCTATAAGGATACCGTCTGGCAGATTCACTCAGACAGAGAGATTATCCGCAATCTGGAGCAATATCATGAGGCTGATGATGCGAGGCAGGAGTATTTGTCCTACCTCTTATCAGATAAGTTGAAAAGGTTTGTGGAGAACAAGGAAGGAATACGCAACATCAGTTTAATTTGCAGTACCGGAGAGAGCTTTACCTATGATGACCAGAGCGGCTCTGACTGGGACAATCTCTGGCATGGTTATGGGGATCTTCGTGAAATTCCGCCCTATCAGCAGACGAAGAACAGGAATGGGATTGTCCTTATACCAACCATCAATTTTACGGATGGAGATAAGACAGAATCCCTGTTTTTTCTGGGAAAAGAGTTGTACCGTACGCAAAATCTTAAGCAGGACGCTGTCGCAACGCTAATTATCGGCATTGACGAGCAGGAATTAGAAAATATCTGTAATGGCTCCACCGGCTTGAATACGCCAAATGTGAATTTTATTAGTGACAGGCAGGGAATGGTGCTTTCTTTTCCGGACGTGGAGCAGATTGGAACCGTGGTGAACGACCAGTATGACGTGCTGGAGTTCATCAGCGGCCTGAATATGTTTGAGGGAAGGAACCTTTTTTGCAGCTATTACCGGGATATGAAAACAGGATGGATTTTCCACAATGTATATGACCAGGATTATATGATGCGCGATATTAACGTGATGCAGGTGATTTACTGGATGTTGTTTGTAGCAGACGTTTTGGTTATTTTATTGTTTACCAGCTCCATCAATCGTTATTACGTGAACTACCTGAATCAGATCATAGAAGGCATCCGGCAGATGAATCAGGGAAATATGGACGTGCGGCTTGTGGTGGACAGGCGGGATGAACTGGGGCAGATTGGAGAAAATTTTAATTATATGGTGGACAGGGTAAAGACGCTGATAGAGGAGGTTACGGAGATTTCCGAGAAAAAGAACCAGGCGGAAATCAAAGCTTTGGAATCACAGATTAATCCCCATTTTCTCTATAATACGCTGGATGCGATTAACTGGATGGCAATTCGCAACGATGAAATTGAAATCAGCAAGATGATCAGCAACCTGGGACTGATTCTGCGTTACTGTATGAACCAGAGCAATGAGCGGGTCAACATTTCAGAAATGGAGGACTGGCTGAAGGCGTATGTGTCTCTGTATCAGCTTAGGTATGGATATTCTTTTGAATTTGAAATTTATGTGGAACCGGAAGTCCGGGACGTCAGGGTATACAAATTGCTGGTACAGCCCATAGTGGAAAATGCCATCATTCACGGGCTCAAAGATATGGAAGACGGGTTTTTGCGCGTAGACATTGGATTTGCGGAGCAGCCGGAGAGGATTCATGTCATAGTGGAAGACAACGGAGCCGGGATGGAGCCGGAGGAAGTGGAGTTTTATAATCGAAGGGACGCGGAGTGGAGCCGTTCGCAGAAGATCGGACTGGCAAATATATTTGAAAGAATACAATTATATTATGGGGAAGAGGGAGAATGGCATATCAGCAGTGTGAAGGGAATGGGAACTGTCATGGAACTTCTTCTTCCTGTGGGGGATATGGGGAAGATTATACAGGAAAAGGTGATAGAATGAGGATTGTAATTGTTGAAGATGAAATTGCAATTCGGGATGGATTGAAAAAGATGATAAGTGCGAACACGTCGCACACCGTAATTGGAACCTGTAAGGATGGCCTCGAAGGAATTGATTTTATCAGGGAACACCAGCCGGATCTGGTGATTACGGATATCCGTATGCATAAGATGAACGGACTGGAAATGCTGGAGCGCTTAAGAGAGCTGGGCGTGCAGATATACAGCATTGTCATCAGCGGATACGCGGAATTTGAATATGCCAGAAAAGCATTGAGCCTTCAGGCGGAAGATTATCTGTTGAAACCTGTCTCCATTGATGCGCTGCAAAAAGCATTGGATAGAATTGAAAACAAGCATGTGGAAAGCAGATACCATATTGTCAAGAAACCGGAAAGTTATGTAAGGGAATACTTTTTTGGCACTGTTGAGGAGCAGGAGGAGGCAAAACAGGCGTTAAACGGTATCCTGAAAGAAGAAAAGGACGAGATATACGGCATCATCATCGGTTATTTTGGAAACCTGAAAAAGAAACAGCTGGAAGACGTGGAATACCCTCTGCGCAGCATCAAGCACCAGTTTCCGGAACTTTGCTTTCTGGATGCGTGGGAGGAACATATAAGCTGCCGGATCTTGATCGTAAAAGGGCAGGTATCGCAGGTTCAGGCGTTTGCGGATTCCTTTGACGAGAAAGCGCGATATGACTATCAGCAGCAGAAACGTGAAATTCCCTGGTGTATGGATACCTGCAGCAGCATGGAAGGCTGGAAAAGCTGTTTTGAGAACGTGAAAAAGGTGCTTTCCGGTTATTTTGCAAAAGGCAGCCATGGACTGTTGCAGGCAGAAGAATGCGTGGAGGAATCCATGAAGGAATTTCAATATCCCATCCAGATAGAACGCAGGATTCTGCAAGCGCTGGAAAGCGGCAGCTATGAAGATATGAGCGCCGGGATAGATGAATTTTTAGCAGAGACGATGTCAGAAGAGTATGGGGCGGAAGAAATACGTTATGGGGCTGTTAAGCTGATGACAAGGATGATGGATATTGCAAAGGAGATCAATCAGAAGGCGTACGAAAGCCTTCGGGAGAAAGATTATCTGAAAGCTCTGTTTCTGGCGCTTACGCAGACAGAATTTCGAGACATACTTATGAAGTGTGGGAACGCCATCTGCGACAGAAAGAAAAAAGAGAGTATCAGCAATTACACCATCAGCCGCACGATTGAATACATTCGGACGCATTACCAGGAAGGAATCAGCCTGGAAAAGACAGCGGAAACATTAAATATTACCCCGGAATACCTCAGTATGCTGTTTAAGCGTGAGATGGGAATGAATTTTTCCGTATTTCTGAAGGAGTTCCGAATCAGCCATGCCAAACGGCTGCTGAAAGGGACAGATATGAAGATTTATGAAGTTGCGCAGGAATGCGGCTACAGCAATTCGAATTATTTTACAAAGGTATTCAAGGAAGTAACCGGAATTTCACCGGCAGAATACCGGTAATATGGGATCCGTGTTGCGGAATGTAAATTTGGTTTAAGAAATGAGAGAAAGCATAAAAAATTATCATGGGAAAATGGGGATCCAGCCAATATAATTCTTTTATAGGGGTCAAAATGCCCCTGTGAAAAAGAGATAGGAGGATATGAAAATGAGGAAAAAAAGACAGCTTTTCAACAAATTGCTGGCGTCATTTCTTTCTCTTGCACTGGTGTTGACCGGCGTCATTCCACAGGGAATGTCACAGGTTGAAGCGGCAGGGGAAAAGGAAGACGGACTGATTCTGTATTATGATTTTGATATCGGGGATAATGACCGTGCGACACAGGTTCCGGATAAATCTGAAAACGGCCATGTTGGAAACATAAAGAGAGTCAGTGGCAGCCCGGAGGGCAATTATAAGATTATTGACACGAATATTTATGGCAAGCCGGTAAAGGCGTTAAGCCTTCCCGGAGGAGCGGATGGAACGTATTTGCAGATGCCGGATGGAGTCCTCAAGGACTGCGACGCCGTTACCATCAGTATGTGGGTGAATTTATCGACAGATACGGCATATCAGAGAATCTGGGATTTTGGTACGGGACAGAATGAATATATGTATCTCCTGTCTGACGGCTGGAATAAAGGATTCAGGGGTTATGCCTCGGCAATTACAAAGACTGGATACTCGAATGAGAAGGGTGTTTCCAAGTTTACAGGCAACGAGACGGATCCTGCAGATGAGGAAATACAGGCAGCCAACATCGACAAGAACCGCTGGGTACTTACGACCGTAGTTATGGATGGCTCCAATATGTCCCTGTATGAGAATGGGGAACAGGTGAAACAGACGGTGGATACCGAAATTACAGTCAAACAGCTCGGAAATACCACTGGGAATTTTATTGGCCTTGGACAGTTTGGTGATCCGCCTACCAAAGGCCAGTTTGCGGAAGTGAAGATTTATAATAAGGCGTTGACGCCGCAGCAGATAAAAGCAATGTATGACGTTGACGATGCGGGCATCGTTACGGCGGATAACGGCGACCTGGATCTGGGCGATACCACCGCGGTAACGGAGGATATCGAACTTCCTACTAAGGGCGTGAACGGATCGACGATTGAATGGACCAGTGAGAATGCTGCGATTACGATTCAGAAGACAGATACAGCTTGTACTGGTAAGGTGACGCGGCCTGCTATGGGGCAGCCGAACGCGGAGGGAACGCTTACTGCAAAGATCAGCTACGGCACGGCAAATGCAGAGAAGAAATTTGATGTGACCGTACTTGCAGAGTATACAGACCAGCAGCGCGCAGACCTTGACGCAGAGAGCCTTAAGAAGACAATGGGCGATTTGTCGGCAGTTACGGCTGATTTTGCACTTCCAGAGGTTGGAGAACTGAGTTCTGTGATAACGTGGGAGAGCACGAATTCAGCGATTGTACCGGAAGGTGGCACGGCGAAGGTAACAAGGCCGGCAATTGGTTCCCCGAATGCAACTGGTGAATTAAAGGCAACAGTTTCTTATGGAGAGACGGCAAAGAAAGAGGTTACGTTTGCAGTAACCGTACTGGCATTCCGTGAGGCTGTCAGTGTGGATACAGTTGAGGAAGTGAATGTTACGACGCTTGTGGGTCGCAGCCCGTCCCTTCCCAATTATGTGAAGGCAACGTATACGGATGGCACAACCAATAAAGTAAAGGTAAAATGGCCGGCAAAGATTGAGGAAAGCAATTACGCTGCCGCTGGCAATTTTACGGTAGAAGGCATATTGATTGGCGAGAAGAAAGCAAACAAGGAAGTTAAGGTTACGGCAAACGTTACGGTTGTATCTGAGGATGAAGTCGTGAAAACCGTAGTTTCCGACAGCTTTGACCTGAGCGATATTACGCTTGACAAGATCGGTGAAAATGGCTCTATCCTGACGCAGAACCGCGACAGGGATATGGTTTACCTGAAGTTGCTGGACAACAAGCGTATGCTCTATAATTTCTACAAAACATTTGGACAGACAGAAAAGATTCAGGATGTAGATCCCCTCGGCGGATGGGATGAGCCGGGCGGATTGCTCCGTGGACATTCCACCGGACATTATATCTCCGCACTTGCGCTTGCTTATGGATCTACCGGTGATGCAGAGATTAAGGCGAAACTGGACGAGATGGTTCATGAATTGCGTGAGCTGCAGAAACTCTCTAAGGGAGACCCGGCAGCATTTGAGACCAAAGGTCTGGCAGTCTCCGGATGGAGTACGGATCCCAATGAATGGGGCGAGGGATTCTTAAGTGGTTATTCCCCGGACCAGTTCGCGTTGTTAGAGCAGGGCGCGCCTTATGGATCGCCGAATAGCGGTATCTGGGCTCCGTATTACACCTTGCATAAATTGCTGGCAGGATTTTTGGATGCTTATAAATATACCGGAAATACAGAGGCCTTAGAGGCCGCAAAAGGAGTCGGAATGTGGGCAACCAGACGACTCAGCGCATGTACGCAGCAGGAATTGGATACGATGTGGGCAAGCTACATCGCAGGAGAGTTCGGCGGATTTAACGAATCCCTGGCACAGCTTTACATCTATGCAAAGAGAGATAACGATGCGGATGCAGAAGAATACCTGAAGGGCGCGAAGTTATTTGATAACACGAATTTCTTCAACAGCCTTGCAAAGAATGAAGACAGCATTCAGAAAAAACATGCCAACCAGCACATTCCGCAGATTATCGGCGCAATGGAAATCTATGATGCGACGGTAGTTAAGGGAACGCCGGAGATGAAGTATTACAACATTGCAGAGAATTTCTGGCAGATGGTAGTTTCACGTTATGCATATTCCATCGGCGGCGTGGGAACCGGTGAGAAGTTTACCGATCCTTATGCGCAGGCGGCGAATATTTCAGGAACAGAAAACTGTGAGACCTGTGCGGCATACAATATGCTGAAGCTTACCCGGATGCTGAATAATTATAATCCGGACAATGCGGAGTACATGGATTACTATGAGCGTACGCTCTACAACCAGATTCTCGCATCACAGACGCCGAATGTCACAAATGACATGCACAATGGTACGACCTATATGCTTCCGATTGGACCTGGTTCCAGAAGAAGCTATGGCAATGATTATTATTCCTTCAGCTGCTGCCATGGTACGGGTATGGAGAACCATGTCAAGTATCAGGAAGCGGCGTATGCGAAGACAGACGATACCCTGTATGTAGGCCTGTACCTGCCGACGACGCTTACCTGGGAAGATAAGGGCGTGAAAGTGGTACAGGAGACCGCATATCCGTCTGAAGATACGAAACTGACCGTTTCTGCACTGGAGGGCAAGACGGCACAGGCTTTCGATATGAAACTGCGTGTTCCCTACTGGGCAACGAACGGATTTACCGTTAAGAAGAATGGCACAAACGTTAATGTGAATGCCGAGATCAGCACTTATGTGACACTGGAAGACGTAACAGACGGTGATGTGATTGAAATCAACATGCCATGGACGCTGCACCTTGACAAGACGCCGGATAAGCTTGCCGGTTCTGAGGTTGCCAGTGTAATGTACGGACCGTTTGTAATGGCAGCGCCTGAGACCAGTACCGATTGGAAAACCCTGAAACTGCCGTCTGATTTGTCAAATGGCATCAAAGTAGGTGACAAAGACAGCAATGGATTCCCGACATTGACAACCAATGGCTATACGTTTTCGCCGATGTTTGCACCACAGTTTGCGACTGCGGCATATGATGCGTACTTTAAGATTTACACGGTTGCCGATGATGGAAATTATTATGACGTTAAGATTGAGAATTATACGCCGGAAAAGGGCAGCTTTAGCGCTGACGAGGTAATAAAAGAAGGCGATGACCTTTTGATTACCGCAGAACCGGAAGAAGGATATGCTGTACAGATGCTGGTGGTAAACGGACAGAAGGTACAGATTGGATCAGATAACACCTATACGGTTTCCGATGTAAAAGGCGACGTGAACATTGTGGGAAGCTTCCGCAGTGCGAATCCGCCGACGCCCGACGTGAACAATTTGGAGTTTACGGCATCTGTTACCTCCGACTACACGTCAAGCTGGGAGAATCTGGAAGGCATTAAGACCGACTGGGAGCCCACCGTATCAAATGGAGGAACCCAACAGGGCTGGGGTAACTGGTCTCAGGCGGCAGGCAGTGAGCATTATGTCCAGTATATGTGGGATTCGGAAGTTACGATGAACCGTTTCGATATTTTCTGGTATGACGATGGCGGCGGCACAAGAATTCCCGCCAGCATGAAGATTATGTATATTGCAGAGGATGGAACCTGGCAGGAGGCAGCAATGCAGTCCGAATTTAACGACGTCCTTGCGCTTGATCAGTACAATACCATCTGGTTTGACGAGATAACGACAATTGCCGTGAAACTTGTATTGACCGTCCATCCGGAAGGAGCTGCGAATGGCATTTACCGTTGGAAAGCCAGCAAGGTGGAGAGAGCGAGCAGCGAAGATAAGGAATCGTTGAAAGATGCGATAGATGCAGCAGAGGAGAAAAAACAGGAAGAAAGTAAATATACACCGTCAAGCTGGGAAAAATTTCAAGCAGCTCTTGACAAAGTAAACGAAGTGTATAATAATGAAAATGTAACGAAGGCAGAACTTGATGAAGCAAAAGCAGAACTTGACGCAGCAATCGCCGGTTTGCAGGAAAAGGCAGATCAGGCAACGCTGGATTCCTTAAAGGGAAGCATTGATAAGATTAAGGTCACAGATAAGAGTAAATATACAGCGGAGAGCTGGAGCAAGTTCGAGGCAGCCCTGACAAAGGCGAATGAGTTATACGGTGACCCTAACGCAACTGCAGAGGACATTCAGGCAGCAAAAGCAGAACTGGATGCAGCTATCCAGGGTCTGAAACCGGTAACGAACACGAGTACAGATAATGAGAAACCGGCGGCAGTGACAAATGTCAAAGCAGCGTGGACCGGAACAAAGAACATCAAAGTCACATGGAACAAGGCTGCGAATGCAGACCAATATGAGGTATACCGTTCCTACAAGAGTACCTCTGATTACGTAAAGATTGCAACGGTTACAGCGAATTCCTATACAGACAGCAAATCAACAGCAGGAAAGACTGCTTACTATAAGATTATAAGCCTGAAAGGAAACGACAAGAGCGCATTCAGCAGCGTGGCAAGCGCATATAAGCTGAAGACGCCTGCCAAAGTTAAGGCGAAAGCGAAAAAACGTGTGGTAACGGTAAGCTACAGCAAGGAATCAAAAGCATCCGGCTATGAGATTTACCGTGCTACGAAGAAGAAAGGCAAGTTCAAGAAGGTTGCCACAATTAAGAAAGCGAAGACAACGAAGAAGGTCTTCAAGAAGATGAAGAAAGGCACGTATTACTACAAAGTCAGAGCATATAAGAGTGCCGGCAAGAAAAAGATATACACCGCTTACAGTAAGACGGTGCGCGTAAAAGTCAAATAGGTTATATTTGTATATCCCTTCTTTATAAACATGCGAAGGCCCCTGCCCGATCCCGGCGGGGGTTTTTGCATGGTGTGGTTTCTATAAGTCGAATTCCCACAGGTAAATAATGTCAGATGAAAAATGTTAAATCTTAAAATATTGCTATAATCTTAAAAAAGTTTCATGTTTTATCATAGAAAAGACTGCTAAAATTAATAATTATTACAATAGGCAAAGAAGGAGGATAAAACATGAAAAAGAAAATATTAGCCATGGTATTGAGCATGGCTATGGTATTCACGATGCTCCCCGTAACGCCGGTGAGCGCAGATGCAGGCGCGCCCACTGAAGAGACGTTTGTTACGGCTGGGGATGCTCCTGCGTGGAATCTGGCACGGACTGCGACGGCAGCGGCGCCACGTGAAAATACCCCGGCTGCGAAAATCAATGATGGTACATTAGCAGGAGGTAATCCGGCTACCAGTTGGAACTGCTGGAATGCAGCGGCAGATTTATATCCGATGCCGGTGTCTCTTACTTGGACTGAACCGCAGACGATATATTCGACGCGTGTAATGTGGTGGGCATACAATGATGGCGGCGTTATTTTTCCATCTGATGCAAAGCTCCAGTATAAAGATTCCGAGGGGAACTGGCAGAATATTAATAAAACTGTAGGTTTGGAGCATGGAGGTGTCGATGGAGTGGACGGTAGATGGAATACAGTCAATTTTGATGCTCCAATTACTACCACTGCACTGCAGTTGTTGATATCAAAGCCGGAAAATAGTGGTATTGCAGGAGTTGGTATTAGTGAGTGGGAAGTATATTCTAAAAAATTTAAAGCGATTACTTCTGCTAAGATAAGCGGACCGACAGAACTTTTGGTAGGACATACTGAAACATATACAGGAAGCGTAATGCCGCAATCATTGGAAGACAGTTCCGATTATGCATGGTCTGTTCCAGAAGATTCTCAAAGCCTCATACAGATAGAGGGAGCGGTAAATGAGAAGAACGTTTCGGTAAAAGCTCTGGCAGCAGGTAAGGCGAAGCTTCATCTTGCGGCAACGAAGGATGGCGATACTCAGGAGACGGATTTTGAGATTCACACCTTAACAGAACAGGATAGACTGAATTTAGATGCGGATGCTTTACAGGTACCGGGAAAAATAAGCGGCGATTTTGAATTGGCAACAACCAGTAAAAGCGGATATGACGTGTCCTGGACGTCAGATAACGACGCTATCGCAATAGATGGCGGCAATGCAACCGTAACCATGGGGGATACCGGACTTAAGGTAAAACTTACGGCTACCGTTACCGGTAAGGATGAGGTAACGCCGAAGAGAACAGCAGAAAAGGACTTTATTGTGTTTGTTCCGTCAAGCACAAATCTGGCAGGCAGTGCAACCGTAACTGGTTCTTATAATGGTCCAAGCGATTGGCAGAATTTGTCAAAAATAAATGATGCAGATGAAGATTCAGGATGGAATGGCTGGAGAAGTACAGGGGATGCACAGCCTGTGGAATTCATTCAATATACGTTTACGGAGAAACTGGAGCTGATAGGATCGATTATTCGATTTGTGTCTGACGGAGGAGGTGTAGTATATCCGGAAGCAGTGGATTTCGAGTATTACGATGATAATGCCCAGGCATGGAAGATAGTGACAGCGGACGATGCTTACAGTATGGAAGATGGCGCGGTTCCTGGTGTTGCAAATGGATATGGCAGAAGAAACGGCTATGATTTTAACAGAAAAATTATTACCGATAAGATAAAAATAAATATGACATATGGTAAGAACAATGATAATGTAATGGCGCCGGCATTTATCTGTGATTGGACTGTAATCGGCGGCAAATATGTGAAACCAGACCTTACCTCATTGAACACATTGATTACTCAGGCAGAAGCGCTGGATACAAGTGGTATGGACGCTGAGAAAGTGGCAGCCTTTACGGCAGCGTTAGAGGCGGCACAAGCTGTTGCGGCAGATAAGAATCCGACACAAGCGCAGGTAGATAAAGCGTATGTGGATCTTGACGAGGCATTTGAGGCATTGGGCGGAGTCGTTACAGTAGATAAGACGGCGCTTGATGCGGCGGTAACTGCTGCGGAGGCAAAAGTTGCAGAGAAAGACAAATATACACCGGCAAGCTGGCAGAAAGTTGCAGACGCACTTGTGACAGCGAAGGGTCTTCAGGCAGATACCACGGCAAAACAACCGACAATCGACGCGGCAAAGGATGCATTGAATAAGGCGGTTGCAGACCTTGTATTGAAAGCAGTTAAAACAGATCTGAATACGGCTATTCAAACTGCGGAAGCTTTAAATGGAGATGATTATACAGCAGAAACCTGGAGCAAAGTGACGGCAGCATTGGAGACAGCAAAGGCACTGCAGACAAATGAAAATGCAACGCAGCAACAGGTAAATGCAGCAGTTGAAGCCCTGAATACAGCAATTGGAAATCTTGCAAATGTGAGCGGCGGTCCAAATAAGGCGGCTTTGACATTGGCAATCAACAGGGCAGAGGCAAAAAAGGCAGAAAAGGATAAATATACGACAGATAGCTGGCAAGCAGTTGAAGATGCATTGACAGCAGCCAAAAACATAGGCGCAGATGCGACGCAGGAAGAAATCAATGCAGCAGCCAAAGATTTGAATGATGCGCTGGATGACCTTGTAGAAAAAGGCGAGACGCCGATTACACCTGATACTCCGGATAAGACGCAGTTGGAAGAAGCGATTCGTAAAGCAGAGGCATTAACGGAAGCAGATTATACAGCTGAAAGCTGGAAGAAAGTATCAGATGCGTTGACAGCAGCCAAAGAGTTAGGTGAAAATGCGACGCAGGAAGAAATCAATGCAGCAGCCAAAGCTTTGAATGATGCAGTAGAGACGTTGGTAAGGAAAGATACGGGCGCAGTTTTGGCAACGTCTGAATCAGTTACTGCATTGACAAATTCTGTCAATACAGCAGCAAAGGATTACAACAAGGCTAATTATACAGCAGCAAGCTGGAGTGCGTTTGAGAAAGCGCTGAAAGAGGCACAGGAAGTCCTCGCCAATAAAGATGCAACGCAGGCACAGGTGGATGCAGCGAAGACGAATCTGGAAAATGCAATCCGGGCATTGCAAGCATTTACTGTTACGAAGAAGAAAGTAACCATTGGCCTGAAGGAAAGCTTTTCTGTAAAGAGCAATGGCAGCACGTATACGACATCCAAGTCCAATATCGTTAAGATAACCAATGCCAAGACAGGCCAGGTAAAAGGTATGAAGACCGGCACGGCAGTTGTCAAAGCAACGAACAACACAACCGGAAAGATTACGGAGTATACGATTACCGTTAAGAAAGCGCCGAAGAAGATTTCCAAGGTCACCTTCAATAAGAAGGCAATCAAGAAAAAGAAGGCAACCCTTAAGAAAGGCAAATCCGCAACCCTGAAGGTAACGCTGCCCAAGGGAACGGCAAGCTATAAGATTACGTATACGTCTTCCAAGAAGAAAATTGCTACGGTAGATGCCAAGGGTAAGATTAAGGCGAAGAAGAAAGGTAAGACCACGATCACGGTTAAGACCTTCAACAAGAAGAAAATGACATTCACGCTGACAGTAAAATAATTGTCGCATTTGCCTCAATTAGCGTGATGGCAGAAAACAGACCGCCGCACTGGCTGGGAAATCCAGCCTGGTGCGGCGGTTTTAGGTACAAGTCGGAATAAAAACAGAAGATAGTTTCATACAAGTAATAAAATAGATGATCTTCAGATACCATACGCTGCGTAAAGCTTTTGTCGGAAATTCTTGTCTTTCATGATTTTGTGCAGTAGTTTGCCACTGCATCATCAAATGGTTAGACGGTGACGACAAAAGCAACAAATAGCCTAGTGGGTGCTTTACCACTATAAAAGAAAAGAAGAATCCCCAGGCTGTACTGCAATACAGTCTGGGGATTCGTTCTTTTGTCCAAATGGACTTGTAATCTCTTTTTGCCTATTGGCATTATAGCATATGCAGAAACCTCTCAGAAC
>CAJUOE010000112.1 GCA_910587895.1 uncultured Lachnospiraceae bacterium
AGCCCCGGGGTTTCACACCAGACTTGGCGCGCCGCCTGCGCTCCCTTTACACCCAGTAAATCCGGATAACGCTTGCTCCATACGTATTACCGCGGCTGCTGGCACGTATTTAGCCGGAGCTTCTTAGTCAGGTACCGTCATTTTCTTCCCTGCTGATAGAGCTTTACATACCGAGATACTTCTTCGCTCACGCGGCGTCGCTGCATCAGGGTTCCCCCCATTGTGCAATATTCCCCACTGCTGCCTCCCGTAGGAGTCTGGGCCGTGTCTCAGTCCCAATGTGGCCGTCCGCCCTCTCAGGCCGGCTACTGATCGTCGCCTTGGTGGGCCGCTGCCCCGCCAACCAGCTAATCAGACGCGGGCCCATCCCACACCGCCGGAGCTTTCCGCACCGCCCCATGCGAGGCCGTGCGCTTATGCGGTATTAGCAGCCGTTTCCGGCTGTTGTCCCCCTGTGTGGGGTAGGTTGCCCACGCGTTACTCACCCGTCCGCCACTCAGTCAGATAGGCCTTCCCCCCGGAGGGGTCCGGCCTAAATGCTTCGTTCGACTTGCATGTGTTAAGCACGCCGCCAGCGTTCATCCTGAGCCAGGATCAAACTCTCATTATAAGTTCTTTCCGGCCAGTCCGGCTCCCTTGTCGGGCGCCTCTTGTCTGGCTTACTGTTTTTAGGTCGCATCTTTGTCGATGCTGTCTGTTCTCTTGAATTTCTTCCGCCCTCCCGGGCGGCAACTCTTTTAGAATCTTTCAAGGTTATTTCACTGTTCAGTTATCAAGGTCGTCTGTTGTCGTTTTCTGCGACAGCTCATACATATTACCACAATTTTCCATCGCTGTCAACAACTTTTTTATTTTTTGTACTGCAATTTCTATATCCTTATCACAGTCAACTTGGACATTCTACCATGTAAACACCTGTATGTCAATACCTTTGTTTATCACTTTTGGTAAAATGTAACGGAGAAGGAGGGATTTGAACCCTCGCGCCGCTATTAACGACCTGCACCCTTTCCAGGGGTGTCCCTTCGGCCAGCTTGGGTACTTCTCCATGTGGCAAAATAGTAAATCACTATTAAGCTTATTGCTGTTATATGGTTTCAGATAAAACGGAGAAGGTGGGATTCGAACCCACGGTCCCTTTCGGAATCACTGGTTTTCAAGACCAGCTCCTTAAACCACTCGGACACCTCTCCTTAACAATCAACTTCAAATCTGACTGCTGTATTCATTATCTTGCCATCACAGCGCGTTTATAATTCTAGCAAAACAATTTTAATATGTCAATAGGTTTATTGCATTAATTTTAGAAATAATTTTGCAATCTCCAAATCCTCCGGCGTCGTTATCTTGATGTTCTGATAAGAACCTTCTATCAGGCGTACCTTTTTATTCAGAACTGTCTCCAGCACCATGGCGTCGTCCGTCACAGAAACAGGCGATCCGGATTCCTCCAATTCTAATAATTTCCGATATGCCTGAAGAATGAGCGGAAATGCAAACACCTGTGGCGTCTGTACCTGCCAGACAAAATTGCGTGCAGGAGTTTCCACAGCAAACTGATTTTTGTCTGCAATTTTAATCGTATCTTTTACCGGCATCCCCGCCACACAGGCCTGACTCTGCTCCACCGCGTCCGCACAACGCTCGATAATCGCCTGAGATACGAAAGGACGCGCGCCGTCATGTATCATCACATAATCCGGCGCCTGGTGCAGTTTTTCCAGCTCTCTGAGTCCACAATATACGGAATGGTAACGTTCCCTGCCGCCTGGCACGACCGCCCTCACCTTTGTAAAATCATATTTTTGGACAATTTCATCCCGACAGAATGTGATATCTTCTTTACCGGAAACTAAAATTATATCTTCCATTCTGCTCTGTTGAAATGTATGCAGGGAATAATAAAGCACCGGCTTATCATTTAGCATCAAATATTGCTTGGGTACATCTGAATTCATACGTGTTCCCTTCCCTGCTGAAAGCACAATCGCCGCATACCGTTTTCCCATATTAACGCTCCCCTAACTTTAAGTTCGGAACTGCATTCAGGTCCCAGCCATCAAATTTGCCTGCAAGATATTCATAATACGCGGCCGTCCCTATCATCGCCGCATTGTCCGTACAGAAAATGGGCGACGGATGGTAAAATTCCACGTTCCTTTTCTCACATGCAGCCTTCATCCCGTTGCGCAGCGTATTATTGGAAGCTACGCCACCGGCAATCGCGAACTTATGCACCTGAAATTCTTCTACCGCCATCATTGCATGTTCGACCAGCACATCCGTTACCGCCTTTTGAAACGAGGCTGCAATATCCGCCTGTACGACAGGAATATGTTTCATCTTACAGCCATTGATGTAATTCAATACCGCAGATTTCACGCCGCTGAAACTGAAATCATAAGGATTTTCCGCCACCTTTGCCCTTGGAAATGCAATTGCGTCCGGATTTCCTTCCCTTGAAACCTTCTCTATCTTAGGCCCACCCGGATATCCCAGACCGATTGCACGCGCTACCTTGTCAAAGGCTTCCCCTGCCGCGTCATCCCTTGTCCGTCCCAAAATCTCATATTTTCCATAATCTGCAACATTAACAAGATGCGTATGCCCACCAGATACTACCAGACAGAGAAACGGCGGCTCCAATTCTTTATTTTCAATATAGTTGGCGCTGATGTGCCCTTCAATGTGATGTACGCCAATCAGAGGTTTGCCGGCAGCATAGGCAATTGCCTTTGCCTCCGCCACGCCTACCAGAAGGGCTCCTACAAGCCCCGGTCCATACGTTACCGCAATGGCGTCCATATCAGAAAGTGACATCCCTGCTCCCCGCAAAGCCTCCTCTGTCACCTGATTGATTTTTTCAATATGTTTCCTGGATGCAATTTCCGGCACAACTCCACCATAAATTGTATGGAGGGCAATCTGGGAAGAAATAACATTCGAGAGAACTTCCCTTCCGTTGCGAACGACTGCCGCCGCAGTCTCATCACATGAACTCTCAATTGCCAGAATTACGACATCCTTTTGGCTGCTTTCCATAATCCGAATCCTTTCTGTTTGTCAACAAACCGGGCATTACTGGTAAAATCCCAGAATCCGCCACGCATTGCCATCATCCCTGCGCAGGATATATGTCTGGCTTGCGCGCTCGCTTTTCCCTTTGCTTTTCACATAATAGCTTACGTCCACATAAGCGCACTCCCGCCCCTTGACAGTCTTATATTCAATCTCGTTGCTGTCCTCCAGGTTGATATTGTAAATGGTTTTGTCTTCCTTATCAAAACCGGAAATGTCTTCCCTGACCGATTGCAGATACGAATCTGCCGGATTTTTCTGCCGCAGCTCCTCATCCATCAAAAGCCTTGCCTGTTCCGTAAGCTGACCGAGCTGTTCTTCCGAAAACTCCTGGCTGTAATAACATTTCAAGATTCGATTATAAAACTTCACCACTTCGCGCGCAGTCTTCGGATAGGAATTTTCCAGATCTTTTGAAATGATTTGTTCCGCCTCTTTCATTACTGCTTCTTTTCCACCGGTTTTCTGTGTGAGATAATAAAAATATCCAACGCAGAGACAGGCGCAGAACACCACAATCAACAACGATTTTATGCCATTTTTCTTCATAAGAAATCCCTCCTAAATAAGGTAACGGCACGCGACGCAATGCGTCACCTGCCAAGTCGGAGAAAGGCATTCCAGAAATGCTGCGCATTTGCCTTTCTCCTTACGCATTTGCCTTTCTCCTACTTAAAATCCAGCTCTACTGTCTTACCGTCCTTTCCCAGTTTGGCATTGGCATAGATTTTACGAACTTCGTCCATATAGTCCTCCGCCCGCACAAGCGACGGGCTGAAATGCGTCAGCCACATATCGGACACCTTCGCGTCGTATGCAATCTTTGCCGCCTCATAGAATGTCATATGCTTATACTGCTTCGCCTTGGCTGCCTTCTCCTTTTCCGCATACATTCCTTCTATAATTAGTAAATCGGCATTTGTCGCATTTTCCGTAATAGCAGGCACCGGTCTTGTGTCGGTACAATAAGTCAGCTTGATTCCTTTTCTGGGCGCGCCCAACACCATCTGAGGCGTATAGGTTTTGCCGTCCAGCTCCAGAATTTCGCCCTTTTGAAGCTTGCTCCAGCAGTTTTTGGGAATTCCTAATTCCATTGCCCGCTCAACCTGAAATTGTCCGATTCTCGGTATTTCAATCGTATAGCCATAGCAGGCAATGTTATGATTTACTTTAAACGCAGTGATATGATAGCCATTTAGTTCCAGGTGTTCCACCGGCTGCGCCAGCTCGACGAAACGAACTTCAAAAGGCAGTTCCGGCGCAATTGTCCGCAGTGCGTTCACAACGCGCTCCAACCCTTTCGGCCCTACCATTGTCAACGGTTCTGTCCGCTCTGCATTTCCCATAGTAAGCAGCAGCCCCGGAAGGCCGCTGATATGATCCGCATGATAATGTGTAAAGCAAATAATGTCTATCGGCTTTGTGCTCCATCCCTTTTCCCGGATGGCAATCTGGGTTCCCTCACCGCAGTCAATCAGAAGGCTGCTGCCATTATATCTTGTCATCAGTGAAGTAAGCCAGCGGTAAGGAAGCGGCATCATGCCCGCAGTCCCTAACAAACATACATCTAACATAACAATTCCTCTCAGACGAACTCTGTGACCTCCCGCGCTGCCACTGGGATCTCCAATGTCTTTATCCATGCGTCATAGCAGGCCTCACAGAGATCAAATTCGTGTTTTTGTCCATCTTTTCTGGAAAAATAACCCCATTCTTTTTCCACGTGCAGGTAATCTGCTTTCGAAATACCATTCCCCTCAGATATTACTTTTTTGCAGCAATTGCATACGATCTTCTCTTGTGTTTTCATTTGGTTATCCTCCCTTTTACAGTGTTTGGTTCAGGTTATATTATAATATACTGCACCGCTTTATTTTAAGTGGGAATTATAACCATTGTCAGAGCTCTGACATCATAACCATGCCATCCTCCCGGGGCATATCATACAGCCCCTTGCGGATGCCGCAATTGTGAAAGCCCATCGTTTCGTAGAGGCGTATGGCATTCTCATTGCTGACGCGCACTTCCAGCGTAATTCGGGCAATCCCCTTTTTCCTCGCCTGCTCCAGCAGAAATCCCATCAATTTCTTTCCAACATTGCGCCCCTGTTCTTTCGGCAGTACGGCAACATTGGTAATCTCTCCTTCCTCCGAAGAACAATACATCCCACAATAGCCTATGATAGTATTCTCCTTAAGGACTACTACAAAAATCACATCCTGTTTCAACGCATCTGCAAATGCCTGTTTTGTCCACGGACGTGAAAACACCATCTGCTCTATCGCTGCCACATCAGAAATATCTTCTTCCTGCATCATTCTGAAATGCAGCCTCTCCCGCTCTGCCTGGGACAGGCGAAGATAGTCCGGCCTGTGCTCCGCCGCAGTCTGAAGTTTCCCTTCCCGAAAATACAAAACAGCCAGCGACGCCACAGACGCCCCGCGCTGCTTGTTCATATGTGCCGGGGCAAACGCAAACGGCACTCTGCAATGCTCCTGAATAAATTCCCGAAATACAGGGACTCCGTCTCCCAGAAAGACAACCGGACGTTCCAGCGCATTGACATTTCCTATAATTTCATCTACCGCCACTGCACATTGTTTCCGTACGACCTGCATTTCGCCCTCTGAAAAATCATATAACCCGGTATAGGTCTGGTTCCTGCGGGCGTCCATCAGGGGACATACCAGATCATGGCAGCCCCAAAGATTATAGGCAAGCCCGTCTACCGTCGGAATCTGGATCAACGGCTTTCCCAGTGCAAATCCAAGGCCCTTGGCAGTAGCGGAGCCGATGCGAAGTCCGGTAAATGACCCTGGCCCGCCGGCAATTGCTATGGCGTCTATGGTATTCAAATCAAGCTCTGTCATCTTTACAATCTCATCAAGCATCGGAAGCAGCGTCTGAGAATGGGTTTTCTTATAATTTACGGTGTATTCGGCAAGAAGGTTCTCCCCTTCCACCACCGCCACGCTAGCTACCAGGCCGGAGCTGTCGAGTCCTAATATCTTCATCTGCATTCTCCCTTATATTTCCTTTATGGTAATCCGGCGATAATCAAATCCTTTTTCCAAATCTTTCTCAAGGCAGATTTCCCGATAATGCTCCGGCAGAATTTCCTCAATCAGATTCGCCCATTCAATCATCGTAAGCCCCTGCCCGTAAAAATAATCTTCATATCCAATCTCGTCCATCTCTTCCAGGTCGCCAATCCGGTACACATCAAAATGATAGAAGGGCAATCTGCCCTCCTCATATATCTGTAAAATTGTAAACGTCGGGCTGCTAATCGGTTCTTCTATCGAAAGCCCGCTTGCGATTCCCTGCGTCAGTACCGTCTTGCCCACGCCCAAATCGCCGATCAGCGTATACACTTCGCCGGGCCTGGCCTGTTCTCCCAGCTGCCTGCCCAGCTCAAACGTTTCCTCCGCCGAAAAAGTCTCTATCGTCCGCATACATTCCTCCATGCCAGATATTCTGCAATAAACTAATGCAAATCACCCTCACCTCAACTTGAGGTTACCTTCATCTTTATTTCACGTGAAATGGATTCATCTTCAGGCGATAACCTTCCAAATGGCTGATCGCAAGCCCCAAAATCGTCTCATACTGTTCCTCAATTGCCTCTTTGGGAATAATATATGCGTTTACTCGGGTACTGTAAATCAAAAGCTGGTTCTTCGTGGAAACCATCTTATAAATCTGTTTCCATTCCAAATCCGCCGCCTGCTCTCCCTGTGAAACGTGTACGCCCGCGTCGTCAATTTTATAGCGCAGGGCATTTTTTAAAACATCCGAAGAAGAAATCTGCTTTTTCGAGCGAAGATAGAGGTTTCCCGGCACATATATCAGAAACACAATTCCCAGCACAACATACAAAATTGTATAAAAGATATTTACCTTGGAAAATGTAATCACCGCCATGATCAACACCCATACGCCCACAAGGGTTGCAAGAATCCCCTGAAATCCGTGGTATGCATGGTAAATATTGAACCGAAACATATCTTTATCGGTAATCGTTACTTCAAATTCTGCTGACATCTTACGTGCTCCTTTCCTACGCGGACATTATACTCTTTTTGGAGACGTATCTCAAGGCTTTTTTACTTTTTCATCCTATAATACTGCACAATCTGATAATCATGTAGTTTTTCATAATCGGCGCTGGCCTCCACATTATCCCAGGACCAGAACCTGCCCTGTGCATCGTAGACGCCCTGCACATTGACAACCGGATAATATTCATACAGTTCCAGCAATAATTTCTGATACGGCGTCAGGGCAAATCCTGCCTGTTGAAATACATAAGCAGACAGATAATTGGAACTCATCTGCTCAATATAATCCTCCTTCAACCCATAATTATTCCAGATCAAAAACGGCGTTATATACCGTTTTTCTCTTTCCTCTTCCCCTACGTCATTCTCATCTTCCCCGTACAGGACGTCATACGTTCCATCTGACAACGCAGGCTGATGATCCCCGAACATGACAATCATCGTCGGCTCTTCTTTCTTCTCAAAATATGCGATGAGCTCCTCAATCGCCTCGTCCGTATATTTCATCAGGGTGACATAGGATGCCGCCTGTTCCAGCTCTGGATATTCCGTCAAATAGATTTCATTTTCAAATCCATCGACAGGACTGTAACCGCCATGGTTCTGCATCGTCAAATCCCACACGAAAAGTTTTTCGCCTGGCTGCTTGTCCTCATACAATTCTATAACTTTCTTATACGTGGCTGCGTCCGAATAATACGTGCGGATCTGCTCGTACCCATCAAAGGATTCCTGTGTGAGGAAGGCATCAAAGTCAAATTTCTCATACGCCTTATCCCTCTGATACGAACCTGCTTCAAAGGGGTGAATGGCATAACAGCTATAATCCTGTTGTTTTAACAGGCTACATATATTCTCCGTATCCTCCTTTACGAAAAATTCATATGCCGTCGCGCCGGTCGGCAACGCAGAGACCGAATTTCCAGTAAAGAATTCATATTCTGTCTGCGCCGTATTTCCGCCGCAGATAGAAACATAAGCGTTGCCTTTTATCGCATTTTTAGAAAGGTTCTGGTAAAAAGTATCGTAGGGCATATTTGTCCGGGCATATTTTACATAATCAAGCGACGACCAGGATTCATTCATAATGACAATGAGATTTGCAGGCTGCAAGGATGTTTCCTCTGTTTCTGTATCATGATAAGAGGCCAGGATATGTTTTGCCTTAGCCGCTGAATATCCTGCCGGTCTGCGCAGCGTAGCATATTTTGCAAAAATCATCGTGGACATGAGATAGCCCTCTTTCTGATATGTCTCAATCGGCATCCAGACTGAATATTTTAAGCCCCATAAAGGATACAGGAATCCATAGAAAAAGACTGTCATCCCGATAAGAAATCCGCAGCCGCCCGCGGCAAATCCAAGCCGCCTTTTTCCCTTTTCGATTCGATAAGGCATTTTCCAGGCACAGGAAATGGAAACTATAAACAGAAACGCTGAAAATACAAGCGTCTCTGACAACTTTATTTCATACTCTCCCACCACCGCCATTGCGGTCTGGATAGACAGCACATCATAGGGAACCAGAGGAGCGTTGCGAAACTGAATTACAAAATAATTTGCAACGCCGACAAGGAATAACAGTATATTTGTAAGAATAAAAGAAAGACGCAGCCTGTTCGTCACAACAAAAAACAACAGGTACAGGCAAAGACAGACTGCAATATTCGCAATAAATTCGCGGAGTTTCATGGCAAACAGACCACCGCCAAGATATTCCATAACGCCGATGATCAGCAATGGCATCACTAACGCACGCAAAATTACAAACGCCTTCTCAAGGTATGGAAGCCACCTTGCAGTACCTTCCAGATGGAAAGCAAAATTAAAGAGCAAAAACAGGCACCCTGCCAAAAGCAGCGCCAAAAGCTGATTATGATACTTCTTATAAGCAATACGAAAACAGACAATATCAGAAATCACCCTGGACGCCCCCAACGCTGACACCTGGCAGTTCCTATCCCTCCCCACCGGCCAACGCAAACCCATTCCGCAGGTTTCCTGCTCCTCCACCCCCGGAACGATATACTGTGTTTCCCATGCGCTACGCTCATTTTCAAATATGATTGTAATTTCTTCCCCGGCATATTCCGTTGCGTTATGAAGTTCAAACACCACATTATCCGCCCACCGATACGTCGATTTAAATTTCCAGGAAATTCCTGCATTCTCGCCATCTTCCGAGATAACGGCGTCATCAAAGAAGAATTCTTCCACATCTATTTCTTTTAGGGCCTCTTTGTGATTCATTGCAAAAAAAGCCAATGCTCCAATCAACAGCAAGGACATCAGCAAGCCAATAATATGTACCCTCACGATGACGCTGCCAATTTCAAACTCCTTACTCCGCGGAACGGCAAACCAGCTAAAATCCGGAAACACAGTGCATATTTTCTTCTTTATCTTCTGCAATTCCTTAATTCCTTTCTGCGTGGGTATAACAAAATCGTTAAAAATTCAGGTTTCATTATACCTTGCAGAGCAAGGAATTGCAATGATATTCTTAAGATATTATGAATATTTGTTAAAAAAATGTAAAAAGAATCTAATAATGATGATAAACTTCTCTCTCAGGTTCTATCGCCCAATACTTTGAAAAAGATTCACCATTTCTATTGCCGTGCAGGCTGCATCATATCCTTTATTGCCCGCTTTCGTTCCAGCCCGCTCGATTGCCTGTTCAATATTATCAGTTGTCACCACGCCGAAAATCACCGGAATCTCTGTCTTTAAGCCTACTGCTGCCACCCCTTTGCTCACCTCGGCACACACATAATCATAATGGCTGGTGGCTCCCTTTATGACCGCACCCAGACAAATAATGGCATCATACTCCTTACTTTCCGCCATTTTCTGTGCAGTCAACGGTATCTCAAACGCGCCCGGCACCCAGGCTAATGTGATGTCCTGATCTGCCACGCCATGACGCAGCAATGCGTCCTGCGCGCCTCCCACAAGTTTTGATACGATAAACTCGTTAAACCTGGACGCTACAATTCCGATTTTGATATTCCCTGCTACTACTTTTCCTTCTAATACTCTCATGCTACAATTCTCCTTTTAATAGTTTGTCATATGCTGCATTTTGTTCTGTTTCGTCTTCAGGTAGAAAACATCTGTCTTCTTTGCCGGCATCTGGATTGGCACACGCTCCTCAATGGAAATGCCATAGCCGGACAGTCCGGTAATCTTCTTGGGATTGTTTGTCAAAATGCGAAGTTTCTGTGCGCCCAGGTCACGAAGAATCTGTGCGCCAATTCCATAATCCCTGAGATCCGGTGCAAATCCCAGTTTCACATTTGC
Organism: uncultured Lachnospiraceae bacterium; assembly: GCA_910587895.1. Classification (GTDB taxonomy): domain Bacteria; phylum Bacillota; class Clostridia; order Lachnospirales; family Lachnospiraceae; genus Petralouisia. The sequence goes on from CAJUOE010000112.1 coordinate 10,443, forward strand.
CTCCACGGTATCAAAGCCCTGCTCCTGAAGTTCATAGGCCTTCAGTTTGTTAATCAGGCCGATGCCTCTCCCTTCCTGGCGCATGTAAAGAAGTATCCCCCGGCCTTCGGCCGCAATGGCTTTCATCGCCTCCTGCAGCTGCTCTCCGCAGTCGCAGCGTCCGGAGCCAAACACATCTCCGGTCAGACACTCGGAATGCACCCTGCAAAGAACCGGTTTGCCGTCTGAGACGTCCCCCATCGTCAGGGCAACATGATGTTTGCCGCTGAGTTTCTCAACGTAGCCGTAAATTTCAAATTCCCCATATTTGGTAGGCATTTTGGCATGAGCCTCCTGCTGCACAAGACTCTCCCTGTCCATGCGGTACTTCACCAGATCCGCCACCGTAATGACTGTCATCTGAAATTTCCCTGCCAGTTCCAGAAGTTCTGTCGTGCGCATCATGGAACCGTCTTCACGCATGATTTCACAGCAAAGCCCGCACGGCTTCAGCCCTGCAAGTACCGCCAGATCCACCGTCGCCTCCGTATGGCCGGTACGCCGCAGGACGCCGCCTTCACGCGCCTCCAGCGGAAACATATGCCCCGGCCGGCGAAAATCTTCGGGTTTCGCGCCGTCCTTCACTGTCAAAAGCGCTGTTTCGGAACGCTCAAACGCTGAAATTCCGGTATCTGTGTTTGCACCGTCAATGGACACGGTAAATGCCGTCTGGTGATTATCCGTATTCTGCTCCACCATCTGTTTCAAGCCAAGCTGGACACAGAGCTCCCGGCTCATCGGCATACAGATTAACCCTTTTCCATGCGTTGCCATAAAATTAATATTTTCCGGGGTGGCAAATTCTGCGGCACAGATAAAATCTCCTTCGTTCTCCCGGTCGGGATCATCAATCACCATCACGATCTTCCCCTGGCGGATATCCTCTACCGCCTGCTCTACGGATGCAATTTCTTTCCTCAACTTCTCCACTTCCTTTCTCAGAAAAACCCATGTTCCATCAAAAAATTCTCATCAATCCTGCTCTCAGGTTTCTCCGGCTTGCTGCCGGATAAAAGCTTTTCCACATATTTCCCCACCACATCGCATTCTATATTGATCATGCTGCCCGGCTTTTTCTCCGTAAGGGCGGTCTCCTGTCTGGTATGCGGAATCACCGATACCTGAAATTCATGCTCCGTGACCTTTGCCACGGTAAGGCTGATGCCATCCAGAGCCACGGAGCCCTTCTCCACAATATAGCGCAGCAGCTCTTGCCCGGCCTGAACCGTGTACCAGACGGCATTTTCCTCCTGTCGGATATCCGTAATCCGTCCTGTCCCGTCGATATGCCCGGAAACCATATGCCCGCCAAACCTGCCATCCGCAGCCATCGCGCGCTCAAGGTTCACGGTTCCGGGTACAGAAAGTTCCGACAGGCTGCTGCGACGCATCGTCTCCGCCATCACATCCGCCGTAAAACTGTCCTTTGCCACAGACGTTGCCGTCAGGCAGATGCCATTGACCGCAATGCTATCTCCTACGCGCGTTCCCTCCAACACCTTATGACATCGAATTCTCACCTGGGCAGAACGCGCGCCTTTTTTCATCTCACACATAGTTCCTGTTTCCTCTATAATTCCGGTAAACATAGCCCCTCCTTTTCTTCGATTCTACGAATAATCCATTCGCCCCGTAATGCAGATGTCCTTCCCGAAAGAAAAAACTTCTGTCTCCCGCAGTTTCACCGCGTCTTCCATCCGGGGAATTCCCACTCCCTCTACCGGCGATTTCGCATCCGCGCCTGCCACCAGTTTCGGGGCAACAAATGCATAGACCCTCTGTACCACATGTTCCTGTAATGCGGAGGCATTGAGCATTCCCCCTCCCTCTAACAGGATGCTGTCAATTCCCCGTTCTCCGAGCTGCTGCATGAGAAAACGCAAATCCAGTTCCGGCATTGTCCCCTCTTTTTTGAGGGGAACCTCCAGCAGCGTAATCCCTTTTGTTTCCAGGAATTTTTGCATCTCCTGCAAGCTCTCCGGCCTTCCTTTCGAACTGCCTTTTTTACGTAAAATTTCTTCCCTGTATGTTTCTGACTCGTAATATGTATTTGCAGCCTTGGGATTCCACGCAAGGATGGTTTCAATCTCTGCGGCTGTCTGCACAATCCGGCTGTCCGTTGGTATCCGAAGCCTTGTATCACAGAGGATGCGCACCGGATTCCTGCCATTTTTCATTCTGCAATTCAACAGTGGATCATCCGCCTGTACCGTGCCGATGCCTGCCATAATCCCGCGGTAACGGTTCCGCAGGCGCTGCACATAAGCTCTCGCCTCCGTACCCGTGACCCATTTGGAATCGCCTGTTTCACAGGCAATCTTGCCATCCAGGGTCATGGCGTATTTCATCGCCACAAAAGGCAGTTTATTTGCCATATAATAGAAAAATACCTCATTCAATTTGCGGCATTCTTCTTCCAGAATTCCCACTTCAACCTGTATGCCATGCGCACGCAGAATTTCCACGCCTTTTCCAGCCACTCTGGGGTTGACGTCCAGGCATCCCACATAGACTCTGGCAATCTTCTTTTCTATGATAATATCCGTACAGGGCGGCGTTTTCCCCTGATGGCAGCAGGGCTCCAAATTCACATAGAGGTCCGCGCCCTCCACCTCTTCCCCGCAATAAATAAGCGCATTGCGCTCCGCATGGAATCCACCGTATCTTTGATGATACCCTTCGGCGATGACTTGACCGCCTTTTACAACCACGCAGCCAACCATCGGATTGGGCGATACCTGCCCCTCGCCCTTTCTCGCCAAATCAAGCGCCATGCGCATGTAATCCTCCGGGGTTTTCCCATTCTGTTTCATCATCATTCCCGATTCCTTCCCTTTAAAAATGGTGAAATATGTTTGTATATCAACACGGTAACCACCACGCTGAACAATCCTTTCACAAATGTAAACGGCGCGTTAAAAACGATCAAACACTGTAATATATTCTCTACACCCGGGAAAATCGCCTGGTATGCCGCCAGAATCGCATCCTTCGCCATAAAATTATAATAGAACGGATACACAATATAATAATTGGAAACGATACTGACCATTGCCATCAATACGGCGCCGAGCAAAGCTCCGGCCACCGCGCTCTTTTTGCCCTTCCACTTGCGGTAAATCAGCCCTGCCGGCAGTACGAAACATACGCCGAGCAGGAAATTGGACAATTCGCCCACACCTCCGGTCGTGGAGAGAAAAAGATGCAGCAGATTCTTAATCAGGCAGATTACCACACCGCTGACCGGCCCCATCGCAAACGCTCCAATCAATTCCGGCAGATCAGACAAATCCATCTTGATAAACGGCGGCATGACGGGAACGGAAAATTCCAGGAACATCAGCACAAATGCAATCGCGGACAACATCGCTATCATCGTGAGTTTCCATACGTCCACCCGTTTTCCGGTCGTTTTATTTCCTGTGTTCATTTCTGTAATCTCCTTCCTTTACCCGTATGTAACATGTTTTGTCATCAAAAAATGCGACTACTTTCTTATAAGATAAAAATAGCCCTGAATCCAGATAGATTCAGGGCTGATACGCAATTAATATAACACACTTACATACAACTTCTTCTCCCATCCAGACTGTACTGTCGGTTTTGGATTCGCACCAAATCATGCCTTGCGGCTCACGGACTTGCTCTCTGCGGAGTATCACCGTCGGTCGGGAATTCCATTCCAAGATATAAGGAATCGTCACCCTGCCCTGAAGAACGATATTTCATTTACGTATTTATTCTACTCTCCCCTGCCGTATCTGTCAACAAAAACTTCACAGCCGGCAGAGGAGAATATTTACATTTTGTTAAAATTATTTTTTAATTTTCATGCTCTTCTTATAACCCGTAGATGACTTGAAATATTTCTTATATTTTATCACTTTCTTCTTCGGGCACTGAATGGTTGCTTTCTTATAGATTCCCTTGATGGCCTTCTTGCCTACGCTGTTTAAGGAGTTACTGCTGATCTTAATCTTCTTCAGTTTCGCACACTTCTCAAACGCGCTGGCCTCGATCCTGGTAACGTTCTTGCCAATGGTTACGCTGCTCAGTTTCTTATAACCCTTGAACGCGTTCTTGCCAACGGAGGTAATCTTGAAATTCTTACCGCCAATCTTCACAGTTGCGCCAATCTTCACGCTCTTAACCGTCTTGCTCTTTGCACCGGCTACAGCTACGGTTCCCTTTCCGTCTGTCTTCGGGCTGGTAATCTTATATTTCAGGCTGCCAACCGTATAGCTGCCATTTTTCTTAACGGTAATCGCAAATGTTCTTGAAAGGCTCTTCTCATAGTCCCCTTTTCCAGTGATGGTCACCGTCGCTGTTCCGATATTCACATTGGCTGCATAACTCAATGTGTAATCGGTATTGTTTGTCAGCGTTTTGCCATTGTATGTCACAACAACCGCAGGGGTAAGCGCTTTTCCGGTAAAGGTCTGTGCCGGAATGGCTGCAACCGTTGCCTTGCTGATGTCAATCTTATTCTTCTGCGCTGCATTGGCAACCTCCTGCTCGTATTTCGCCTCTGCCTGCGTCAATGTTTCAAAATTCCGCACTAACGCTTTCTGTGCATCGGTCAGCTTATTGTATGCTTCCTTTGCGGCATCAATTTTGGCTTTGCACTCTGCCGAGGCATCCACATTACCGATGCTGTTAATCAGCGCGATTACTTCGTCCGCTTTTGCTTTGTCTTCTTTCTTCTGTACTGCTTCCGCATACTTAGTCTCTGCCTGCGTCAATGTCTCATAATTTGTCACTAACGCTTTCTGCTCTGCCGTCAATTCCTCATATGCGGCTTTGGCTGCGTCGATTTTCGCCTTGCAGGCGTCCGTTGCCGTTACGTTTCCAATCTGGTTAATCAGTTTGACAACTTCCATTGCTGCCCTGGAGTCTTCCGTCTCCGTCGATGCGACAAGGCCAACGCAGAAATCATCTACATGGGACCATGCGCCGCTGTTAAGTTTCGCACCTGTCAAATCACCGGAAAGACCAATCGTAAGCGTATGATCCGTCACCTCTGCGACAAGGCCGATGGATTCCCTTATTCCGGTAATCGGGAAGTCTTCCTGCGCCAGAACTTCTCCCTTCGCATTTTTCGCATAGAGATACAGCTCATCATCTGCAGCAAATCCAGATTCCTGTTTCACAGTTACCACATAGGTTCCATTTTCAAGGTCTGTCAATGTCTGATTGAGCTCCACGGTGAACTGGGCTGTCTTATCCCAGATATTATAGCCGCCGCTGCCGGAAATAACGTCCGCACTACGGTTCGTCCATTTTCCTCTCGTTCCCTCATTACTCCAGGCACTGTCAAATTCTGACTGGGACTCAAAATCACCACCCGGTACATTAATTGCTTTCGGGAGTTTTAAATCAGCGGTATAAGATCCGTTTGCCTCCACTGCAACTTTGGCTGCAACGGCCTGAACGCTTGCGTCCTCCTGTGCCGTCATCACCTGGTATGTTCCTTCCATAACGTCGATCGTATAAGTTCCATCTGTTTCTGCCTGTACGGTGAAACGCCTGTCATCATCCTTCGTCCTGCATCCACGCAGTACGATATTGGCTCCGCCAACCGGGTTTCCGGACTGGTCGCGGACAGTTCCTGAGATTGTTCCTACGCGTTTTACCATCGCCACCTGCGGTGCGGTTACGGTCTCGCCGACCTTTACCTCCACCGTCTGCGCCTGTTGCGGCGCCTCATAGCCGTCTTTTGCAACCTGGATGGTATAAACGCCTGCCAGGACATCCTCTATCGTGTATGTTCCATCTGCTCCTGTCTGAGCGGAAACAATTTCCTGTTCTTCCTTTACAAGCGTGACCGTAACGCCCGCCACGTTAGCGCCACTGTTATCAACCACCTTACCGGTTACATTTCCGCCCTGGTTCGTAACGGTGATTTCCGCTGCATTCGCAATCTGGCCTGCTGTGACCACAATATCCTGTTCCGCCGTAACGGTGCAGGCATGTACGTCCACCGCAAGTTTATATTCTCCGGCTGCCACCGGACCTAATATATAATTTTCCTTACCATCTTTCAGTGCAAGCTCATATGAATAGACAATCGAGCCATCCTTTGAAGTCAATACCAGCGTAGCATTCTTTGCCACATTTGAAGTAATCGCACCGGAAATTTCTCCGGCTGCCGCCTCCTGCTCCTCGGAGAGCACCAGTGATACGTCGTCAATGAGAGCAGATGCTTTTGCCTTTCCTCTGGCGATAAATCCAACCTCAGCCTTATGATCAGAGACAACGACATCCGGCAGGGTAATCTCCGTATAGCTGGCATGTGATTCTTTGATCATGACCTTCTTCGTAAGGGTACCTGATTTTGCATACATGCTTAATTCGTCAAACGTTCCGGTATTCTTAACCTTCGCCTTCAGCGTATAAGTTCCATCCGGCAGGTTTGCATCGTCTGCCGTTACAATCTGCTGTGAAACCTTGCAGTCAAAATCTGTAGAATCGCCTAATTTCAGGGCGTATTTGCCGGTTACAGTATCCCCATCATTGTTAATCGGAGATTTGCCTTTATTAACCGTATTCTTCCAGCCTGCCAGCTCCGTCTGTGCAACGCGGTCTGCATCAAAACTTCCGTTCCTCACATAATTGTTCTGGGCGTGTACCGTCCATGCTCCAGTTGCAACGTCTATATCCCATGCGCTCAGGGAATTAAAATAAGGCTCGCCTGCCGCGTCAAAGGATAACGGACACCACTGGTTAAATCCAAGGCCATTTCCTGCAAATCCTGCCCAGCGGTCGCCGCAGAAGATAACCGTCTCCTGCTCGCTGCCATTTACCGTATAGAAGAATCCCGTCTGGCTTACGTGGCAGAAGTCGTCGCTGGTTCCCGCCATCAGTTTCATGCTTGTTGCCGGTGTAAAGCTTTCCAGATATTCATCGGTCAAGCTGTCTAATTTCAGGTAATAACCGTGAGATGCATTCCATCCATACAAATCGGAGGCACACACATAATACTTCCCATCGTATTTAAACATACAATTTCCTTCACGGCCTGCGCCATTGTAAATCATATGGGATTTGGCAAGTCCAATCTTGCCATTATCCTGTGCTACAATTTCCGAGAGGAACATCTTGCCCCTTCCCCTGCCGTAAGAATATACGAGGTAGCTCTTGCCCGTCTCCTCATCCGTAAATACCGTCTGGTCTCCGGTGTTGGACGTGCCGCCCGTATAGTCATACATATTGATGCGCTGGTTCCAGGTAAACTGTCCGTTCGGCGTATCGGAAGTCAGGACAAGCACCTGTTTGCTGTAATACTGTCCATTGAATTCTCCGGAACCTTCTTTTGCCTCATCCGGATAATCCTTCGTCTTTGTTACGTCTTCCTGTTCCGTCTCCGGGAATTCATGCTGTACAAACAACGCATATTTCTCCCCGACTTTGGCAACGCCCAGGCGTCCTACCCATCTCGCCTTCTGCTCGCCCATCTCGTCTGCGTTATTCACCGCTTCCTTCGTGACAACAATCCCTTCGTTTTTCCAGTTTACAAGGTCTTTGGAGGAATAACAGGTAACGCCTGCAAAGGTGTCCTTGCTATACGATACTTTTGGATTTTGCACGTATTTCTCTGCCTCTTCGTATTTCACGCCATACCAGTAATAGGTGTCGCCAAACTTAAAGATGCCGCCGCCCTGGGAGAAAATTGTATTTCCCTCCATATCCAGCCAGAAGACGTCGTTTAGAATATCCGGATCCCCTTCTTTTTTCACCTTCACGAGTCTGTCAATTGCATCCTGCAATTTCCGGTATGCCTGCGTAACCTCTTTGTCCGTAGCATTTACCTTATCGTATACATCCTGTGCATCCGTCTTTGCCGTCGTTAGCGCTGCAAAGGATGCCGTCGTGTAGTCTTCCGCTTTGTATGTACCTGCCTCGGTCAATAACGTCTGTAATTGAGCTTTGCTAAAGGTCTCCGGTGCATCCGGGAGCCTGCCCATGCGAAAATCATCTACATGAGACCATTTTGCAGCCGATAAACTTCCCGCAATACCAATCGTAAGCGTGCCATCTGTCACATTTGCAACAAGACCAATGTCCTCTTTTATATCATTATCCGTAAAATTTTCTTTTGCCAAAAACTCTCCTTCGGCATTTTTTGCATAAAGATAAAGTTCATCACCTGCATCAAGTTTAGTCTGCTGCTTAACTGTTACCACATAGGTTCCATTTTCAAGCTCTGTTATAGTTTGGTTCAATTCAACCGCTATCGTTTTAGCACCATTATAAATGTTAAAACCACCTTTGCCAGAAAGCACATCCGCAGCTCTGTTCGTCCATTTTGCACCTGCATCACTGTCATTAGTCCAACTTTTACCATCTGTAAAATCTTTCTCAAGGTCTCCATTTGGAACCTCAATCGGTGTGGGAATCTGCAAATCCTGTTCTACCTGCGCCCCATCATCCAATGTTACAACTTGTGCCACCGCACTAACATTTTCCCATGTATCAGCCGCATCATTATCATAGCCGCGTACCTGATACACGCCTGCCGGCACTTCCTTTGAATACTTACCCTCTGCATCCGTGGTAACCGTATAGCGGCTTTCAGCTGTGTTTGTGTTGCGTTCCCTCAACACCACCGTCTTCTCCGCCAACGGCTGTCCGCCTGCATCCACCAGTGTTCCGCTGATGGTCGCCGTCGCCGCATCTGCGCCCGCTGCCATCACTGGCTGTGGAACACCGGAAAACAGCGATACTGTCATCGCGAGCACTAATAATTTGCTCAGTAATCTTTTTTTCATTTTCCTTATCCTTCCTTCTTAAATGCCGTATACTTATGTATACATCATCAGTTCACAAACAGCCTTAGCGCAATATTTTGCGCATATTAGCTTTTATAATATAATTATAAAACATTCTGTTTTAGAAACAACGTCAATTTTAGACAAATATAATAATTATTTTTCAGTATATTTGCCCAAGAAAAAACGCCCTTGGACGCGCAACCTTTTGCGCATAGTAACTTTTATGGAAAAAACAGCTTGATACGATACAGACATACATTGACTGTTTAGATTTAATAAAGGAAACATTTCACGAAATTTCATGGAAATTTTATTGTCTCCGCCGCATTCTTTCTGTATAATGAAATCATAGCAGGAATAATTTTTCTCGTATCGTCTTAGAAAGGATTATGTTATGTCAACATTAGAAAAAGCTATAGACTTGTTGCAGACCTTACCGGAACGCGAGCTTGAAACAGCTTATACGTTCCTTCAATTTATTGATTTTCAAAAAAACAACGATAAAAACAACGAATATGGAACTAATAAAACTTCTGCTTTTGGCATTGCACATGAATATGCCAACCCAGAATTGATACCACTGGAAAAGGAGGCTTTTGCCAATGCAATGTCAGAAAAACATGCACTTGATTGATGCAAATGTTATGCTCCGTTATTTACTGAACGACCATCCAGAAATGTCACAAAAAGCTAAATCAATTATTGCCACAAATCAAACCTATACAAAACCTGAAATTATTTCCGAAGTAGTTTATGTTTTAAAAAAAGTTTACTGTATAGATAATAACAACATACAAATATTCATCCATTCACTACTTGACGACATCTCATGCATCGAAAAAGAATGCGTATTATATGCTATAGATATATTTTCATCTGTTTCTCTTGATTTTGTAGACTGTTTGCTGATTGCTTATCATAAAATCAATCATGAAAATGTTTACAGTTTTGACAAAAAACTCAACAGGCATTTGCCATAAAAAACTGCCGCATCCATGGCCTTTCAACCACAGATACGGCAGTTTCTTAATCACAACATATTTTTTAATCTATATTTTCTCAACAATCATCTGCATTAAATCTGAATCAATTCATACTGGTTCGTTCCAAGCCCTATTTTAACCGCATGGGCAATACAGCTCTTCCACTCCGTATCGGGATGGGTCATGTGGAAGTGATCGTGCCCCTCGTCATTGTGGAACGTCTTAATATTCTCATCCAACACACTGTTCTCAATTGGCGGCATCTTATTGCACAAATCCGCACACGCCTGATCCAGCGCAACCGGGTCGAACGACGCAAGCATACCAATGTCCGGGATGATTGGGATATCATTCTCGGCATGGCAGTCACAGTTGGGCGAAACATCGCAAATCAGCGAAATGTGGAAACAGGGACGCTCCTTGCACACCGCGTAACTGTATTCCGCTATCTTACAATTCAACACAGCAATGGAATCGTGGAAATCCGCCGCGATTGCATCTTTCGGGCAAACTGCCAGGCATCTTCCGCAGCCTACGCATTTGTCATGATTAATCACAGCTTTCTTATCTGTAATCTCAGGCGCATCATGTGCGCAAATCTTCTGGCAGGCGCCGCAGCCCACACAGGCGTCCGGGTTTACGCTCGGTTTCCCGTCACAGTGCTGCTCCATCTTGCCTGCCCGCGAGCCGCAGCCCATGCCGAGATTCTTCAGTGCGCCTCCAAACCCTGCCATCTCATGCCCCTTAAAATGCGTCAGCGAAATAACGATATCCGCATCCATGATCGCCTGGCCAATCTTCGCCTCCTTGACATACTCTTTATCTATCGGCACAATCGCCTCGTCCGTTCCCTTCAAACCATCCCCGATAATCACATGACATCCGGTCTGATAGGGGGAAAATCCATTGACATACGCTGTCTCCAGATGGTCAAGCGCATTTTTCCGACTGCCCACATACAACGTATTACAATCCGTCAAAAACGGCTTGCCGCCAAGCTCCTTCACATAATCGGCAACCACCCGCGCATAATTGGGGCGAAGGAATGCAAGATTCCCATATTCACCAAAATGAATCTTAATCGCCGCATATTTCTCCTGAAAATCTATGTTCTCAAATCCTGCTGTTTTCATCAGACGATGAAGTTTTTGCAGTAAATTTTCCTGTCCCGTGGCTTTAAATGATGTAAAATAAACATTTGCCTTTTCCATGCCATCCTCCATTTCTGTCCGTCCTATAAAAACGTTACCTGTTTCTCAAAATCATACTCATGCGGCTTCTTATGATCCGTCTTATGCCCTGCCGCCAGCGCAATCTCAAAAGAATAACCTTCGGGAATCTGAAAGGCCTGTGAGAAATATTCCTTTTTCTCTCCGTGCATGGCGTCGTATATACACCCGATAATCAGACTTCCAAGCCCAAGGCTTTCGGCCGCCAGCGACATATTCTGAACGGCAATGCCGGCGTCCACCTTGCTCCATTTAAATCCCTCTTCCGCACTCAGCAGAATCAATACCGGGGCTTCATAATAGAAATTGTGGGGCTGCCTTCCCTCTCCCCGCAGTTTCCTCATTTCTCCTTCCAGTTCATCCAATACCGGGTGGTTTCCCTTCACTACCGTAAAACGGATTTCCCTCTGGTTCTTTGCCGTCGGCGCCCTGAGACCGGCGTTCAGTATCGTTTCCAGTTCTGCCTGGCTAAGTTCCTCCTCGCTGTATGCCCTGGCGGAACTCCTTGTTTTCATTACTTCCAAAACCTGATTTGACATTACTTTCTCCTCCTTCCAGCTTTCCCCTTAGTGTAACACACGTTTTTTCAAAAAACAACTGCTCCGTTTTATGTAGGAATGACAAAATCAGGGTGCCCGAAACGTCATATTATGACGCTGCGGACACCCTTCTGATTTTAAATACTTACTTTACGGTTATCTTGATTTTCACGCTCTTTCCTTTTCCATTGTAAGGTTTGACGGTAATCGTTGCCTTGCCTTTCTTCTTTGCGGTAACCTTTCCGTTCTTGTCTACCTTTACGGCCTTCTTTCCTTTTTTGTCGATCGTGTACTTGAATGTCGCGCTGCCGTATTTGGAAGAAACCTTCGCCTTAATCTGGAACGTCTTCTTCACTTTCAGCTTGACGCTCTTCTTGTTCAGCGTTACTTTCGCCTTCTTATCCGGAGCCTTCTTCACGGTTACCGTGATGGTTGCCTTTTTATTCTTGTCTGCAGCGCTGGTTGCCGTAATCTTGGCCTTCCCCGTCTTCAAGGCTTTCAGCTTGCCATTTTTCACGCTGACAACCTTAGGCTTGTCAGACTTCCAGGTTACTTTCTTGTTGCTGGCATTAGCAGGGTTCACTGTTGCCTTCAGCGTGTAGCTCTCCTTGACGCCCATCGTCATTTTCTTCACATTCAGTTTCACGTTCTGCACTGCTGCCGGCAATGCCTGCGCCTTTGCAGTCACGGTCACGGTACAGGACGCTTTCTTCGTCTGATCCGCCACGCTGGTTGCCGTAATGACTGCCGTGCCGGCTTTCACTGCCACAACCCTTCCGTCCACAACTGTTGCCGCAGCCGGATTGCTGCTTGCCCATACCACCGTCTGGTCTGCGCCCTGCGGGCTCACGGTTGCGCTCAGGACAGCGTCCTGGCCTTCTTCCAATGTCAGGCTGGCCTGGTTAAGTGTCACGCCTGTAACGGCAATTACCGTCTTCGGCACAAATGCCTCAAGCGCTGCCTTCAATCGGTTGTATGCTGCCGCAATTTCCTGCGGCGCTGCATTTTCCGTCAAATCCTCACATGCCTGGATTGCCGCCAAAAGCTCGTTCCATACTGCCTCGTCATAGTCTGCCTTGTCCTTGCCTTCCATGGCAGCTTTTGCCTCGTCCTTCAAGGCGGCGGTTGACTCTTTGTTGATCGGGTTTTTGACATCACAGATGACCCACACTTCTTTTTCCACGCCGCTGATGGTGATGGTCGCCTTCAGGACTGCCGTGACGCCAGCCGCGCCGGGTTCCGGAACCGTAACTGCTCCGGTTTCTGCGTTGATGACCGCATTGCTCTCCGTCACCCCGTCCGCAGCGTATGACTTCCAGGAAATTGCCTCCTTCTGCGCGCCTGCCTTCGGGAGCTTGATCGTGTCCTGGGTGATTGTCAGTGTGTATTTTCCTTCATCCGCGCCTGTGCCCGGCTGTGCCTTGATGGTATCTGCAAGCCTGCCTGCCGATGATGCAAGCATTTCCTGTACCTCGTGGTCGAAAATGTCCTTTACCTGTGCTCCTGCGAGCGGCACGTTGTAAACCCTGAGGTTCTTGATGTTACCCTTGTAGTCCCAGTCGCCGTTGTACGCATAGCAGTTGTTCCCCAGGAGGATGTAGCGTTCGTCGGGGCTTGCGTTCCATGCCTCTGTCAGCGTGATCCCGATTTCCCCGGAATCCTTCTCCACGCCGTCCTGATAAATGGCTGCCTTCTTGCCGTCCACGACAACCGTGACAAGGCTCCACTTCTGTTTCTCATAATTTTCAACCGTGACCCCCTGGACGCCGCTCCATCCGTTGGCTCCTCCATTCACAGTCAGGTTTGCGCCATCCTGTCCTGCATAGATGGAGAAATGGTGCGCGTCCTTCGTTCCCTGGTTATTTCCAATCTTCTTGCCCGAGCCGATGCAGAACGTGTTGTGCATCTTATGCTGTGCTGTCGTCTCCGTGTCTGCACTGTTGTCACAGTATGCCCAGAAAGAAAACGTCATCTTATCCGTTATCTTTAAAGTATTCGGAAGGCTGATATAATTTGCCAGACTGCTGCCTCCCGGGAAAGCCGCCCCGCCGTCATCCGTGAATGAGATGTCTCCATGCACGGTTCCGTCATTCTCACCTGCGGCATCCTTTGCCTGGGATTCTTCATTCATCGGGTAGTATGCCGCCAGCATCTCGTTCATGGCTGCGTAGTCCTTCGGAACAAGAGTTACGTCCTTCCTGTCCATGGCTACCTGCAGGTCTGCAATGGCAGTCTCCACTGCGTCCACCGCTGCCTCGTTGGCAGTGCCTTCCGTAGCCGCAACTGCCTGTGCCGCCTTGATGGCGTCATCCAGGTATTTCAGGGATGCCGCCGTGTAGATGGCTGCCATCTCATCATATTGCCCCTGGGCTTTTTCAATCTTTTCACCCAGGCCGGCAAAATCTGCCACGCCCTTTTTGTAATATGCCTTGTAGGTGAGGGATGCGCCTGCGACTGCCTTTTCAGCCACCTTGTCATCCGCAACCTTATTTCCATCTTTGTCAAACCACCCGGATTCCTTCGTCTGGAGGACGCATTTCTCCCCATCCTGCATGATGTTTGGTTCCGGCTTGTAGGCATATGCTGCCTGCTCCTCTTCCGTCATCAGACCGTACGGGAGGAGTTTGCCGCTGCTGCTCAAGTCCGCTGCCTTCACGTCGTCAATGTAAGTCTCGATATTTTTGGCAACATAGCCGGACTGCCAGCTCAATTTATGGTTGGTTACCTTGAAGTCCCCATTTTCCGCTGCAATATAGGTCCCCACAAAATACTGGCTGATGATGCCGCTCTTGATATAGCGGGAGGTTGCCGCGTCGCCCATCGTGAGCTCCGTGGTCTTTCCATTTGCATCCGTCATCCAGATGCGGAATGTGGCATTTTTCTTTACGGTTGGCGCGTCCGTTTCCTCCTGGTCCCCCTGCGCCGGGATTTTTTCCACCGTGCTGTCAATGTCCGTGGTGTCTATCCGTATCCTTACATGGTACGTGCCCGTCCCATCGTATGGGATTGCGTTTGCAGCATCTTTGTTTGCCGGGTAATACGTGCCGCCGCTGGCGCTGAAACTGCCGCCTTTGCCATTGCCGCCAATTGCGCGGTAATATCCCTTTGCGTCCTTTCCATCTGCGTCAAACTCAAGCGCCGCCGAATTGTTCCACCATGCGCCCGGGGCGTCCTTCTCAAGCAGGAAGAACGCGCCCTGCTGCGTGGACTTGCTTACGTTCACGAGGTCAAATTCCGTCTCGATGACGCCCTTGTAGCTTCCGTTCAGGGAGAGGAACCTGGTAGTTGCATTATTCGTATAGGTAGCCTCTACCTCCGGCATCTTTGCGTCGCACTCGAACACCGTTACCTTTGCGCTGACGTTGATGTTTCCTACGGTTCCTTTTATGACATACGGCTCTTTCCTTGCCTTCAGCCCCTCATAGCTGTCCGTCCATTTGACGGGTGCGTTTGCCTCTGCCGTGGCTCCATTTCCAGCGTCTATGGTCGCCTTCAGCGTCTTTGGTAAGATCGGGTCATTGCCTTCGATCACGTACGCGTCATCGGGCGTGACCACGCCCTTAATCTCCACTGCCTTGTAGGCGACATGCACCTCTGCACCCGCGCCGACCGTCACTTTTAGGCCAGCCGTGTTCTTGGTTCCCTCTGCATCATACTTGTATGCGTCGCCTGCGTCCGTGATGATGATTTCTTCCGGCGCATGTACATACTCGGAGCCTTCCTCTTTCAGCAGTTCTTCTGCCTGGATCAAATCCGCCTCATTATCTCCGGCGCTTTTATCCTCATCGAGGCATTTCACGGTAATCCTGCGCGCCACTTTGATGGGAATCTCCGTCGTCCAGGAAAGGCCTGTCTGCGCATCGCTGCATGATGCGGTAAGGGTTACCGCATTTCCGCCTCCTGCGGTCACCTTTCCCTGTGCGGTCACTGCCGTGGACGTTTGCTGCCCCTCTTTTGCCGTCCATGTGATGCCTACCCCATCCTTCTGTGTCGGAAG
The DNA here is from genome assembly GCA_910587895.1 of uncultured Lachnospiraceae bacterium. Classification (GTDB taxonomy): domain Bacteria; phylum Bacillota; class Clostridia; order Lachnospirales; family Lachnospiraceae; genus Petralouisia. Next base: position 26,001 of record CAJUOE010000112.1, read on the forward strand.
GTTCAAATCCTCCGTGACACAGTTCAGGCTGTCATTTTCGCCCTTGATTTCCAGCCAGTCTGCCGCCTGTCCTGCGGAAAGGCTGCTCCTATATAATGCCTGTACCTGTGCCGCATCCAGTGCGCTGTCATAGACACTGACATCGTCAACCATGCCCCCAAAACTGGGATCCCAGTTATTGATGCCGATGCAGATAAGAGCGCCTTCCTGATTCAAGACTTCCTGCGCTGCTTTTGTCCCCCCATTTTCTTTCCCATTGACATAGAATTTCAAATCATTCCCACACTGGGAAACTGTGAGCATTGTCCACTTGCCATTCGGGGCGTCAAATGCCGTATTTGTATATTTACCATTAAATTCCACAGCAGCATCACCCTTTTTGGGCACTGACCATACTCTTGCTGCCGTACCAGACCCAGGATGCTCTTTCCAGGTTCCGGACACGCTAATCCAATTTTGTGCCTCATCGTTCCCCACGCCGAGCGAGAGAATCGGAGTCTGTTGATAAAATCCTTTTTCTGGATTTACCCACAGGGAAACCGTATAGTCTGCGCCGAGCTTGCCTTCTTTTAATTTCACGCCATAACCGGCATTATCTACTACCGTTTTATTATTTTCAGTCTTAAATGTCGGCTCCTTCAACTGCAAAGCTTTGCCGTGATGCCCATTCTCCGCATATGCCACCTGTCCATCATAATCTGCCAGCTTGGTCTTTATCGCCGCAGCATCATCCAACGCATCTTCAAACCCATATGTTTTTACCGGTTGAAACTCTGTAACCGTTACTGTTACAGTTCCAATTGTATATGTCTTTGCTCCGTATCTCCATTTTATGGTAAGCGTTGCATTTCCTGCTTTCAACGCCCTTAACGTCTTGCCCGCCACTGCTACGGTAGAAGAATCCGAAGACTCAACCGTCACCCTGGAACCGGCTCCTGCCGGAACTTTCAGCAATGAAGTAACGTCCATGCTGCCGCCAGCGCTCATCTTGCATGTGTTTCTTTTTAACTCCAACCCGGACAGGGAAGTCTCTGTACCCTGATCATTTTTCGTGCCATCGTACAGGTATTTCACCTGTGCTGCATCCAAAGCTCCATCATAAACTGCAAAATCATCGATGCCGCCTTTAAATATCTCACCCGGTTTGTCTGCATCGTTGCTTTCAATCGCTCCACGCCCCCAGTTTGCAGCTCCAATCTTTAAGACAGTCTTATCCGTCAGAATTTGTGACAACGGTGCCTGTCCTGTTGTCAGGTGGATCTTACGCTCACTGTTTACATATACCTCTGTCGATTCTTCTCCAAACACAACCGTCACATGACGCCATGCGCTTGCAAGAGAACCAGCATTTCCACTGCTTCCCGCCGGCCTGCCATCCAGATAACGCTCTATCGCCACACTGGCTGCCTTGTCAAGAATCCCAATATAATTATCGGTCGGGACTGCCAAGTTATCTTTTGCCGCATAAAACGCCCAGCCCGAATCACCCTCCGACTTGCTCCAATAAGAGATTGTCAGCTCCTTCTTTCCTGCCAGGATGCTCCCGTCCAAAGCACGGATGGCTGCGCCGCTCAGTTGCAAGAATGGCGACGAATCACGCCCATTATCTCCTGATACAATCTTCGCTTTCGCTGCATCCCCGACTACCTTGCCGGCGATCTCCTCTTCCGAATCGAATGAGAAATGTGCCAGTTCCTTTGGCAGTCCCATTCCATCGCCCGGCGAAGTTGCATTCGCCTCATTGCCCGGGGCATTTGTGCCCTCGGCATAAGCCATCTGTGCCGGCAGCAGCGTAACTGCCATTGCAAGGCTTAAGATAAACGACAGAATTCTCTGAAATCTTTTTCCTGTTCCCATACTGTTCCTTCCTTCCTTTTCTTTTTCTGCGGCACAAAATGTAAATTTTCCTGCCATAAGAACAAAGTGGGCTTGCACACTTTGCCGCGCCGAGCACAATTGTGAAGCAATATCTACCTCTTGTGCGAGTGCGCATATTATTTTTATCTTAATTAGGAAGATACTTTTACGCTTTAGCGTGACAAGGTCTTTCCTGATAAGATAAAAGGATGGGAGCCCGCGTGCGGGCTCCCCATTATGGAAAGAGAAAACTGCTCTATGCAATTTTCTGCAATGTACATTTTGCATAAAAATGTACACTATTTTGCATGTCTCGCCGCAATTTTATGTCCAACATGCATAAAAATAGTAACCCTATATTACATCTTTGACAATTATTTCATGAGTTTTTCTTATTTTTTATGCATTTTACACAAATCCACGGAATAAATACGGATATATCGTTCAAAAGATTGTGAGAAATGAGGAAATATTAAACAAACTTTACTGTTTACAAATCAAAACATCCATGCTATCATAACAAAAAGCATATTTTTCTTGCGGCATATCTTGCATTATCCTTATATCTGAGATTCAGGAAATCCATGCTTTAAAACTTTAACAACCATTTCATGCAAGCTGGAGATTCTGATTGAATTCTCCAGCGCTTGTCAAACATTCCTTTCGGAAACCAGTCTAACAATCAAGGAGGATACCAGATGAATAATGGAAATGTAAAGAATAACTATAAGGACACGATATTCCGAATGTTGTTTTCGGAAAAGGAGGCGCTTTTAAGCCTCTACAACGCGCTCAACAAAACATGCTACACAGATACGGAAGGGCTGAAAATAACTACGCTGGAGAACGCGGTCTACATGAATTACAGAAATGACATCTCCTTCGTATTTAGCTCAGAGCTAATGCTGTATGAGCATCAGTCAACCTTCAACCCAAATATGCCCCTGCGCAACCTGATCTATGTGACACGAATTTTACAGGGGATGATAAAAGATAGGGATCTATACAGTTCCGTCTTAATTAAGATTCCAGTGCCAAGATTCGTCATATTCTACAATGGGACGACGCCCCAGCCAGAGCGACGGATATTGAAGCTTTCTGATGCCTTTGAAGAAGAATTCCCTTCCGAGACAGAAAAATCAAAACAGCCGGAATTAGAATTAATTGTGACGGCATACAACATCAATGCCGGATGCAACTCAGAATTGATGGAGGCGTGCCACCTGCTAAAAGAATATGCACAATATGTGGAACAGGTCAGGAAACATGCCAGAACAACAGATTTGCCACAAGCAGTAGAGAAGGCAGTGGACTACTGCATCCAGAATGGGATTCTGGCAGATTTCCTGGCAAAGAACCGAGCGGAGGCGATTGCAATGAGCATCTTTGAGTACGATGAGGAAAAACACATCAAAAACGAAAAAGAAATTTCCTATCAGGAAGGACGCAAATCCGGCATTGCAGAAGGGCGCAAATCCGGCATTGCAGAAGGGCACAAATCCGGCATTGCAGAAGGAGAAGAACGCCTCAACCTGCTCTACATGAAATTAGTGGCAGATAACCGCATAGATGACCTGCACAAAAGCATGAAAGACAAGAACTATCGGCAAATGCTCTACGCAGAATATGGTATCTGAAGAAAAGCAGGGCCGCCAAGCCCTGCCAAATCAAATCCAAAGAACATAAAATACACACTTAATCCGCATATATCCGCAACCTCAGGGAAATGCTCTCCTCCCCGTATTTGCGGTACAAAATCAGCACAATTGCGATGCAAGACAAGAACAATGCGATTACACAGGCTGCAAACTCCACAACCGGATATTGAACCACGAAATATTCCATCCGCTGGTGCATTGCTTTTCCTGTCAGGAACAAAACTCCACCGCCCAAAATCCCGGTCAGCACAGTAATAATCAGGCTGTAGAAAATTCCTTCCAGTATCAGCATTTTACGCAGCTGTTTCCTCGTCAGCCCGATGCTCTCCATCACTGCAAATTCCTTCTTCCTCACCGTCAGGCCTGTAATGGTAACATCCATATAATTGATAATCCCCATCAACAGCAGGATCCCGCATAAAGCTCCCAGAACCAGCCGGTTGGAGACAATATAGTCCTTCATCTCCTGCAAGGTATCTATTTTAAGCTTTACCTGAAGCATACGCTCATCCCAATATCCACCTTCATAAACGCCAAATTGCTCGTTAAACCCGTTAACAATTTTTTCTACCTCGCGGCTGAGTGTAAGCCTGCTTCCTTGCTGTGTCGTAATATCCAAAGAGAAATTCTGCCTGTCTGTATTTAACTTCGGAAAGCCTTTCTCACCGATCAGGAGATAGACGGTATTGGTGCCTATCCATGTAAAGTTAAATTTTGGCAAACCTTCCTGCTCAAGATCCAGATAACCGCAGAAACGCATATCCGCTGCCTTTTTCTTGTTGACGACATGGTACATTCCCAGCGACATGCCAACCGTATCTTTGCTCATTTCGATCTGCGCCGGAGAAAGCATATGGTCATGCAGCAATATCACGCCCTCGCCTTCCATTACCGCATCCACGTCCAGGTACAGGTTCTGCTCCTGCGCAAATGTTTTCAGCTCTGCCAGCCATTCATCACTCATAATCTGCACGGTACAGGGCGCGCGGTAGAAATACGTATCTGAATCAATATCCTCGTTTCTTAATTCCAGCGCCTCCTCTTCCACCAGCACCTCCGCAAAACATCCCCGGGAAACAATGCTGCTCTCAATGCCCGGAAGATCCAGTATCCTGCCCACCAGATCATCCGGAAAGAGAATATGCTCTTCATGCCCCTGACAGTTATCCGATGACATCAACGTTGTAACATAAATATCCGGTTCTTCATGTTCTATCTCATTCCTTGTATCCGTACCTCTGGAAATCATGACGATGCCAAGCGATACGATAAGCCCCAGGCTCAGGCAGGATGCACTGATAAAAAATCGTTTCTTAAAACGCATGATATTCCGCCACGCCATCTGAGATAATTGGAACTTCTGTTTCTGGTTCTTCCCTGCCGTTTTTTTGCGGTAATTTCCACTGTCCGCTTTCTCCATATAAGTAACCGCCTCGACAGGCGTCAGTTTCACGGTACGCCGTATGGCAAGCGCAGAGCTGAGAAAGGTAACAGCGCCGCCAAAAAAAACGGCTGCTGCCAGAAGGAACGGACGAAACGTAATCATTCCCGCCGCGCTCCCAAAGCGATACAGATACATTTTGGACAATAACACCGGCAGTACAATCATTGCAATCAACACGCCCACGATTGCGCCTGCCAGGCTCCCGCGCCAAACGACCGTCCGCATCTGCCGAAACACAATGCCCCGAAGCTGCTTTCTCGTCGTTCCAAGCGTCTTTAACAACCCGTATTGGCGGATATTCTGTTCAAAAGAAATATGGAGTACATTATAGATAAGCAGCCCTACGCTAACCAGAATCACCACTGCCAGTATCAATATGGTATCAAACCCTCCCGCCAGCGCATATGCGGCGTCAAACCTCGCGGTATCCTGCCCGCGGAACTGCTGGCTCGTATCGCGCATTTCAATGTCCTGATAGAGGCTGCGCTCTACCATTCCTCCCTTCACCCGGTCATTCTGCCTCAAATACAGCGTCAGATCCAAATCCTCATCCCCGCAGACGGCATCCACAAATGCCTGGCAAAAATACGCATCCGGCGGTCCATACTGCAAAGTGGCAATATATTCCGTATAATATCCGGACAGAATGAAATCGTAATACTGCACCCCCTTGTCAGTAAATACTACCGGCATGGATATCTCCATACCTGTCCGTGGTTCCGAAATCCCCAATGCCTCCAGCGTTGCCACAGGAAGCATAATCTCCATTTCCTCCTGCGGGTAATTTCCATGGACGTCTGTAAACGCCGGTTTCTTTATCTTCTCCCAGGCAATATCATCCACAACCGCACACCTTGCCTCCACCGTATCTCCAAACCGCACATACCTTCCGACGTCCTTGATATAAGGAAGTTTTTTTATCTTCTCATACTGTTCCTCCGTCGCCCGCTCCAGCGTCGTATTCGATACCACGCCGCGCTCCCTTGCCTCGCGCAGCATATCCATATCTATCTTCCCGACGGCAAAACTGAACACGCAAAAGAGCGCCATAACCGCAAATGCAACTGCGCCGGTCAAAATCATATACCGTTTCCGATCTGCATAATATTCCCTGCGGGCAAGCTGCACAACAATTTTTTTATTGTTGTTCTTCATCCATATCACCTCTTACCTTCCCATCTTCGATGCGAATAATATAATCCGTCATCTGGGCAATCTCCTCATTATGCGTCACAATCACGATGGTCTGATGGAACAGCGAGGCGCTTGACTTCATCAGTCCTACGACCTCCGTGCCTGTAACGGAATCAAGGTTTCCGGTCGGCTCATCGGCAAGAATCACTGCAGGCTTGGTAGACAGCGCCCTGGCAATCGCCACCCTCTGCTGCTGCCCGCCGGAAAGCATGTGCGGCATACTATCCAGTTTCTCACGCAGTTTCAAGGTCTCAATAATACTCTCCAGGAACATCTCATCTACTTCTCTTCCATCCAGTTTCAGCGGCAGCACGATATTCTCATACACATTCAATACCGGAACCAGGTTATAATTCTGAAATACAAATCCAATATTTCTTCTCCGAAAAACCGTCAACTCATCATTCCGCAAATTTCCAACGTCTTCCCCCCGGACAATCACCTCGCCCTCCGTAGGGTAATCCAGCCCTCCAAGCATATTGAGGAGCGTTGTCTTTCCGCTCCCGGATGAACCAGTAATGGATACAAACGCGCCGTCCTCTATAGAAATGGAAACTCCGTCCAATGCCCGCACTTCACCTGATGGCGTCTGATAAATTTTCCTTAATCCTCTTGTCTCTAATACATTCATCTCTATCCCTCCTGCTCTTTCTATGTCTATGATAATTTAATTTTACCAGCAATTTCTTACAATCTGCTTACATTTGCTCCAATATAACCTGCCCTGCTCTAATCTGCATAAATCCGCAGCCTCAGGGAAATACTCTCCTCTCCGTATTTGCGGTACAGAATCAGCACAATCGCAATGCATGACAGGAACAGGACTGCAACACAGCCCACGAACTCCACAACCGGATATTGAACCACAAAATATGCCATCTTCTGTTTCATCACCTTTCCGATCAGGAAGAAAACCCCGCCTCCCAGGACTCCGGTCAATATGGAAATTATCAGGCTATAGAACATCCCTTCCAGCATCAGCATTCTCTTAAGCTGCCTCCTCGTTAGCCCGATGCTCTCCATCACCGCAAATTCCTTCTTGCGAACCATCAGGCCTGTGATGGTAACGTCCATGTAATTGACAATTCCCATCAAAAGCAGAACTGCACACAAAGCTCCCAACACCAGTCGATTGGCGACAATATAATCCTTCATTTTCTGCAGCGTATCTATTTTAAGCATAACATCCAACATAAGCGGATCCCAATACTCATACTCCTCATAACCTTCATAATCTTCCGGCTTGAACTTCTGGTTATACTCCTCCACCAGTTTTTCCACCTCGCGGCTCAAAGCAACCCGGCAGCCCGGCTGCGCATTGAGAAATATGTGAAAATTCTGTTCCCGCGCCTTGATATTCCGGAATCCCTTTTCACTGGCAAGAAGAAAGACGTCATGATCTGATTTGTTCGTATACAATATTTCCGGCAGGCCTTCCTGCTGCAGATCCAGATAACCGCAGAAACGCATATCCTTCGTCTTTTGCTTGCTCACAATATCGTAAATGCCCAGCGTCATGCCAACCGTGTCCTTGCTCATCTCTATCTGTGTGGGTGAAAGCGCATGGTCATGCAGAAGAATCACGCCCTCGCCCTCCATCACCGCGTCCACATCCAGGTACAATCCCTGTTCCTGTGCAAATGTTTTTAAGCGGGCAAAATATTCATCGCTCAAAATCTGTACGGTACTCGGATAGCTGTATGAATAAATATCCAGCCACATGTCCTCCCTTCTTAAGTCAAGCGCCTTTTCATCCACTCTCACCTCCACAAAACCGCCACGCGCAATATCGCTTTCTTCGATTCCGGGAAGGGACTCTATCTTATGCAGGAGTTCATCCGGGAACAATGTAGCCTCAGAAAGATTCTCAAAAACACCCATGCAATCGGACGCCGATGCCAGGGTACTGACATTAATATCCCAATACGTATGTTCTATCTCATTCCTCGTATCCGTCCCTCTGGAAATCATGACAATCCCAAGCGATACGATAAACCCCAATCCCAGGCAGAACGCGCTGATGAAAAAGCGTTTCTTAAAACGCATGATGTTGCGCCACGCCATCTGGGATAATTGAAACTTCTGATTTCCATTCTTTCCTGCCCTTCTCCCCCGGTAATTTCCATTGTCCGCTTTTTCCATATAATTAGCCGCCTCAATGGGCGTCAGTTTCACGGTACGCCGTACGGCAAGCAAAGAACTCAAAAACGTAACGACGCCGCCAAAAAGAACAGAGGCAATCAGTAGAACCGGACGGAACGTAATCATCCCCGCCGCACTGCCAATCCGATACAGGTACATTCTCGACAACAGAATGGGAATCACGAGCAGCGCAACCAACACTCCCAATGATGCGCCAGCCAGGCTCCCAAAGAAAACCGTCCTCCTTACCTGCCAGAAGACAATGCCCCGAAGCTGTTTTTTCGTTGTACCCAGCGTCTTTAAGAGCCCATATTGACGGATATTTCGCTCAAATGAAATATGCAGCACATTGTAGATCAAAAGACCTACGCTGATTAAGATGACCACCGCCAGGATCAAAATCGTGTCAAATCCTCCCGCCAACGCAAATATGGCCCGTCCGCCCGCCGTAATATCCCCCAGAAACTGCTGGCTCGCATCCCGCATCTCAATATCCCCATAAAGGCGGCTCTCCACCTTCCCATCAATCCGGTCATCCTGCCGGATGTACAACGTCACATCCAGTTCCTTATCTCCAAAAACGGAATCTACAAACGCCTGGGAAAAAAATGCATCTGGCGGACCGTATATCAGGGTAGCAATATACTCCGTATAATATCCGGAGAGGATAAAGTCATATTCTTTTGTTCCCAGATCCTTATCAATAAAGCTCACAGACCCCGACAGCTTCATGCCAACCTGGGGATCGCTAATTCCCGCCGCCTCCAGCGTCCGCATCGGCAGCATGACCTCCATTTCTTCCTGCGGATATTCCCCATGGATGTCCGTAAACGCCGGTTTCTTGATCTTCTTCCAGGCAACTTCATCCACCACCGCACACCTTGCCTCCAATGTGCTTCCAAACCGCACGCACTTCCCGACGTCCTTGATATAGGGAAGCTCCCGTATTTTCTCATACTGCTCCTGCGTTGCCCGCTCCAGCGTCGTGTTCGTCACCACGCCGCGCGTCCTCGCCTCGCGCAAAATGTCCGTGTCAATCTTGCCGGCAGCAAAACTGAATACACAAAAAAGAGTCATAACCGCAAATGCAACCGCACCAGCCAGTATCATGTGACGTTTCCTGTCCGCACGATACTCTTCCCTGGCAATTTGCGCTATGACCTTTTTATTGTTATTTTTCATTTCCATCCCTCCTGTCTTATTAGATAATTCCATTCTAACAGGAAGTTCTTACAAACTACTTACATTTCTTCAAAATTTTTTGAAATTATTCAGAACCCCTGAAACCAACCATTCAGGACGTTCAAATTACCCCCTCTGTCAGGGCAGGAAAATTGAAATTTCAAGCCCCGGTTTCTTCCTCCTGGCTTTTACAAAACCTCCATGCATCAGCACGATTTCCCGTGTAAGGTAAAGCCCCAGCCCAAACCCGGGCTGCCCGTCAGTCTCCTTTCCTCGATAAAATCTCTGAAAAATCTTCCCTTCCTCCCCCTCTGCGATTCCAATCCCGCTATCCGCTATGGAAATTTGCGTATACATTTCATTCTGAGCGGCAGATACCCGTACTACAGAATCCATCGGCGAATATTTCACGCTGTTTTCCAGCATGTTATAAACAGCCTCCCCAAGCCAGTTGCCGTCATGGGGAACCTGTAGTTTGTCATCCACAGACAAATCAATAAAAATCCGCTTCTCGTCCGCCGCCTTTTTCACCTGCAAAATACTCTGCATCAATGTCCCGCAGAGCGCTGTGGCATCCGGCTTAATCTGAATAATCCGGCTCTCCAGCCTTGCCATCTTGATAAAGCTTTCGGTCAGGAAATGCAATTGTGATTCTGTATTCTTCAATATCTCAAGATATTCCTGCCTTTCTGATTCACATCCGGCAGCTCCCAGAAGTTCCAGGTAACTCTCGATATTTGCCAGAGGGGTACGCATCTGATGCGCAATCTCAGCGATTAGTTCACGAATTTCATCGCGTTCTTTGATTAACTGGCTTTCGCTCCCATGTATTTTCTCCGACAACCGCAATAACTGATATTGGATTTTGGATGGAAGTTCATCCTTGTAAGATAAGAAAACATCCGCTTTCTCTCCGTTTATAAGTTTTTCCAGCACCATCGAAAACACTTCCAGCTCTTTTCTTCTATGAAACATTGTCACTCTCCAAATGTATAGCCAAGACCAAACACATTTTTAATATAGACAGGATTTGCAGGGTCAGGCTCGATTTTTTTCCGCAGCCGGGAAAGCGTGACATTCACGGTGTTCCCTTCCACAAACGAACCCTGGACATCCCAGATTTGCTCCAGCATCATCTGTTTGGTAATCACCTTTGTCCTGTTGCGCGCAAGCAGTGCAAGAAGCTCGTATTCCTTGTTCGTAAGGTTGATTTCCTTTCCCCGGGCTGTCACCTGTTTGCGCGCAAAATCAATGCTCAAATCCTCATAACAGAATAATCTTGCATCTTCCTCTCCCGTCCTTCTTAAAACCGCCTGCGCATGTTTCAATAAGACTGCCATGGGAAACGGCTTTACAAGATAATCGTCCGCCCCGCAGTCAAATGCGCGCAACATGTCCCCCTCATCGTCCCGCGCAGTCAGGAAAATAACCGGAATTTTTGTACTGTCCTGCACCTTGCGGCAGAGGGTAAATCCATCCCCATCCGGAAGTCCGATATCAACGATCATAAGCGCTGTGCCATCTTCCAGAAAATTCTCTGCTTCCTGCATGGACATTGCCCCCGCCGCCTCATAACCAGCGTTTGTAAACGTCTTGCACAGCGCCCGGTTTAATAACCTGTCATCTTCGACAATGATAACCTTATTCTTCAAAATCCATACAACTCCTTATCATTGTATACGGCCTTACCTTCCCGTCGGCAACTGCCACATGCGCAGGGTGACTGGCATAAGCCTTCAAGGCTCCTTCATCTTCAAAGGCACTGTCCAGCATCAAATCCATATTTGAGCTTGCAAGCCCCTGCGTGTGGACCCGAATGTCCAAAAGCCCGGGAATCTGGCCTTTGAGCCCTTCCAGCCCTTCTTTGATGTCATTTTTGATAGCAGCTGCCTCTTCCTCAGAATATCCTTCTTTTAACTTCCATAAAATAATATGTTTTACCATTGTCTTCTCCTTTTTCTTAAAATTAAGATACCTCTCGAATGAAAAAACAATTCGAGAGGTGCCTGATTATACTTCTTCACCAATTCCAATAGAGCGTTCAAAAATCCTGCCCGCAATATAGCTTTCTAAAACAGTTTCCAGCATTTGAGGCGTAACCATACGATATCTCAGAACATATTTCAGATTTTCAACAAACTCATCATATTCCAACCTGTCTGCCTTTTTTATAACTACTCCTCTGTTTTCGCCGCGCAAAAACTGCATCAAATAAGATGCAACAAAATTTTCATTCATAAATGCCAGCTCTGCATCCTCATGATTATCATCTACAATTTGAATTGGTTTACGCCGTAATAGCCAATACGCAGAATACGCATGGACTTTTATAAAATTTATCCTTTCAATATGATGAAAATTTTTCAACCGATCAATGTCAGCAAAATAATCTATAACAGCCTGATTCAATAAATTATATGAAATCATGACATGATTTTTAAATTCACTTCGCTCAATAAAAATATTTAAATATTCTTCCAGTGAATGAAACCTGCTCATGATTTTTTCTTTTCCAAAGTGTTCAATGATTTCCTCATAATCATAATTAGATTTGTTCATCGCCATTATAGCATCTCACCTCACACTTCATGACCTCGTCTAATGCAAAGCTGTTTGCAAAAAAACGATAATTATCCAAATCTCTTCTCTCCTGTGCTGATGTATAATCCGGCGCTGTATTGGGAAGAATATGTTTCCTTATCTTCCCCTCTTCTAATAATTCTACAAATTTCTTTGCATTGTCCATCTCAATCCCTTTCCTTACACTTAAAATAATTTATCAACAGCGCCATCAAATTCCTCTGTCTTTTTTTGCAAATCATTTATTTTTTGAATACGCTTTTGTAAATTTGCAAATTTGGATTCACTTAAATCTTCGCCTTGCCGTGTTACTGCATCCTGCGCCTCTTCCTCATTCTCAGGAAACGTTTCAGATTTATCAAACATCATATCTGAAATCATTCCGGCAGCCTGGGTCTGTATTGCAAGACATGCGGAAAGTTCTTCTAACTCCGCCCGTCGAGCTTTATTTTTACATTTATATACCAAATCATGCGTACATTCTCCCCATGCCTCATCATAAATGGTTCTTACCTGCACTTCCACATATTTCCCGTCATACCATAGCAAATAATGGATGCTGCTATACCCTTCATTTGAGATGTGATGCTCAAAAATATCTTTTCCGAACTTTTGGTATAATAATAAATCTTTGCTATCCCTCAAGTACAGTTTGGGCTTTTCTACTAAAAAATCATCTGTTTCCCCGGATGGATAATCATCCAGCCAGTTCTTTATGTAAGATTTATCAACTATATAAAAATTTTTCCAAATCCAATTATGCACCACTTCCCACTGTTGTTGGTATCGTATCAGAATTCTGATACCAATCAAATCTGTGATTATCTTATAGTAATTATCCTTATTCATGGTGCGATATTTTTCAATATTGTAGTCATTTCCAGCTTTCTCCGACAACAGCGCTTTCTTTTTAATATATTTCGCCAACAAACTTTCCATGGATTTTGTACGATAACGTGCTGAATGTATCTCTTTTAATTCCGGATCCGTCAAAATTGTCATCAATAACTGCTGCGCTGTAGCTTCACACTTCTTTGCATACGATATTTTCCTGCTCCAATAATGCTCACTGATTTTTGACAACTGCTTATCAATATCAGGCTCCTTCACGGAAATCATTTCATATTTGTCTTCTAATTCAGCCTCATGAATAATCACAATAATTTCATCAGCCTGCATTCTTCTCCCCCAGTATTTTTAGCTATACAATCTATAATTATGCAACACATTGGTATTATAACAAAAACACTCAATTAATGCAATTATATTTTTGCCTGTAACTATCTCCCCCCATTGAACCGATAACAATAATAACCAAGACCTTTCTAACCAATTCTGACATATGGAGGATGAAAAATGGCTAACGATATAAGAACCGTATTAGATTCCATGGAAAATGCCCTGCGGCTGCAAATGCAGGCAAACGCAGAGAGACGTTCCGCCAAAGCTGAACGCGAAGAAAAAGAATTTCTGGAAAAGCTGGCGCAGACAGCTGCCAGCAGGACGGAACTTGAGGCGAAAGCCGCAGGCGTTAAGGGGACACAGGACGCTGTGCGCCGGGATCAGCTTATGATGCTGATGATGGCAGGATTTTAAACAGGATTTTCCGTACTCCCACGCCAGTAATTTCGATGGCGTGGGAGATTGGATTTTACTTCATCAGGGCGCGCAGCAGAATGATATGATACTCCTCATCTTTAATAATTCTTGCCAGCACACGATTGACGCAATCATCTTTTATCATCTTCATATGCGCCTCATACTGATTGATTGCTGCTTTTTCCGACTCAATATCCGCAAGCAGCATACTCTTCACCTGCGCCGGTATATTCAGGCATTCCGGCGTCCACATTTTCTTTCTTCCGTCGCGGTATTTCGCCGTATAATCAATATTTCCTCCCAACAGGACGATCAATTCCCCTAATTTCTGCAAATGCATCATCTCTGCCATTGCAATCCCGATAAGCGTCTTTGCCAGAGAACAGTCCCCACAGGAAATACGGTTCTCATTATTGATATACTGGGTAATGGCTGACAGTTCTGACACTGCTCCGCAATAATCAATACTAAGCAGGTTTGCATATGCCGGATTCTTCTCCCTCACCTGAATCGGCGGATACGGCAAATCCATCATAATCGGCTGAACTCCTGCAAAACTACAATTATTTACAATCACACTTTCTCCCATACGCAGATTCTCCTCACACATGATTATTTCAGAAACAACATACAGATGTTTCTATGATAATATATTGCGTTTTTCTCATACTGTGCATAGACAAACGCCGCAAAACCATTTTCAACAATGATTCTGCGACGCCTGTCCGGTGTGCTGTAAGGGGGTACTTCAATTACTGTTTATTATTTTTTGACTTTTGCGGATTTGACCTTGGAGAAGGAAGAATACTTATCTGCCCCGAGGCTGTTTGGAGCAACCGCCTTCACCTTATAGTAATAGGTTTTCTTTGCGGTAAGCCCGGTATCCTTATAGGATGTTTTAGTTGAAACGCCAACCAGCTCATAGGTTCCCTTTTTCTTCATTGAGCGGAAGATGAGATATTTCTTCGCACCTTTCACTTTCTTGTAGGAAACCGTCGCGCTCTTCTTTCCTGCCTTCACCTTAATGGACGGCGCTTTGACAGAAATTGTTGAAATCGCTGCCGTTGCGGATTTGCTGGCTCCAAAACTATTGCCGCTCGCCCAGCTTCCATCCTGAGCCATAACCTCCCGGTATGCAACTACGTAATACTGATAGCTGACGTCATTCTGAGGTCCATAAGATGTAATATCTTCTTTCGTTGCAATTCCCTGTTCATTATAAACAGGCCTGTGATAGGAATAAGCATAATCTGTCACCGTTGTTCCGGCAATCTTGCTTGTGTCTGCCCAACTGGAAGTGGAGTTTGGACGATGGTAAGCCATTTTCTGCGCCGTCTCATCATCTCTTTCCATCTTTACATTGCCATTCCCTAACGTATAGTAATAATTGTTCGTGATGCTTGTCGGCTTAAATACCTCTATATCTACTTCACTTCCGCTGTTATAATTATAAGTCTTAGTGTCTGCGTCATAAGTGAAGCCCAGATCAGCAGTACGGTATACCTTGTAATAAGACGCTCCTGCTACCGCCTTCCAGGAGATTTGAATCCCGGTAGAAGATGCCTTCGCCTTAACGCCTGTTACTGCTGAAATATGGCCTTCCACATATACGCTGTCGCTTCTGGAATATCTATTGCCATTGTATGCGCGAACCCGGTAACGGATGCTCTCTCCAAGCGGAGACGCCGGCAGCGTGTATTTTGTCGTCTTGGCCTTCGTGATTTTCTTCAGCGTTACCCACTCTGCTTTCACATCATCATATTTCTCAATCAGATAGCCCTTTGCCTGCGGAATCGGATACCATGCAATCGCAACTTTTCCGTTTTTGGAGCTCTGTGCCTGCTTATATATGTTTACGGATGT
Source organism: uncultured Lachnospiraceae bacterium (assembly GCA_910587895.1). Classification (GTDB taxonomy): domain Bacteria; phylum Bacillota; class Clostridia; order Lachnospirales; family Lachnospiraceae; genus Petralouisia. Next base: position 41,520 of record CAJUOE010000112.1, read on the forward strand.
ATTGAAACTGAATTTCGTGCTTGCAGACGCGCTGTCCTCCGTAAAATATACTTTCTGTTTCTTCACAAGCTTATACGCTTTTACGCGGTAACCATAGGATTCTCCGGCAACCAGTTTCTTATCTGTGAAACTGCTCTTTTTCTTGCTCAGGCTCTTCACAAGTTCATATTTATTAAAATTATAATTTTCTCCTGATTTATAGGTACTGCTCGTGGAATAACCCACATTTCGGAATACATCATAACCGGCTGCTCCGGAAACCTTTTTCCAGGTCAGCTTAATGGAACTCTTACCAGTCGCCTGGGCTTTGAGGTTCATTGCAGCCGCACCCGTCTGCACGGTCTTATACTCATATACTCCATATGTGCTCTTCTTTGTATCCGGATTGAAATAATAAGCGCGTACCCTGTATGTATATTTGGTATCCTTCGTAAGTCCCTTATCCTCATAGGTATGTGCTGTCGTCGTAGCCAAAACCTGATATTTTTTGCCTATTTTACGGGAAATCTCAAATCCGGTATAATCTCCGTAGTTTGCACTTATCTTCAGGGTAATGCCCTTATCAAGAATCTCCGTTGCAATATCGGTCACCTCTGCTACCGGAGCTTTTACGCTTACGATATTAGAATAAGCTCCCTTTGTGCCATAAGCATATGCATATGCCCGCACATAATAGGTCATCCCCGACGTCAGGTTATAATAATAAAGATGATCGCTGGAAGTCGAATCTATATCGGCAAGGTTCTTATCAAACGCCCGGTTGGTGGAATACTCAAGATAAACTCTGGTTCCCACCGGAACTGCGCTATGAGAAAAATAAATTCCCTCCGACGTCATCTCTTTCACTGCCAGTCCCGTCACCGCTGCCGGCATCGGCGCCGTCCACATACCGGTTGCCGGCGTGCCGGATACTTCCTCATCATAATCATCTTCCTCGTTATATACGGTTTTACAAGGAGTCAGCGTAAAGGTATATGCCATGCCGGCAGTTATGCTGTCAAAGCTGCTGCTGTTAATCCAGAATTCCGTATTATAGTTGTAATTATACTCATCATCATTGTCATCCCAGAAAGAGCCGCTGTTATTTGTATCATAGTAACGGCTGTATACTTCTGTTCCCGCACGGTCTGTTACCTTTAAGCGAATGCTGTCGCAATCCGCTACCGCATAGGTTAATTTAAACCTTATATCTGAAGAATCCAAACGATTGACCGGCGTCACGCGTAAATTCGTAATGGATGGATTAACCGTCGCTGCCTGCGCTGAGATATCCTCCTGTGCATATGCAGCTGCCTCCCTTGCCATCTCATTCTCTGAATCTTCTGCCTCAGTCTCCGATGCCTGTTCTTCTGCCTCGGGCGCTGCAATGTCTGCCTGAGCATCAACGTTCTCTGCCTCCGATGCCTGAATATCCATCTCCTGCTCCATGCTGCCTGCCTCTGATGTCTCATCCTGCAAATCCACAGATCCGACATCCTCTGCGGCAACGATGCTGTCCTCAGGCTGTATCTCTGCCGCCATGACAGGCGCAACATTTGTGACTGTCAATGCCAAAACCAGAGAGCCAGTCAGGATTTGTTTCCATAACTGTGTCTTTCTCATAAATTTCTCCTCCATTTCTGAATTTTTAATGCTATCTGTTATGCAATCCGTCTTCTATCATACTCTTTTCAAAAAAATTGTCAAATTTAAATATTAATTTTCGACAAAATTCGACAAAACAGTTCAGCTCCTTCATCTTTTCATAACAGGAGCTGAACTGTTCATGCAATTGTCCGATTTTCTATTTTACCGCCTCGAAAGCTGCATCCAGAGCCGCAATCAAATCCTCCGCCTTCTCAATGCCGATGGAAAGACGAATCGTATTGGGCTTAATTCCCTGATCCAGCAGTTCCTCCTCCGTGCATTGGCTATGCGTGGTGGTTGCAGGATGGATGACAAGAGATTTTACATCCGCCACATTTGCCAGCAGAGAAAAGATGGGAAGATTATCAATAAACGCCTGCGCCGTCTTCGCGTCTCCCTTAATTTCAAATGTAAAAATGGAACCTCCGCCATTCGGCAGGTATATCTGATACAGTTCATGTGTAGGTTCGCCCGGCAGAGACGGATGGAAGTCACCGACAAAAAGCATTATATAAAGTATTTTGCAAAGATATCGCAGAAGCATGTAGACTTTGTGATCTGCGATGAAGATTTCCAGGTGTATTTTGCGCTGGAATTGGATGACAGTTCCCATGACACGGAAAAAGCAAAAGAAAAGGATCTTTTCAAAGACCGTGCATTCAAGGCAGCTGGCATCCCGCTGAAACGGATCAGGGATTATGACGAGGCAGCAGTACGGAAGCTTTTTAAAGAATATTAAGTATGGAAGACGGACATGCAGAAAAGGCACCGACCCCTTTCAGTTGCCGGTCTTTATGATTGGCAAATTTGGAAGATTAAGTTAGAAAAGAATGCTTATCAAAATATGGGATATAGTCGATAACTAATATACGAATAGTTTGCCCGTTGCGGAGAAATATCTGATAAATATAAGGGAGGGGCTGCTATTGGATGTCCATAAAAATAAAAGATGTTTGCTGCAGTTCACGGCTTTGCCGATTGGAAACTGCGGCGTTTCCGGCCCACCTTAAGCTGCCTGGCAGAGAGGAGCCGGATATTCAAAATCGTGGCTTACCGGTTCGGATGCCGTGGGGGAAAGTGCATGGCTGCAGGAATCATATTAAGTTTCCGTGATTTATGGATAAAAACGTTGAATTTTGTGGACTTTTGCACTATACTGAAACTAGTAAGGGTTTTAAATAATAGGATTATGAGGATGTGTAGAGATGATCAAGGATAGAGTGATTCAAAAGAGAATAAAGGGGAAAGTTCTGGCGATGGCAATGACGGCGGTTGTGGCATCGTTTTTTGTGCCGCTGGGGGTGGAAGCAGCACAGACTGTTCAGACAAGTCAACGAGCAGGAAATGGTAACGGCAATTTGATATTGACAGATGAGGGATATTATTGGGAGAAATCTGCGGGCGGAGCGGATGGCAGGAGAGAAAAGTTATGTAAACTTGTAGAGCGCCACCGGGCAGCGAAAACGGAAAAGAGGAGACCTAATGAACAGCAGAGATTTATCACAGTACTTTAAGAGTATCAGGAAATCGAGGACGAAATCCGCCAGATTCACGCGGCATGTGACGGCAAGATCTTGAAGGTCATTATCGAGACCTGTCTGCTCACAGAGGATGAGAAGATCAAAATGTGCGAGCTTGTCACGAACGCGGGCGCAGAATATATCAAGACCTCCACAGGCTTCTCGACAGCGGGCGCCACGTTTGAGGACGTCAAACTCATGCGGGCGCATGTCGGAGAAAATGTGAAAGTGAAGGCAGCCGGCGGCATCGCATCGCTGGACGACGCAAAAGAGTTTATCCGTCTGGGCGCTGACCGCCTCGGAACAAGCCGTATGATCAAGCTCGTCAAAAATGCAGATGATGGGGCTGGGTACTAAATCGAAAAGCGGTAAATCATATATCCGAGCCATTCTGACTTTATGATACAGAATGGCTCGGATTTTGAAAAATCTGGCGTTCTTTTTTTAGCTCAAACCGTTCCAAGTCCTTCTTCGTCGTTATCTTAAAATTGTCCTCGTCCCCTGCAATCATGACGATATCCAGCCCTGCCATAAATGCGGGTTCCGCTGCGCCGTTAATGCTTAACATCTGATCAAACCTAAGTCTCCTGTTCGCCTGATAGTACGCACCAATGCGAAACGTCTCCGGCGCCTGCCCTGCAAAGAGCTGATCTCTGTCAAGGAGCGCGTCAATCCTCCTGCCATCTTCACTTTTGTATATCGTATCTTTCATGGAAAGAATCGGCAGCACGCCATCATGTCCCTCTACCGCGGACAGGCTGTCCGTTATTATCTGCTCAGACAACAGCGGTCTTGCCGCATCATGTACCAGCACGATATCTGAATCTTTTGCAAAGCTTCTAATGTCTGTCAATCCATGATATATGGAGAGCTGCCTGTTTTCCCCCGGTACTGAAAAGCCGCGGAACTTTCTATCCTTATCATACGTTGTCAAAGATTCCACAATCTTTTCATGCCACTGCGGCGCTGCCACAATCTGTATCGCATCAATTCCGGCATGCCTCGACAATACCTCTATGGAATACGAGATAACAAGCCTGTTCTGCACCTCGATATACTGCTTTGGTATCTCAGTCCCCATACGGCTGCCGATCCCCCCTGATAAAATCAATGCAGTGTTCATGTTTCCCCTCCATCACTCCATATCATCACAGCACTTGCGAATTTCCTGCATGATTTCTTTATATGATCTTTTCTTGCCAAAAAGCAGTGTCGTGCCGAGCACAAACCCGTCCATATTTCAACAGTGATGAATTATAACAGACCACAATAACACTCTCACTTGCCTGCATAATAAATGATGCAAGCCCCAAGGCAATACATGGAAAAATCACAGATTTCTCTAACTTAAAATACGCTTTCTTTATTTGAATGACGGTTTTCTTTCCCATAAGGAAACGAAGCACCCATACCGTAGAAATTGCCTGAGAGGATATTGTTGCCAATGCTGCCCCACGCACACCCATATGAAAGACCTGGAAGAAGTACGGCCCCCCGAGATAAGATGTGAAATGACCCGTCTTGCCATTGAGGACACCCCTTCTTTTGCCC
>CAJUOE010000113.1 GCA_910587895.1 uncultured Lachnospiraceae bacterium
CATGTATCCGCATGGAGAAAATTTTATGGAGATCGTATCAGATTATATTGACTTTTCACAGAACAGCGAACTGAGTGAGGAGGTGAAGAAAGTGATGGGTATCGGACAGATCATGCTGGAAACGGGAATTGAACAGGGAATTGAGCAAGGAATTGAACAAGGAATCGAACAAGGAATTGAACAAGGAATCGAACAGGGAATCGAAGTATTCATTTTAGATAACGAGGAGGAAGGAATACCAAGAGAACGTGTAGTTGAAAAACTGCAAAGGAGATTCAGGCTTACGGAGGACAGGGCAGTGCATTATTATGACAGGTTTGCTTCCACAGGCAAGCTTACTTTGTGAAATTGAATCAAAAAAGAAATCCTGATATGAGACCGAAATATCAGGATTTTTTAATAAAAAACCGTGCACAGGAAATAAACAAATTGAAGAAATAACAGGTTAGGAACTGTAGAAAAATAACTGACGGGGAGACTGTCCGAAAACCCCTGAGAGGCGATAACAGGATTTTAAACGTAGGATTATCGCCCAAACAGAGCTAAAAAACGCTTACAGAGCGATTTTTATAAATGCACCTTGAAAACTGAATAAAGTACGCTAAATAAACAAATATGTGGGACTTTTCCACCAATATCTGGTATAATGGGAGTATCTTAAAAGTTCCAGTTTAGCGGGGTGTTTTCCATGCCATATATAGTAAAACCTATCAATAGAAACCAGGCGGTAATAAATACACTTGATTCCATGGTGGAATGGGATAGTATTGCAAGAGTAATCGATTGTTTTGTGGATCACATAGACTTAAAAGAGATGGGATTCGAAAAAACAGAACCAAGTTTTGAAGGAAGGCCATGTTATGATCCGCAGAGTATGCTGAAACTATATCTATACGGATACCGCAATAACATCCGGTCATCCAGAAAACTTGAGGCGGCATGCGTCACAAACATTGAAGTTATGTGGATGCTTGGCGGACTCCGTCCTGACTTCCGCACGATATCTGATTTCAGGAAAGACAATGCAGACAATTTAAAGGAAGTATTTAAGGAATTTCTAAAAAGGGTAACCGTAGATCTGGAAACAGGATACGTGTCTATAGATGGGAGTAAGTTTAAAGCCTGGAATGGAAAAGACAGCAATTTTACCATTATGAAACTGGATGACAGGATAAAGTGGCTGGAAGACCACACACAGGAATACCTGCGGCTGATAGAGGAAGCGGATAAAGAGGAGGAGGCTGCCAGTGGAACGCTGACCAGGGAAGAACTGGAAGCAAAACTGAAGGAGGCAGAGGAAAGACTGGAGAAATACCGTTCATACAGGGAACTGATGGAGAAAGAAAACCACACGCAGATTTCACTGACAGATGCAGATGCGCGGCTGATGAAAAATAAAAATGGAATGGACGTGTCGTACAATGTCCAGACAGCAGTGGATTCAGAGACGCACCTGATCATGGATTACCTGGCGACAAACCAGGCAACAGACCATGGATTAATTGCTCCGACAGCGGAGTCCATTAAACAGGAAGCCGGGGACAGGATTATTGAAGCTGTGGCAGATAAGGGATACGAACAGGCCGAAGATATGGTGTCATGTCTTGAGAAAGGAATTATTCCTAATGTCATTCTGCCAGACGGACAGGACACATATGAACTGGAGATCGAGTATGAGGAAGCAGGGGAGTTAAATACAGCAGGCACGAATGCAGAAGAACTGAAGAGATGTATTCATGCGGGAGTGGTGCCGGAAGCATATGCGGATGTAATAGAAGGTATGGAGGTAGCAGAGGTAAGGAGAAAAGTTTCGGACGGGCCGGAACAAAAAGTGGAGAGCCCCTATGGAACAGAAGAGGAAATGAAAAACCGTGCAGGGGAAGGGTATTTTGTCAGGGATCCGGAAAGGGATCTGGTTTACTGTCCCGGAGGGGAAATCCTCAGGAGAAAAAGCATCAAAAAAAATGGGGCGACAAGATATGCCAACAGGCAGGCGTGCAAGGGATGCCCATACCGTGATAAGTGTGTGAACGGGAAGGGAAACACGAACTGGAAGGAAACGGATTTTGGCAAAGACAGCCTGGAAAAGAAAGCAAAGTGGTGGAAACCGGAAGAAGCGGAAAACTCAGAAGAAGAAACAGAGAAACCAGGAAAAAAGAACCAGAAGAAGGCAAAGTACCATTTTGAAAAGAAAAAGGTAGTCAGGTTTAAACTCAGGCCGGACAGGGAAAAAATGAACCAGCGGATGTGTATTTCAGAGCATCCGTTTGGAACAATAAAACGAGCAATGGGAGCAGCCTGCTTTCTGTTAAAGGGTAAACAGAAAGTAGGTGGGGAATTTGCGCTCATGGCCATGGGATATAACCTGTCCAGGGCGTGTAACATGTTCTCATTTGAAGAACTGATGGCACTTGTTGCAGCATAATGGGAAAAATAACAACAAAAAAGCGTATTTTATTCAGTTTTCGAGGTCAGGTAACTATAAACGGACAAATAATGTCCGAAAAACCTGGCATTTTTTGTGCCCAAAATGGCCAAAAATTGTGGGTTTTCGGACAGCCTGAGGGGGGGGTTACTGGAAAGAAAACCGGAGAGGCAGAGATTACCGCCACGGCAAACGGCGTGTCAGCCAAGTGTAAAGTCAGGGTAGAGGAGGGGCTGGTCTCTGTAAATGAGGAGCGTATACAGCTCTATCGGACAGAGGATTCTTTTGAGACAAAGCAGCTCAAGACAAACGCCTCCCGAACTGACACGGTAGTGTGGACAAGCAGCGATGAGAAGATTGCGTCCGTGGACAGCAGTGGACTGGTATCGGCAAAAGGCGCAGGAACAGCGCTGATCACAGCCTCCTGCAATGGAAAAACAGATACCTGTATTGTCGAGGTGGCAGACACAGCGACACGGATAAACGAACGGATTGTACACCTAAAGACCAAAGGAACAGCCAAAACCTATGCATTGGACTGGCAGGTGACTGGACGGAAAACTGCCGTAAAATGGAAAAGTTCGAACACAAAGGTCGCTTCGGTCAGCAAAGGGAAGATTACGGCAAAGAAACCCGGAACGGCGACCATCACAGCAGAGGCAAACGGCGTCACGGACACCGTACTCGTGACCGTACAGGAGTTTACGCCGTCTATCACCCTGAACCAGCGCGAGTATACGCTGTATACCAAGGGGAAGGGAAACACCGTCTCGATCAAGGCAAAGGTAGACGGCGCAGACAAGAAGGCAGTGTGGCGAAGCAGCAATCCGAAAGCTGCCACAGTCAATGACAAAGGAAAAGTGACTGCCGCAAATGCAGGCAGCACACTGATTACCGCGGAGGCAAACGGTGTGACGGCAAAGTGCTGGGTGCGCGTGAAGGAGTCCAAAGTGACACTTGAAAAGAAGTACTATCTGCTGAACACAGGCGATACGCAGAACTTGGCAGTGGACGTAGTCGGCCAAAGCCAGTCTGTGAAATACAAATCCTCCAACACAAAAGCAGTCGCAGTCAGGAAGGGGGTTCTCACAGCCAAAAAAGCTGGCAGTGCAGAGATCAGCGTGACAGCAAACGGCATTACCGCAAAGTGTCATGTGATGGTGACGGACTGCAAGGACCATGAATGGAAACCCGTGGAAGAGGCAGACCGGGAAGAGGACGATGTCGCAGCAACCTGTGAGGAAAGAGGACTCACGACGTATGTCTGTGCGAAATGCAGCGGCAAAAAACAGGACGTGGTCGAGCCATTAGGACATCAGTTTGGGAGGTGGACCGTGACAGTCAAGGCGACAGAACAGGCGGCAGGACTGGAAAAGCAGGTGTGCAGCCGCTGTAAAGCAGAGAATACCAGAAGCATTCCAGTCAAAAATAAAGTGGAGATTGCAGACGCCTACAAGCTTGTGTGGGAGGATGAATTTGACGGGGACCAGCTCAACATGAACGACTGGAATTTTGAGTACCATGAACCCGGCTGGGTCAACGCCGAATTACAGGAATATGGAGATTCTCCGAAAAATACCTATGTAAAGGATGGCAATCTGTATATTCAGGCAATCAAGGAGATCATTGACGGCAAGCCTTATTACACATCGGGCAGAATCAATACACAGGGAAAGCATGATTTCCAGTACGGCAGATTTGAAGTGCGGGCAAAGGTGCCAAGAGGCAAAGGCTTCCTGCCGGCATTCTGGATGATGCCCACAGACGAAAGTTATTATGGCCAGTGGCCAAAGTGCGGCGAGATTGACGTGATGGAGGTGCATGGAAGCGCGCTGTCCACCACTTACGGAACGCTTCATTTCGGAGAGCCGCACACACAGAAGCAGGGCAGCTATACACTGCCGGACGGACAGAAGAATTTTGGCGAGG
>CAJUOE010000114.1 GCA_910587895.1 uncultured Lachnospiraceae bacterium
GAATTAAAAAGAACTAAAGCAGAGAATACGACAGACCGGATTTTCCACCGGTCTAATCGTCGTGGAAAAAATTCATATTGAAAATGAAGATGGGGAGGCGGTGATTCTTCTCAGGGATTGACAAAAACGGCATGGAGCTGTTTTACCGGACAATCTATCAGTTGAAAAAACATTACGATCTGGCAATCATCCTGATTTCCCATGACCTCGATTATGTCAGGCAGTATGCCGATAAGGTGGTGCTGCTGGATAAAGAGGTGCTGAAACAGGGAACGGTCCGGGAAGTGTTTCAGAGCCCGGAATTTGCCCGCGTGTTTGAGAGTGGAAAGGAGGAGTAGCAGATGCAATTTTTCTCCTGGCTGCAATATGATTTTATGAAGTATGCCTTTCTGGCAATATTGGTGATAACTCCGTTATTTGGCCTGATGGGAACGATGATCGTCAATCGGAAGATGGCGTTTTTCTCGGATGCCCTGGGGCATTCCGCCCTGACGGGAATTGCTGTGGGCGTAGTGCTTGGCGTAAACAATACAAATATTTCCATGGTCATGTTTGCGGTGGTATTTGCCCTGCTCTTAAATTTTATCAGCAGCAGGGTGTCGTCCGCTACGGACACTGTGATTTCTGTGTTTTCTTCCTGCAGCATTGCGCTTGGGCTTGCTATCTTGTCTCAGGGAGGCAATTTCAGCAAATATTCCAGTATTCTCGTGGGGGACATTTTAAGTATTACGCCGGAGGAAATCGTGTATCTTCTGGTGATACTGGCAATTACGCTGGTATTCTGGGTGTTTGGGTTTAACAAGCTGCTTGCGGTGAGCCTCAACCGGACGCTGGCAAAGAGCCTGCATATCTCTGTGGGCTGGATGGAAAATCTTTTTGCGGTTCTCACTGCCCTGATTGTCATGGTGTCAATTAAGTGGGTGGGGATTTTGATTATCAATGCGCTTTTGATTCTTCCGGCGGCCTCGGCGCGCAACATCTCTGAAAATATGCGGGAGTATCATTTCTTCGCGATACTTTTTTCCGTGTTTTCCGGAATTTCGGGGCTTATCATTTCCTATTATGTCAATGTGGCGACGGGACCGATTATTGTCATTCTTGCGTCCGTCATTTATTTTGCCACTTACTTCTGGGGGAGCCGTAATAATTGGTAATATCACGGTACATTAGATAGGAGGTCTTGTATTTGAAACAGTCTGTAAAGTATTTGAAAATTTTGGTAAACCTTCTGGTTGCAGCTCTCGTCATTGTGTTTTTATGTGTGGTTGTCCCGAGGCTGCTGGGATTTTTCATGCCGTTTGTGATTGGATGGATTATCGCGATGATTGCCAATCCGCTTGTGCGCCTGCTGGAAAAAAGGCTGAAGATTGTGCGCAAGCATGGCTCGATGATGATTATTATTGCCGTTTTGGCGGTTGTCATCTTGCTGGGATATTTTGGCATCAGCCGGATTGTGATAGAAGCAGGCAACCTTGTCGATAACCTACCGGAAATCTATGAGAACTGGCAGAAAGATTTTGAGGAAATCGGCCAGAACCTTGAGATTGTGTATAACAGGCTGCCAAAAGACACGCAGGAGGCAATCGCGCAGATTACGGCGAACCTTTCCGGATATCTGGGCGGGCTGGTGCAGACGATCGGGGAGCCTACGGTTGCCACCGCGGGCAATTTCGTTAAGAATGTTCCGGGAACGCTGATATCTATTATTATGTGCCTGTTGTCCGCATACTTTTTTACCGCAGAGCGTCATGAAATTCTGGAGGGAATGAAAAAATATGTGTCCGGTGAAACCTTAAGCCGGGTATCCTCGGTGATTGCAGACCTCAAGCGCGCGGTCGGGGGCTATTTTAAGGCGCAGTTTAAGATTATGGGCGTGGTCTATGTAATTCTGGTCGTCGGCCTGCTGATCATGAGGATCAATTATTCCCTGCTGGTAGCCTTTGGAATCGCTTTTCTTGACATGCTGCCTGTCTTTGGAACCGGTACGGTGCTGATTCCCTGGGCGGTCATTAAGCTTTTGTCCGCAGATTATACGATAGCGGCAGGACTGGTGATCCTCTACGTGGTTACCCAGGTTGTGCGCCAGGTCATACAGCCGAAAATGGTGGGTGACAGCATCGGCATGAATCCACTGACAACATTGATTTTTATGTATATCGGTTACAAAATCAGCAGCGTCATCGGCATGATTATTGCAGTGCCTGTGGGCATGATCCTGATCAACCTGTACAAAGCGGGAATTTTTGACAATCAGATCCGCTGCGTGAAAGAGCTGGTGGAGGATGTGAATAAGTTCCGTAAATTTTAGCAGTTTCTGTGGAATAATGTAGTAAAAGTTACTATGTTTTTTTGAAATATTTCGTATAATATATACAAAAGGAACAACTTGTAATGAGTGGAAAATAAGTATAAAATAAAAGTAGTTATTGTTTAGGAAAGGACTGCTGCTATGAGGGAGTATCGGAAAAAACGATATACAATTGCAATTATGTTAGGCGATATGGAGTCTGACTATTCCGGGGAGCTGCTGAAGGGGTTTTATACCTGTGCGCAGAAAGAAGACGTGAATATTGTATATCTGATGGGACCTCGTATTCCCCAGTATTGTGCGGATATATTAAAGACAGATTCGGAGGAGGATTACAGTTATCAGTTTGACACTGTGTATGCATACGCGCATTTTACAAAACCCGATGCTTTGATTATCTCCTATGCAGCGCTCGCTTACTACCATACAAGAGAAGAAAAAGAAGCGTTTCTGAATCAGTATTCCGACATCCCCTGCCTTATGATCGGGGAAAAGCTGGAAGGATTCAATGTCCCATATATGATGTCTGACAATTATAAAGGCATGTGTACCTGTATTGAGCATTTGGTTGTGGATCATGGATATCGGAAGGTTGCGTTCTTAAGCGGCCCCAAATCGAATATGGATGCGGTGGAACGGATTCAGGCATATTACGATGTGATGGAGAAACACGGATTGCCGGTAAGCGATACCATGATTGCTTATGGCGATTATTCCGTACATGTGAAAAAACAGGTAAAATATCTTTTGGACAACAATCCGGGGATTGAGGCGATTGTCTGTGCAAATGATAATATGGCGCAATGCTGTTACCGCGTATGTTCTGCGCGGAGTCTTCGGGTTGGCAAGGACATTGCGATTACCGGCTTTGACGACGTGGAGCTGGCAAGGACGATGGATCCGCTTTTGACCAGTGTTTCCCAGAATGGGTTCCGTTTCAGTTATGCGGCTTTGCGCAATGCCATTAAACTCTGTGAGAAACGGGAGATGTTTGAACAGCGACTGCCGGTTGACGTCCATATCCGCGTATCATGCGGATGTGATTATGGGCAGAAACAGTCTTACATATTTGCCGATGATGCACAAAGGGAGCAGTATGTGATAAAGGCCATGGGAAATATATCCAAGGAGCTTTTGTCATCCATTCCCTATCAGGAAGAGCGAAATCATTATTCGGGGTTGATTTTAGATTATTTTAATTATATTATAAAGACAATCTGCAACCACAGCGGTGAGGCATTGGACATGGAATATCTGATGGATATTTTACAGGAAATTACCGATTATGACCACATGTCCATCTCACTTCTGTTGGAAAACCTGACGAATCTCCTTCAGGTGTTGATTACCAATGCGAAGGATACGTGGGAACAGGAGCAGTTAATGATGGTACTGGATGCGACCAGGCAGCATATTCATTTTGCAAATATGGCAAAACTGGAGCAGGAGGTCATGGTTTCCAACCGCAAGAACTGGTTTGTGCCGACGCTGGTACAGGATTTACCTGCAATCGCAAGCGAGGACGGGTTTTCCAAGGCGCTTGTCTATATCATGAAACGTTTCCGTACGGTGGCGATTAAGAGCTGTTATATCTTTCTGTATGATGAGCCGATCATCCATAAAGGCGGGCTGCTGCCCGAATTTCCGGAAAAGATTTATCTCAGTTCCTGGTTTATCGGGGAGGAGATGGTCTGTTATCCGAAAGAAGAGCGTCCCTGCGTGACCATGGACAAGGGTTTTGTCTCCTTTATCAGTTCAGAGCATCCGATGGCGCTGACGACGGTTGTGCTCTTTTCCGGCGATAAGCAGTATGGCGCAATGTTGTGTGAGGCTGCGCAGGAGGACATTCCATTTTTGCAGCTATGCAGCCTGCAGGTAGGACCGCTGCTCAGGTTCCTGGAGTTAAACCAGATGGAGCGTGAGTCGCAGAAGGAGCTGCAGAAATCATTGCGTACGATTCAGGAGCAGAATGATATCTTAAGTTTCGTCTCAGAATACGATGAACTGACCCAGCTATTGAACCGCAGGGGATTTATGGAGCGTTCCATCCGCTGCTGCCAGCAGAGTGATGGACAGCGCGCATATTTGATTTTTGGGGATTTGGATCATCTGAAGGAAATCAATGACTGTTTCGGTCATGCTGCCGGAGACTTTGCGATACGCGGCGTGGCAAACCAGCTTAGGGAAATCCTTCCGCCGGATGCGATTACGGCGCGGATTGGCGGAGACGAGTTTATCTCTCTGGTATTTTCGGAGAAAGAGAACTTTAAGAATGCCGCAATGGAGGATTTGCAGACGGTAAGCGAACGTTTTAACCGATCCAGCAAGAAACCATATTATGTGGAAATATCGATTGGCATTTATGAGTTTTTCTGCACTCCGCAGACGGATCTGAACGAGCTGATACAGAAATCAGATGAGTTATTGTATCAGGCGAAAGCAAAGCGCCGCAAGAGCGTGAAAAAGGAAATTCAGGATTAAAGCGGGCATGGAAAGTGTAAGATGGAAATTATGGAGCGACAGGATAGTTCAGAGGAATTTGGATATCTTGTTGTTCTTTTTGCGAAATGAAATGCGATAGAAACTCAAATTTCTATCACAATCGGTTGCTATAATGCAGTAGGATTATGAAATTACATTTTTATAAAGAGGGATAAGATGGATTTTTGCACATTGAGTTTTGTATTATTTTTAGTTTGTCTGGCAATGATATACTATATTGTCAGGCCCGCGAAACGATGGGTAGTCCTGCTTGCAGGCAGTCTTATTTTTTTTGCTGTCTGTGGATGGGAATACCTTATCTATGCAGTCGTATTGAGCTTAATCTGTTTTTTTGGTGCAATTTTCCTGGACAGGCTGGGTGCCCGGCAGTCGTCGCTTGATAAGACAAAAGACAGGGAAGAAATACAAAAGTTAGCGTCAAAGCGCAGGAAGATTCTGATTCTTACGATTGTTATTGTGGTGGGGAACCTGGTATTCCACAAATATTGGAACATGGTTGGAGAGCTTTTCAACGCTGTTCGCTTATATCTGGGCGGAACCGGAGAGGCAGGATGGTGGCAGGTTGCCTTGCCGCTGGGATTGTCTTATTATACATTTTCCGGATTGGGATATCTGCTGGATGTTTATTGGAAGCGTTATCCCTGCCAGAAAAATTATATCAGGTTTTTATTGTATATCGTATATTTCCCACATATCATCCAGGGACCGATTGAGCGCTATTCGCTTTTGGAAGGGCAGTTTTTTGAGGAGCAGCGCGTGCGGTTTGACTGGGAGCGAACCAAACAGGCAATTTTGCTGATGGGGTTCGGGTATTTTAAGAAACTGTTTGTTGCCGACCGCATTGCAATTCTGGTAAATGGGGTTGTTGCGAATCCGCAAGGGACGCCCGCAAGTATGCAGATTCTGGCAGTCCTGTTCAGCGGAGCCTGGATTTATGCGGATTTTTCGGGATATATGGATATTGCGCGGGGAGCGTCCATGATTTTTGGAATTGAGATCAACCGCAACTTTAACCATCCGATGATGGCAAGGAGCGTATCGGAATGGTGGCGGAGATGGCATATGTCTCTGAGCAGCTGGTGGAGGGATTATATTTATATGCCGATGGCAACCTCGCTGAAATTTATTACAAAGTGCGCAAATGTTAAGAAAAAGTTCGGAAAGAGCGCAGGAAAGCTGTTCAAAGATGCGGTACCGATATTCCTGATTTGGATTACGACCGGATTGTGGCATGGGACAGGCATGACGTATTTTGCATGGGGCGTTTATTTTTCCATACTGTTTACCTGTTCGTCTGTTTTTTCGACATGGAACCGCAAAATGGCAGAGAGGCTACATATCAATCCGGAGAGCAAAATGTTCCATCTCTTCCAGAGGGTGCGGACATACCTGTTGTTCTGCGGCGGAAGGTTTCTGACCGTTTTTGGCAGTCTTGCGGGCAGTGCGGCGGTGGTCAGGAATGTATTTGTGAATTTTGATGCGGGATTTGTTTTTCAGGGGAGTAATTATACAAAGTATGGAACCTGTGTGGCGGAGGTCTGGTTTATGCTGGCGGGCATTGCCGTGATGCTGCTTGCAGATTTTATAGAGGAAAAGAAAGGCGTGGCAATCTGCCAGTGGGTTTTTGAGAGGCGCTGGTTTGTCAGAAGTGTGATTTACGCGGCGCTTGTGGTTGCCATAGCGTTGTTTGGCATTTATGGAGTGGATTATTCACTCGATGGATTTGCATATCAGAATTTTTAAGTTGAGAAAAGAGGAGATAAAAATGAGAGAAGAATTATTTAATTTATTGAAAGAAGAGTACCCGGATGTAGATTTTCAGGCAGAGAACCTGGTAGATGATGGAATCATGGATTCCATTACGATGGTGGGCGTGATAGGGACAATCTCTATGGAATATGGAATACAGATCCCGTATGAAGAAATCGTGGCGGAGAATTTCAATTCTCTGGATGCGATGGCAGCGCTTGTGGAAAGTTTACGCAAAACAAAATAATGATGCATATGCAGGTGAGGAGATAAATGAAGAAGTTATTGACAGGTTTGGGCGTGATTGCCTTTGCGATAGTGCTTGTGATGCTTGCCGTGTCCGGTTTGGACTATGTGCTGAGTGATGACGTGAAGGCATACACGAGGCTGATCATGCATGACATGTACAAAGAGGATAAGATTGACAGTATTTTTCTTGGAACATCCCATATTTACCGGGGCATCAACCCGGAGATTACGGATGAGGTATGGGACGAGAATACGTTTGACGTAAGCAGCGCCCTGCAGGATATCGACGGTTCTCTGGCAATGTTAAAGGAGGCGCATAAGTCCGCGGACATTGACCGGTGTTTTTTTGAGATCTCCTGGAGAAAAGTGAAAACCGATAAAGAGGAACGGATGAAGGAGACCACGACGACATATATCATTTCGGATTATATGAAACCGTCGCGTGATAAAGTGTCTTATCTGCTGGATGCGGTGGAATCAAAAGATTACGTCAATGCATTTTTCCGTGTGCGTCGAAATTGGAAGAACATCTACTCGAAGGAGACGATGAAGGACATTATCGCCAGAAAACGTACGGACGAATACAGGAATTATGGCAAGACCATCGAGAGCTATGCCGGGAAAGGGTTCTTTCCGCTGGAAGGAAAGTTTAGCCGGGTTTCCGGAACTGGCGTAAGGACGATCACAGAGAATTATATGTCGGATGATTACCGCATGTATTTCGAAAAAATTGTCGATTATTGCAGGGAAAATGAGATCGAGCTTATCTGTTTTGTTTCCCCCACGCCGGAATACACGATGGTGAGGACAAAAAACTATGATTCTTTCGTGACGCAGGTGAAAGAGGTCTGTGACGGGTATGAGGTTCCGTTTTATGATTTCAACCTTGCGAATCCTTCGGTTTTGGATTTAAAAGACGATGATTTTATGGACTATAACCATCTCAACAGCAGTGGGGCGGATAAGTTTACCCAGGTGTTTGCCGAATTTTTTGCAGGAAACATCACGGAGGAAGAATTGTTCTACAGCTCCTATTCCGAGAAACAGGAACATCTGCCCAAACGGTTTTTGGGACTCAATATAAAACGTTACAGTGATGAAGGAATCTGTAAGGTCAAAGCGGTCAGCACGAAGGATGAATCCTATCTGTACGAGGTGTTTTATCAGAATGCGGATGGGGAATATGAATTATTGCAGGAGAAATCAAAGAACCGGGAAATCAAAATGCCGGGAAGTGGCAAGGTACAGCTAAAAGTCGTCATCTATAATGATGAAAATCAGAAAATTGACGAATTTGAGAAAAAGATTTAGCAGCATGGCGTTGGAATGGAGGATAAAAATGTACGGCTCAATGGTAGAAATTGTGGCGGATTATGCGCAGAAAGACCCCCAAAGGCTCTGCGTGGCGGATAAATCCGGGGCGTATACCTATGGACAGATGTGGGAGAAGGCACAGGCGGGCGCACGGAAATTAGAGGCGATGGGAATTCAGAAAAATGACTGCGTGATGGTTGAATGTACGCAGGATGCAGCATTTCTGATTTGCGACCTTGCGTGTGAGCTATATGGCGCAATCTTTGTTCCGGTAGAGCACCGGGCGCCGGCAGACAGGGTAGAGAAAATTCTCGCAGACACCGATGCCTGCCTGCTGCTCTGTGAGACGGCGTATGAGGTTGAGGTTAAGAAGATGAAGGCGGAGGAGATTTTTCAGGCACAGGAGGACGCGGATCTGGCAGGAACATTTTCCTTTCCGAAACCGGAGGAGACGGCGGAGATTTTATATACCACAGGAACGACAGGCACTTCCAAGGGCATTGAGGTGACGCATGGCAACAATGTTGCGCTTGCGGAAAATGTGAAATATGGCGTAGAAATGAAAGAGGGCAATGTGGAATATATTCCACTGCCTCTGAGCCATTCCCATGGACTGCGGTGCTGTTATGCCAATATGCTGAACGGGAGCGCGGTCGTGCTGACGGAGGGTGTTACCCAGGTAAAACTGGTCTTCGATATGATTGAGCAGTACCAGGTTACTGCGATGGATGTATCTCCGAGTGCGGTGATGATTTTAGAGCAGCTGGCGAAAGGACAGCTTTCGAAAATCAGTGGCCAGATTGATTATATCCAGGTGGGGACGGAGCCCCTTCAGGAGAATGTAAAAGAGATGCTGATGGAGTCTTTTCCTTCGGCGAGGCTTTATAATTTCTATGGTTCCACGGAATCAGGCAGGACATGCGTGCTGGATTTTAACAGGGAGAACCGGGCGAAGTGCATTGGAAAGCCTACCCGAAATGCAAGGTTCATTGTTACGGATGAGAAAAGACAGCCCATAGAATCGTCCAAAGAGCATATGGGGCTTCTGGCAAGCGCCGGCCCGATGAATATGAAAGGATATTGGCGGCAGCCAGAATTGACGGAAGAGACGATGCAGAATGGCTATATATATACCAACGATATGGGATATATTGACGAAGAGGGCTATATCTATATGTTTGGCAGGATGGATAACGTGATTAACTGTCAGGGAATCAAGATTGCGCCGGAAGAAATTGAGGAAGTTGCCAGGAAATACGAGCAAATCCTGGATTGCGCATGTGTTCCCATGGAAGATAAGCTTTCCGGCCAGGTGCCAAAACTGTTTGTGGTCGTGAAGGAGAAAGAGTTATTCCAGACAAAGGAACTGATTAATTTCCTGAGGCAGTATATTGATGCGAATAAAATGCCGAAACGAATTGAGCTTATAGATGAGATTCCACGTACATCGAATGGAAAGATTCACAGGGCAAAGCTTGTTGCAGGGAAACCGTAAGGTGAAACTTTAACAATAGAAACAATATAAATAAAATAAAGAGAGGATATCAAAGATGAAAAACAAATTAAAAAAACTGGCGTTGGTTTTGTGTATTGCACTTTTTGCAGCAGGCTGCGGCAATACAG
Organism: uncultured Lachnospiraceae bacterium; assembly: GCA_910587895.1. GTDB lineage: Bacteria > Bacillota > Clostridia > Lachnospirales > Lachnospiraceae > Petralouisia. The sequence continues at coordinate 9,746 of CAJUOE010000114.1, forward strand.
ATAAGACGCCGGAACAGTCTGAGAATGCGGCGGCAGATGAGGCTACGGATGAAGGACAGGCGGATGACGCCAGTGCAGAAGATAACGCAGAGGCAGCGGACGATGCAGAGGAGGTAACGTTAAACCTTGCCTATCAGTATGGCCTGGCATACGCACCGCTTGTAATCGTGCAGGAGCAGAAATTGATTGAGAACGCGTATGAGGAGGCAACGGGAAAGAAAGTTACGGTGACCTGGAACCAGATGAGTTCCGGCGCAGATATCAACACGGGAATTTCCGGTGGCAGCCTGGACGCCGGATTCATGGGAGTCGGCCCTGCGGTTACCGGAGTTACGAAAGGCGTTGGCTATAAGATTTTCACGAACCTGTCGGGACAGGAGCATGGGATTATGACAAATGATGAGAGTATCCAATCATTTGACGACCTGATTGGCAGCAGCAAGCAGATTGCGCTTGTCAATATCGGTTCCTTCCAGCATATTATTCTGGCTCTGGCACTGGAAAATGCAGGATATGACCCACATGCACTGGACGCCAATATTGTTGCCATGGCGCATCCGGACGGAATGGCGGCTCTGGAGAGTGGAAACGTAGCCTGCCATCTGACTTCCAGCCCTTATATTTTCAAGGAGCGCGAGGAAACAAACCTGCATGAAATCAAAGACGTCTCCGATGCGTGGGGCGTGGAAGGTTCCTTTATTGTCGGCGTGGCGTCAGAGAAAATTCACGACGAGAATCCTGAACTGTACCAGGCATTATGCGATGCTATCAAGGAGGCCGTAGATTACATGAATGACAGCCCGGAGGAAGCTGCAAAACTCACTTGTGAATTTGATGGAAACAGCGTAGAGGACGAGCTTGCTTATATTGAGAAAAGTAATTATACCATTGAGACGAAAGGTTTGTTTGAGCTGGCATCCTTTATGGCACGGACAGAATTTATCGAGACGGCTCCCGGTTCTTACGAGGATTTGGTATTTGACAATGTTTCCGGTGATTAAACAAGTGTGGGAGAGGAATCACGATGGATGAGAAAAAGAAACGGATTCATGCTTTTGCGGCGAGGGCCATATTTATCATTGCGGTACTCGGTATCTGGGAGCTCGTTGCAAAGTCAGGGGTCATGGGAGATAAGTCGGAACTGATATTTCCATCATTGGAGGCAATCGCAGACGCCTTTGTACAAAATTTCGTGCAGGGCTTTGCGGGTACTTCCCTGTGGGTTTATATTGGCAATTCCATGCGCCTTCTTCTGGAAGGACTGCTGATAGGAATTTTGCTGGCCTTTTTGCTTGCCGGTTTGTCGATGGTGAGCCGGACGTTTTATGAAATCTGCAATTTAGTCATTTCGGTATGCGATTTATTGCCGGGCGTTGCATTATTGCCGGTGGTGATCATTATTTTCGGGGTGAAGCCGGGCGTCATTACGTTTCTGGTAGTCCATGCCGTGTTGTGGCCGATGGCGCGCAATGTGCTGGATGGTTTCTTCGCCGTGCCGCGTATTTATGTCGAAGCAGGCAGGAATATCGGCCTCAAGCGGGTATCGCTTTTGTATGGCGTGTACTTTCCAGCGTCTATCTCTTATATTGTATCTGGATTGAAGGTCGGATGGGCAAGGGCGTGGAGAGGATTGATCAGCGCGGAGATGATTTTCGGAGTGGCATCCTGCCCGGGAATCGGACTGTTTATCAATCAGATGCGTACAAATATGAATAATGCAGAGATGTATGCAACCCTGGTGGTGATTATCATGATTGGCCTGATTGTGCAGTATGGCGTAATTACACCAATTGAAAAGTCTACGGTTAAAAAATGGGGAATGTCGAGATGACAAACAGAGAAAACTATATTTTAGATGTAAAAAACGTATCGAAAGTATTTGATGTCAATACAGAAAATGAAAAAGAGGTCTTGCGTGACGTAAACCTCAAGGTGGAAAGGAATGAATTCCTTTGCCTGCTGGGACCGTCCGGGTGCGGAAAGACAACGCTTTTGCGCTGTATTGCCGGATTTGAGGACTATGAAGGAAGCGTGGCAATCAATGGAGTTGTGCGCAGGGAGCCGGGAACGGACCGGATTATGGTTTTTCAGGATTTTAATCAGCTTTTCCCATGGAAGACGGTGGAGAAAAATATCCAGTATCCGCTGAAACTTCAGGGAATCCGTGACAAGGCGGCGTTGAAGCAGCGGACGGGGGAAGTGCTGGAGAAAGTAAAGCTTTCCGGGCATGAAAAATATTATCCCTACCAATTGTCCGGAGGCATGAAACAGCGTGTTGCCATCGCCAAGGCGCTGGCGCTGAAACCGGAGATTATTCTGATGGACGAGCCGTTTGCCGCGTTGGACGCGATGACGCGAAATGAACTTCAGGGCGAGCTTTTGCGTATTTCTGAGACTGAAAAATGTACGATAATATTTATCACGCATAATATCCAGGAAGCCATTGTGCTGGGAACGAGAATTATCGTGTTCGCGCAGGAGGGCAGGATTGTGGTAGATGAAAAAAATAAAATTCAAAGACCGGTTACGCCGGCCTCGGAAGGTTATGGGGCGACATGGGAACGCCTGCACAGCGCACTGTATCAGTAGATACAGTGCGTTTTACTTATTGTGGGAATTTATTCGTGCAAATGTTTTCGGAAACTGCCGGAGCGCACCAGTAAGAGCAGGAGCGCGCCGCCTGCCATGCCAATCTGGCTTAGGAGCATCCCCCACAGGTAGCCTTTGATTCCCGCAAGAGGAATTACAAACAGCACAAAGGCAATGCGGATGCCAAGGCCGAGAATATTTAAAAAGAAGGTGGACGTCGTCTTTCCCAGCCCGTTTAAGATGCTGTGAAGCATGGTGGACAGATAGAGGAAAGGACAAATCCATCCCAGCGTTACGATAAAGGTACCGGCAAGCTCGTTGGAGAACAGCACAGAGCCAATCCATTTTCCGCTGATTAAGAAGAACAGCGTGCAGGAAAATCCCAGCAGGAGGCTGTAAAAACACGTCTTTTTGATGGCGTCCATGATGTAGCTTTTTTCCTGTTTTTCCTGTGCCTCGGCGATGAGAGGCAGCAGCATGACGGAGACGGAATTGGTCAGTACCGAGGGGAACAGTATCATGGGCAGCGCCATTCCGGTGAGGACGCCATACACGCTTAAGGATTGGGATGTGGAATACCCGTAAAGCCTGAGCTGCCCCGGCAGCATGACGGCCTCCATGCTCTGCAGCAGGTTCACCATTACCCGGTTGGCGGTCAGCGGCAGGGAGAGGAAAAAGATTTGTTCCATGGCCTGCATTCGGCTGCCATGTGTCTTTTTCAGGCGGACAAAGCTGATGGAGAACAGCATGGCGGCGAATTCCCCGGCGACAATTCCCCATGCCACGAGGTTCAGGGAGATGGTCTGGTATTTTTCCATGGATATTTCAAAGAACAGCCAGACGCCAGCCACACGGACAATTTGTTCCAGCAACTGTGAGGTGGCGGGGACAAACGTTTTCTTTAATCCATAGAAATATCCGTTAATGCAGGAATGAACAGCCCCAAAGGGTATCGAGAGCGCAATGATTTTAAGGAGCGGAGCACAGCGCGGCTCTTCCAGGAAATGCAGGGCAATCGGTTCGGCAAAGCGGTACAGGACAAACGTACACAAAAACGAGAGCGACAGGGAGAGAATCAGCCCTCCGCTTAAATAACAGCTTTCGTTACAGAATCCTGTCCTGCCCCGCCTGCGCAGAAACCGCCCCCTGCCGCAGGTGGAAGTTCCATCCGCGGCCTTGCCAAAGGAGCCTGCCGAAACAGCAGCCTGTGCGACAAAGCGCGAGATGGCGGTCTGTATGGCGGAGGAGGTCACGGAGATGGTAAGGATATAGATGGGTACGGTGAGCTGATAAATCCCCATCCCTTCGGCACCAATTTTCTGTGAAAGGAATATTCTATAGAAAAAGCCGATGACCCGGGAAAGCACCCCGGCAATGGTTAAGAGCATCGTGCCTGCAATCAGCGGATGTCTGCGTATGGAATCAGATTTCATAAATACTCCAAAGTATAAGAAAGAGTTACTTAAAACATATGTGATGAAAAATTTTATCATGCATAAAATTTTGACTTGACAGCAGAATAAAACCATGATACTATGCGTTTGTAATAAATTCCGACTAAAACACTCGGAATTCAAAATCAGATATCTGTATTATCATTGGGACGCAGATGGAAGGTGGAAAATTGAAACTATCGACAAAGGGAAAATACGGACTGAGAGCTTTTATCGACCTTGCCGTATGCGGGGAGAGCGAGCCGGTGTCTCTGGCAAGTATCGCACAGCGGCAGGAGATTTCCGTAAGCTATCTGGAACAGCTTATGGCAAAGCTGAAAAAGGCGGGGCTTGTGAAGAGCGTTCGTGGCGTCAACGGTGGTTACAGCATTGTAAGGCCTGCGGATGAGATTTCCGTGGGAGACGTTTTAAGGGCGCTGGAGGGTGACCTGGCTCCGGTGGAATGTCCGGGGATTGACAATGACAGTACCACGCATTGTAACGGTTCTTCTCAGTGTGTCAGCAAGATTGTCTGGAAACGGATTAACGACAGCATCAACCAGACCGTGGACAGCATCTATATCGGCGAGCTCGTGCGAGAGAGCAAAACATTAACATAACAGAGGTGTAAGGATATGAATAAAATGATATATTTGGATAATGCGGCAACGACCCGGACGGCTCCGGAGGTTGTGGAGGCAATGTTGCCATATTTCAGTGAATTGTATGGAAATGCTTCCACCGTATATGAATTCGGTGGAAAGAGCAAGGAGGCTGTTTCGAAGGCGCGGGAGACTATTGCACATGCAATCGGGGCAAAAGACAACGAGATTTATTTTACGGCAGGCGGGAGCGAGTCGGATAACTGGGCGTTGAAATGTACGGCCGAGGCATACAAGGACAAAGGGAAACACATTATAACCAGCAAGATTGAACACCATGCGATTCTCCACACCTGCGAATGGCTGGAGAAGAACGGGTTTGAGGTGACGTATCTGGATGTAGACGAGTTCGGCGTTGTAAAGCTGGAGGAGCTGAAAAAGGCAATCCGCCCCGATACCATCCTGATATCCATTATGTTTGCCAACAATGAGATTGGCACGATTGAACCGGTGGCGGAGATTGGAAAGATTGCAAAGGAGCACGGCATCCTGTTCCACACGGATGCAGTTCAGGCCTTCGGGCAGGTGCCGATTGATGTAGATGAGCTGAATATTGATATGTTGAGCAGCAGCGGGCATAAACTGAACGGGCCGAAGGGAATCGGTTTTCTCTATATACGGGGGGGCATCAAAATCCGTTCCTTCTTGCATGGAGGCGCACAGGAGCGAAAACGCCGCGCCGGAACGGAAAATGTACCGGGAATTGTCGGATTTGGAAAAGCGGTGGAACTTGCGCTTGCTACGATGCAGGAGCGTACCGCCAGAGAACGTGAGCTTCGCGACCATCTGATTGAGCGCGTGTTAAAGGAGATTCCGTTTGCCAGGGTCAATGGAGACCGCAGGAACCGTCTGCCCAACAACGTCAATATCTGTTTTCAGTTTGTGGAGGGCGAATCCCTGCTGATCATGCTGGATATGAAGGGCATCTGCGGCTCGTCGGGTTCCGCCTGCACGTCCGGATCCCTGGATCCTTCCCATGTGCTGCTTGCCATCGGGCTGCCGCATGAGATCGCGCACGGATCCCTGCGCCTGACTTTGGGAGGGGAAACGACGCGGGAGGATATTGATTACACGGTAGATGCAATCAAAGAGATTGTTACACAGCTTCGGGAAATGTCCCCGCTGTATGAGGACTATATGAAGAGACATCAGTAATACACTGTTAGAAATTGGAGGAAGACAAATGTATAGTGAAAAAGTAATGGATCACTTTAAGAACCCGAGAAACGTAGGGGAAATTGAAAATGCGAGCGGCGTAGGTACTGTGGGAAATGCAAAGTGCGGAGATATCATGCGTATTTTCCTTGATATTGACGATAACGGGATCATTCAGGACGTCAAGTTCAAGACCTTCGGGTGCGGCGCGGCTGTTGCAACCAGTTCCATGGCGACAGAGCTTGTGAAGGGCAAGACCATCCAGGAAGCGCTGCAGGTTACGAACAAGGCGGTTATGGAGGCGTTAGACGGCCTTCCCCCGGTGAAGGTTCACTGTTCCCTGCTTGCCGAGGAGGCGATTCATGCCGCGCTCTGGGATTATGCAGAGAAGAACGGGATCAAGATCGAGGGGCTGGAAAAGCCAAAGAATGACATCAGCGAGGAAGAGGAAGAAGAAGAATATTAGTTGACCTAAGGTCTCGTGAAATAGCCAAAGAAGTAAAAGTAAGTGAGAAATTATTATATATGAATAAGCAAAAAGTAGTAGTAGGAATGTCCGGCGGCGTGGATTCCTCCGTGGCGGCATGGCTCTTAAAGGAGCAGGGATACGAGGTAATCGGCGTCACCATGCAAATCTGGCAGGATGAAACCGAACAGGCGCTGGAAGAAAACGGCGGCTGTTGTGGGCTGTCGGCGGTAGAGGACGCCAGACGTGTGGCGCAGATGCTTGATATTCCTTACTATGTGATGAATTTTAAATCTGATTTTAAGAAATATGTCATAGATTATTTTGTGGAAGAATACCTGCATGGGCGTACGCCTAATCCCTGCATTGCCTGTAACCGCTATGTGAAGTGGGAATCCCTGCTTAGGCGCAGCATGGAGATTGGCGCGGACTATATCGCGACCGGGCATTATGCCAGAATTGTCAGGCTTTCCAATGGCAGATACGCGCTGCAGAAGTCTGCGACGGCATCAAAAGACCAGACCTATGCATTGTATAACCTTACACAGGAACAGCTTGCGCATACGCTGATGCCGGTGGGAGACTATACGAAAGAAGAGATACGTGTCCTGGCAGAGAAGATTGGCCTTCGCACGGCAAATAAGCCGGACAGCCAGGAGATTTGCTTTATCCCCGATCATGATTATGCGGGGTTTATTGCGCGTGAAACAGAAGGCAGGGTGCCTCCGGAAGGTAATTTTGTCACAAGCGACGGCAGGATTTTAGGACGTCACAAAGGAATTACCCATTATACAATCGGGCAGCGCAAAGGTCTTGGCGTCGCCCTGGGATTTCCCGTTTTTGTCACGGAAATCCGCCCGGAAACGAATGAAGTCGTGCTGGGCAGCAATGAGGAAGTGTTCGGAAATACGCTCTGTGCCAGTCAGTTGAATTTTATGTCCATTCCCATGTTAAAAAAAGAGATGGAAGTTATTGCAAAAATCCGTTATAATGATAAAGGCAAGCCCTGCAAAATCCATATGCAAGACGAACAGACGGTTGTCTGCCAGTTTCACGAACCTGTGCGCGCGATTACGCCCGGACAGGCGGTTGTGTTTTACGATGGAGAGATTGTAGCAGGCGGAGGAACGATTTTGAAAGCAAGGAGGAATTCAAGTTGAAAGAAGAGCGGAAAAGCAGGAAAATGTTATTGACAGCGATGATTATACTGGCAGTGCCCCTGGTGCTGACCGGAATTATATCATCCGTGGTGCTGCGGCTTGTCGCGAATGGTCGCATGAGCGTGTTTTCCGGAACAATGTGCCTGATTTTCGTGCTGGTGATTGTACTGGTGGTAATTTTCTGTATGACAAGGCAGCTTTTGAACCGTATACATAATCTTGTGGGAAATCTGGATCAGATTGCGGATGGCACGCTCTCCATGAAGGAAAACAAGCTGGCAGAACGCAATGACGATATTGGACAGATGATGCGCTCTGTCAACAGCATGGTTGTCTCTTTTGCACAGATTATCACCAGCGTGCGGGATGCAACGAGGTCCCTGGTAAAAGTTTCGGAGGACTTTACCCGTTCTTTTCAGGAAATGGAGACTTCCATGCATCAGGTAGGGGAAGAAGTCAATTCCATTGGAGAGAATACCATTTCCCAGTCAGAGCGGACAAATGAAATCGGTAAACAGATTATAGATATGAGCAACGCCGTGGATGCGATTGTGCGCAATGTGGATACGTTAAATCACAGTGCGGATAAGATGAAAGAGTGCAGCGAAATGGCGGAGGAGATCATGGGCGAGCTGGTGGCCATCAATGAAACCAGCAGCAAAGCCATTGCAGATGTGCGGGCGCAGACAGATGTGACGAACCAGTCCGCCATGCAGATTCGCACTGTCACAGAGATTATCACGGGAATTTCCAACCAGACCAACCTGCTTGCGCTGAATGCCAGCATTGAGGCGGCGAGGGCAGGGGATATGGGCAAAGGATTTGCGGTTGTGGCAGAGGAAATCCGGACGCTGGCAGATCAGTCCCATGAGTCTTCGGAACAGATTAAGGCGATTGTCAGTGAGTTGATTGAGAATTCAAATGTCAGTGTGGAGACGACGCAGAAGGTCACGGAGGCATTTGAAAAACAGACGGAAAAAATCAGCCAGACGGAGGGAATTTTTGAATCCCTGAATCAGGAGATCGCGCAGGTGAGCGGCGCAATTGGCGGAATTGATCAGGAAGTAAGGGAATTAAAAGATTCCAAGGAAGTGATAGACGGAGGGATTACGACCTTGACCGAGGCTGCGCAGGCGAACTCGACAAGCGCGCAGGAGACTTTGCAGGCGATGGATCTTTTTGAGGAGATTGTCACGGAATGTAAGGAGTCCACCGAACAGGTGAAATCGGTATCCGATGACCTGGTTGAGAATATCAGAAAATTTAATGTGAACGACCTGAAAAAAGAAGTACATGAAATATTGTAAGCTTATCAGGAATTGTTGTATTTTGGCATAGACGGCAGGAGATATCAAAACGGGATATTTCCTGCTGATTATTTTTTGGAAAAAAATGCAACATTTTCCGTATCAGATGACTCTGACAGAGTGAAATGCATTTCAAAGGGAGGTTGAGGATACTATGGAAGAGTTTATGCGGCAATACGAGAAAATCTATCCGAAACTGTACCGGACCGCTTTATACTATATGAGGAACCGCCAGGAGGCGGAAGATGCGGTACAGGACGCGGTGTTGGCTGCCTATGAGAAGTTTTATCAGCTCAGGGACAAAGAAAAGTTTGACAATTGGATGATGCAGATTCTGGTGAACCGATGCAGGCGGAGAATGAAGACGTGGTTTCGCAAGGAAGAGGACATCGAAGGAATTTCCCTGGCCCGGGAAGAGGATTTTGCAACGGCGTCTGCGGTAAAGCAGGTGTTTTTGGAGTTAAAGGAAGAGGACAGGCTTGTCGTAAGCCTGTCTGTGTTTGGAGGTTACACAAGCGAGGAAATTGCCCGGATTCTGGGTAAGAATCACAGTACCGTCCGTTCCAGGTATCGGAGGGCGCTTCAGAAAATGAGAAAGAAGTTGGAGGTGTGATGATGCGTAAGGGCGAAAAGAGAGACAAATGGGATGAGCAGAAGATGCGGTGGTTTCTGCTGGACAGTGCAGAAAAGGAGCAGGTTCCGGAAAGCCTGCAGCCAAAACAGATGGAAGAATGGCTGAGACGGCAGACCGAGGGAAAAGAGCCGCACACAGAGGAAAATGAAAAACACAGCCATGGCAGGTATTTCGGCTGGTGGTGCGGTGCGTTTGCGACGGCGGCATGCCTGGCGCTGGTGCTGTTTGCGGTAGGCAGAAATACGGAATGGAAATTCAGCCTTCCCGGGGGTATGGGGAATGATATGGCGATGGATGATGCAGCAGACGATATGGCAGCCTTTGATGATGCGGCAGCGGATGATGCGGCGGCAGATGATGCAGCAGACGATATGGTGATCGCGGATACGCAGGAAGGGACGACATATGCGAAACTGTACCAGTCGTTTGATAAATATTGGAGCGAGCAGGAAGAACTTTACCGTGAAGATGTTGCATATGATACGGCAGTGGACGACGCGGCAACGGGTGAAGCAGCGACGGATGATGCAGCGACGGATGATGCGGCAGCAGAAGATGTAGCGGCAGATGATGTGATGGATGACGCGGCGGCAGACGATGCTGCGATGGATACGGTAGAAAGCGCTTCTTCCATGGACGGCTCCAAGGTGGTACATTTCGATAAAGGCGGTTCGGAAGAAGCAGGTAATTCCGAAGAACTGGCCGATGGTGTTGAGGGGGAAGTTGAGCATGGCAAGACCAATCAGCAGGAGGAGAGCGTAGAGGAAGCAGATATTATCAAGAATGACGGAAGGTATCTTTACCGGGTATTCTATGGCAGCACAGGCGAAAGCCATAATTACCGGGAACATTATGCCGTAAGGATTATTGATACCGAGGGCGGCCTGAAGGAAGTTTCACTGGTTGGTGATTTTGAGAGCGTGGAAAATATCTATGTCTGGAAAGATAAGCTGGTTGTGATTGAGCCGGGATGGGCAGAAATGGAGAATGATACTGTGTCGGAGGATGGTCCCTGGGGAGGGGGATACAGCTATTGCAAGATTCATGTATACGATATTTCTGACCGTGCCAGACCCGAGGAGTACCATACGTTTACGGTAAAAGGAAACTATATGGATTCGAGAATTTCTGACGGATACCTGTATTTCTTTACCTCCTGCGATACCCAGAGGCCAGACAGGGAAGAAACGCTGCGGGCTTATGTCCCCATGCTGGACGGCAAGCCCATGGATGCGGATAAAATTGCTCTTCCGGAGGGAAATGAGGCGACGTCCTATCTGGTGATGGCGTCGGTGGATATGGAGCATCCGGACAAATTTACGGATTCCCATGCGCTTGTTACCGCAGCGGATCGGTTTTATGTGAGCCAGAATAATATTTATATGGCGGACACCAGGTATCTTTCCTATGGCAAGGAAGGCTTACAGACCGACAGCACCGTAATCTACCGCTATTCTTATAAGGATGGCATGATGAAAAAAGAGGCACAGGGTACGGTCAAGGGAACGCTCCGGGATGATATGGCGATGAATGAATATCAGAATCACCTGCGTGTGGTCACCACAGTGGAGTCTTATGGCGTTACAAAAGTGATAGACGATATCACGGGAGAACTTATTGGCTTTGATGACGTGGATTCCAGAACGACGAACAGCCTTTATGTGTTGAATGAGGCTCTTGAGACCGTGGGCATGGTGGAAGACCTGGCTCCAGGTGAACGCGTATATTCGGCAAGGGTTATGGGAAATACCGGATATTTCGTTACATTCCGCGAGACAGATCCCCTGTTTTCGGTGGATTTGTCTGATCCCGAAGACCCGAAAATTCTTGGTGAACTGAAAATCAGCGGATTTTCGGAATACCTGCACTTCTATGCAGATAACCTGCTGCTGGGAATCGGCATGGAGGCAGACGAAGAGACCGGGGAGACGCAATGTCTGAAACTGTCCATGTTTGACATTTCCAATCCCAGGGACGTGAAAGAGAAATCGAAACTGAAACTGGAGGAATTTGAGGAATCCGATGCGCTTTACAATTACAAGGCGGTGTTGATTGACACCAAAAAGAACCTGTTCGGGTTTAATGCATATAGTTACGAAGAATATGACAAGCCGATGTACCTGCTGTTCAAATTTGAGGACGGTGAATTCAGGAAAATTATGGAGATTCCGTGCGGCGACAGCCTTGGCTATGGCTATGATGTTCGTGGCACTTATATCGGCGAGCGTTTCTTCCTCACGGGAAGCGGCAGGCTTGTGGAGGAATACAGCCTGATTGACGGCAGTAAGACCGGAGAATTGAAATAACAGACGTGTATCCCGGTTGTTTCGAATAATTAACAGGGCGGCATCATGATTCGTATGAATCGCGATGCCGCTATTCCATATCCGACAATTTGTTATCCAGGATGGATTCTTCAATGGTCTGGATGCATTCTTCCGTATGTTTGAGGATATCTTTTCCCCAGAAATGAATGACTGTATAACCGAGGAATAAAAGTTTTTTATCATTTTCCCAGTCACGTTCCCGGTTTCTCTCTATCTTTTTGATCCAATAATCGGGATTTTTGCCTTTTTCGAGGCGCAGTTTTAAAATTTCCCAGTCCTTGCCGTGAAAGAATTCACCGTCGCAGAAGATGGCAATTTTATACTTTGTCAGCACAATATCCGGAGAACCGGGCAGGGCCTTATAGTTTTTGCGGTAGCGGTATCCCCTGTGCCACAGCGCTTTGCGCAGCTGCAGCTCTATGGTGGTGTCCTGGCTGTGTATGTTACGCATGTTATTGGAAGTTGCAGCGGGGTCTTTTGGCATGGGATTCATTCCTCTCGTGTCTTGGCTTGAGTATATATTACCAAAACGAGGGATGGATAGCAAGAATGACGGGGAAACGGGAAAATGAAATCTGGAGATATAGTCAGATTTTGCTTGTGAGGGTATAGGGTATATGTTAAAATAATGCTTTAAGGAGGAATTTCCAAAATGTATACGACGATTGAACTGTTTGCCGGAGCAGGAGGACTTGCACTGGGGATTGAGAAGGCCGGATTTGAGACATTGGGATTAATAGAGCTTGACAAGGATGCGGCGGATAGTTTGAGGATAAATCGTCCCGATTGGCGCGTTATCAATGATGACATTGCCAATATTTCCTGTCTGGATCTGGAAGATTATTTTGGAATAAAGAAAGGTGAATTGGATTTACTGTCCGGAGGAGCGCCTTGTCAGGCTTTTTCTTATGCAGGGAAACGCCTGGGGCTTGAAGATGCAAGGGGAACATTATTTTACCACTATGCAACGTTTTTGCAAAAATTACAGCCTAAAATGTTTTTATTTGAAAATGTGCGGGGATTGTTGACACATGATAAAGGAAGAACGTATACAACGATTACCGACATTTTTGAACAGGCAGGGTATACCATACAGAAGAAGGTATTAAATGCGTGGAATTATGGGGTGCCACAGAAGAGGGAACGTTTGATAACAATTGGCATCAGAAATGATTTGCGAAATAAACTTACATATAGTTTTCCGAAGGAACATGATTATAAACCTGTATTGAAGGATGTGTTGCTGGACTGTCCGGATGGACCGGGAGTACCATATGGAGAAACGAAACGGCGGATTTTTGAACTTGTGCCACCAGGAGGATACTGGAAAGATATTGACCCCCAAATTGCGAAAGAATATATGAAGAGCTGTTGGGATATGGAAGGCGGCCGAACTGGAATTTTACGTAGGATGAGTTTGGACGAGCCTTCGTTAACGGTACTTACATCACCTTCTCAGAAACAGACGGAGAGATGCCATCCATTAGAAGCAAGGCCATTTACGGTTCGTGAAAATGCAAGATGCCAGACATTTCCGGACGAGTGGCAGTTTTGTGGAAATGTACAATCTCAGTATAAGCAGGTGGGAAATGCAGTTCCTGTAAATTTGGCATATGATATTGCTTTGGAAATACAGAAATCTCTGGAGGGGGTGCAGTAATGGCGTGGGGTTTGGATTTTATATCAGAAGAAGATTTTAAAGATCATGTACGCGCGACTATCATAAAATATGGAGAAAAGCTGGAACCTTATGATTTGAAACGATTTAACAGTAATTTGATTGATCCCATAAAGTTGATATTTGATAAATCCGTATATCGCTTGAGCTGGGAGGAAATTGTAAGTAATGAAATTTTCCGCCAGCGGGATAAATCAAATAATAATGATATCGGATATTTCCATCAAAATATTTTTTCTTATTTAAAAGGATGTGAGGTGCCGCCGACAGGATGGGATGTCGTGTATAGAAACCCAAATGGAATTCAGATGCCGGATGGAGATATCGTTCATGTCTTATATGTGGAAATGAAAAATAAACACAATACAATGAATTCGGCATCTTCGGCGAAGACTTATATTAAAATGCAGGGGCAGATTCTTGATGATGATGATTGTGCCTGTTTATTGGTAGAAGCAATTGCCAGGAAATCCCAAAATATGAAATGGTCAACGAAAGTAGATGGGAAGAATGTACAACACAGATTAATCAGGCGTGTCAGCATGGATCAGTTCTATGCCATTATTACAGGGGAAGAGGATGCATTTTATAAGATGTGTATGGCGCTTCCGGAAGTTATTAGTGTAGTAATTAATGAGGAAGGCAGTGTCTCGGTTCCGCATGATACGGTTATGGATGAGTTGCATAGGATCGCAGAAAAATACGTTGGACAGACGAAAGAACTTGCAATGGCAATGGCTGTATATATGTTGGGATTTCGTTCGTATATGGGGTTTAACACCATCATGGAGCGGCAGTCAGAGGACAGAAACGAAGAGGCGCTCAAACGGATGTATGAGTTTATGAAAAACATAGAATGATTATGCAGCATACCTATTAAAAACAATCAGGATAGGAAAGCAGAAACGAGAATTGGAGGAGAATGGGATGAATGCGCTGAGACAGGAAGAATTTTATACCATAGAAGATATTTATGAGCTGCCGGATGGGGAAAGGGCGGAATTGATTGATGGAAGGATTTACTATATGGCGCCCCCTAACACCAGACATCAAACGCTGGTGATGGATTTGGCTTATCAGATAAAAGATTATATTAAGAAGAAAAAGGGGGAGTGCGAGGTATTTCCGGCACCGTTTGCGGTTTTTCTGAATGAAGATGACAGCAATTATGTGGAGCCGGACATATCGGTGATCTGCGACAAACGTAAAATCACGGAAAAGGGATGCAATGGCGCTCCGGATTGGGTGATTGAGATTGTTTCCCCCGGCAGCAGGCAGATGGATTACTATACAAAGCTGTTCAAGTATCGGGAGGCTGGCATCAGGGAATATTGGATCGTTGACCCTGCGAAGGAGGCTGTCATAGTGTATCGGTTTGAGGGCAAGAGCATGGAGCAGTATGCTTTTGGAGAAGATGTACCAGTTGGGATTTATGAAGGCTTTGCCATAAAAGCAGAATAAAAACCGCCCGATTACAGGCGGTTTCTTGCAAGCAGATAACGGGAGTCGAACCCGCCTTTCCAGCTTGGGAAGCTGGTGTTCTACCGATGAACCATATCTGCACGTTGCTTTTTCAAACATTATAGCACATTTATAGAAAAATGCAAGATAAAGCGTAATTTAATTTCGGAGGGACGTTATGAAAAAGAAAATATTTGTGATGGCATTGTTTTTTATATTGACGTTGTGTTGCGGCTGTACAAAGCCAGCGGGTACACAAAATCAAAATTTGAAAGAAGATATTTTAAAGGAAGATGCAGCTGGTGAAATTTCTGGGGAAGATGATTCTGGAGAGGGAGATTCCCAGGAAAAGAGTCTTCCAGAACAAACAGACCAAACAGAAGAGCCTTCGGAAGAAAAAGAACCTGGAGAACAGGAGCCGGAGCAGCAGCCCGCAGCGGAGCCCCAAGAGGAATTCAGTTTCCAGGATATATCCGACTATGTATTTAGTTTCAGCAGCGGCGCCGGGGCATGGTCTACGGAGCTGCGCATCCATGCGGATGGAACGTTCAAAGGGCATTACCAGGATGCAGATATGGGGGATGCAGGGGAAGGATATGCGGGCGGAACCTTATATGTATGTGACTTTACCGGCAAGTTTGGCGGTTTGGAAAAAGTAGATGATTTTACCTGGAAAATGAAACTGGAATCCCTCGCATTTGAGCAGGAACCAGGAGGAGAAGAGATTATCGACGACGTCCGCAACGTATACTCGACGGCTTATGGGATAGATGATGGAGAAGATTTTTACCTGTATCTGCCGGGGGCGGAGTTTTCTGATTTGCCGGAAAGCTTCCGGGGATGGGTGAGAAATTTCTGTACGGATGGCCGCACAGAGGGAAAGCTCTCGTTTTATGGGCTTTATAATGAAAAGACGGAGGAAGGCTTTTACGGTTATGAATATAAGGAGAAGAGCCTTTCGGAAGAAATTGCCCTGGAAATATCCTATGCAGAGGATCTTGAGGCGGATTGGGAGGAAAGGCAGAAGGACATTGTCTCGCAGTCGGAAATGAATATGGCAAGCGCGGAATTGTACCAGATATGGGATGACGCCTTGAATATTGTATGGAAATGGCTGGAATCCGGGCTGGACGAGGCGACGATGGAGCAGCTTCGGGCAGAGGAGAGGGAGTGGATCAATTTCAAGGAAGCGGAGGCGAAAGCTGCCGGGAAGGAAATGGAAGGCGGCAGTATGCAGCCCATGCTGGAATCGGGAAAAGCGGCGGAACTGACGAAGAAAAGGGTATATGAACTGGCGGAGTATGCGAAGTGAGCCTGCTATTATGGGAAAAAGATATGGAATTCTAACCTGCCATTTTCATATTTTGCCGATATAGTTCCATTCATTTGTTCGACAAGCGTTTTAGAAATTGCCAGTCCCAAACCCGTTGATTTTCGGGCGGTTTCCACGGTATAGAAACGATCGAACAGCCTTGCTGCCTGTAGTTCGTCCAATCCGGAAGCCATATTGGAGAAACGCATCTCCCCATTCTCTGACAGGATGACTGTGAAATCTCCATCGCTGTATTTTATCGCATTGCTTATCAGGTTGGAAAATACGCGCGATAAGGAGGAGCGGTCAAGCATCCGCGTCACTTTTGTTTCGGATATTTGTATCCTGGGCACAATATTTCGTTCTGCGAAAACGCTGTAAAATGCGGCAATGCTTTCCTCCAATACCGTATTGATGGTAACCGGCTCCCTGATGGCGCGGTCTTTGGTGGAAATGATAACGGAATACCTGAAAAGATCCTCGGAAAGCTGTGTCAAAATATCCGTGCGGTCCCTGATAATTTCGAGGTACCGAGTTATAGTCTCAGATTTCTCTTCTTGCTCCAACAATTCCAGGTAACCGCAGATAGCGGTAAGCGGCGTCCGCAGATCATGGGAAATATTGGTGACTGCATGTTTCAGTTCCAGGTCGCCCTGCTGGAACCGGCGTCGTTCGGTGCGAAGTATGCGGAGTTGTTCATTGATTGCATTTGCCAGCCGACGCATATGCTTGTCTCTGCTGGAAATGTCAATCAAAATATTGGTATCGGTTACGAGCCTGTCGGCAAAGGCAATTTCAATTTCCTTTGCCGATTTTTGTAAAATATGCACTTTCACGGATAAGGCAATGATAATTGCAACCAAAATGCCGATAGATACCCATAACCATAGTTCCATAGCAAACTCCTTATTTTAAATCTTTTTTCTGAAAGAAAAGCAGCCCGATACCTGTTGTTGACAAAATAATGATAAGCGAATAGAGGGGGAACAACGGCAAATTTACCGCCTCCAATGATGCGCATTGAATTGCCTGCCCGCCGGGAATGAAATCATACAAAGATTGGATAACCTCTCTTTTTGTCCCTTCTAAATATTTGGGATTCTGCATTTCTTCCATTTCTGTCTCACCGTTTTCTCCCACCATATAGCTGGGAATCGTTTCAGGGGCTTCTAACATTCTGTTTAACATTGCCCCGGTTAATAAAAATCCAAAAAACAGTAAAATACAAACCACCGCCGTCATGGTCTTGTTATGGCTTAACATGGAAATCAGGGTATAAACAGACGAAAATGCAAGCGAAAGCAAAAATACTGCCAGTACAAATAATACAACCATTTTTACAGCCATATGAAAAAAGCCAAGCAGAGGAATGCCGATACAAAGATAGGGGATGAAAAATGTGATGCACATGACAAGGCTCACAACTGCGCAGGCAACAAAATTTGCCAGATAAATTGCGTTTCGATTTTGCCCGACGATTATTTTGTTCCGGATCGTGCCGTCACTGTATTCCGTGCCGACAAACAGGCTGCAAAATACCGCCATGATAATGCCAATAAACAGGGCGCATCCAAAAAAACCACGATCTATCTGATTGATTGTGCCTGTCTGTTTCATATCCATGTATCGCATGACAGGAAAAAATATGCCTGCTGCAAACATGAAAACAAGGCTAATCCAAAGAATTTTATCTTTCTTCAAACGCATGAAATTAGCGGATAATAATTTATTCATTCTCTTTCCCTCCTACCAGACCGATATAATAGCTTTCCAGGCTTTCGTTCCGTTCCTGCATGGATATGACTTCACAGTTTTTTTGCGCCAAAGCGAGGGTCAGCTCGGAAACGTTGATTTTGGCATACACATCAGCCGCTTTGTCGGAAATAATGTTGTATTCCACGTGCATCCCGTCCAATACAGGGGATAGCGTTTTGGTATCCGACACCTCAAGCCGAATGCATTTGCGGCAGGCAGCCTCTAATTCTTTCGCGCTGATTTCTTTTACAATCTGCCCTTTGTCAATAAATCCGTAATGTGTTGCAAGTTTGGATAATTCATCCAGGATATGGCTGGAAATCAAAACGGTAATCTGTTGTTCGCGGTTGAGCTTTAAGATAAGCTCCCTCATTTCTATGATTCCCTGTGGGTCAAGGCCGTTTACCGGCTCATCCAAAACCAGGAAATCCGGGTCGCCAACTAATGCGATGGCAATGCCCAGACGCTGCCGCATACCGAGGGAAAAGTGCCTGGCTTTTTTCTTTCCGGTGTTCCCTAATTGAACCAATTTTAAAATATCCTCTAATCCGTCATAAGACGGAAGTCCCAGGATGCGGTACTGCTGTTTTAAATTATCCTCGGCTGTCATGTCAAGATAAATCGAAGGCGTTTCCACAATCGCCCCCATTCGCCTGCGCGCTTTTAAGATTTCCTTATCTGTTTTGTTTGTTCCATACAGTGCATATTCGCCAGATGTAGGCTCCTGCAGACCGCAGATCACACGGATAAGCGTAGTCTTGCCAGCGCCGTTTTTCCCCACGAAACCATAAATTGCACCTTTGGGAACATTCATAGACAGTCCGTTTAATGCTTTAAAATCTTTGTATTTTTTACATAAAGCATTCGTTCTAAGAACATAATCCATAAGATCTTTACCTCCTTGTTTCGTATATAGACATAATACCTGCAAATGGTAAAGAAAACGGTAAAGGAAACCGTAAAGAAATGGTAAAGATTTAGATCGCCCTCATTTTAAAACCAATCCCCCAGACGGATTCGATATAGTCTTTGCCATTAATTTCCCGCAGCTTTTTCCTTAAATTGCTAACGTGCATTTTCAGCGAGCTTTCCGTACAGTCTGGTGTGTCAGCGCTGATGCGGTCTAATAACAGCGATTTCGTGATGACCTGGGCTGGATTTTGCATAAGCAATTTTAAGATGGCGTATTCTGTCCTTGTCAATTTTATTTCCGCGTTGTTGATTTTGGCAAGATGGGTATCCGTATGGAGGACAATATCTGCATATGCCAATTCGCAAGGAACAGGCAAATTTTGCGCATTTCTGAGGTGTACGGAAATTCTGGCTAAAAGCTCTTTCATGTGAAACGGTTTCGTTACGTAATCGACTGCGCCGCCAAGCAGCAAATCAACTTTGTCGTCGATGTCAGCCCTGGCGCTCACTACGATTACGGGGATTCCTTTTATATGCGGGAGCACGTCTTCCCCCGCCAATCCCGGCAGCATTAAGTCTAACAGTACAAGGTCTGGCCTGGATTTGGATAACATCAATAATGCCTCTGTTCCAGAATAAGCGCGCAAGACATGATATCCCTCCTTGGAAAGTGTTTCTTCCAGCATATTTCCGATATGCATGTCGTCGTCAATGATTAAAATTCTTTTCATGGCTGGTCTCCGTTTTGGTTCCTGCATTCAAATCCTATAATTTATAAAATACCGGTTTCCGTTTCGAGAACACCGTATAATAATCAAATCCTGCGTCCTTTAAGATCTGCGGCACCTTCCCGAAGTCGAACGCCACATGTTCCGGCTTATGGGCGTCTGAGCCGATGGTAATGATTTCGCCGCCCAGTTCACGGTAGCGTTTCAGGATCGCCTCTGTCGGGTTGGGGTGCCCGAGGCCGTATTTGAACCCGCCGGTATTGATTTCAATGCCCTTGCCTTTCTGGATGAGGATGCGAAGAATCTCGTCCAGCACGTCTGCGAATTTTTCATAAGTGTAAAATTGATTCTTGTTAGGGCCATAGCGCACGATGTAATCAAGGTGCCCATAGACATCAAAGCAGTCAAAGACCGCAAGGTTTTCCAGGATGGATTCAAAATATTCCCGGTAAGCCTCGTCCTCCACCTTGCCATAAAAGTATTCCGGATAATATGGGTCTTCTCCATTTACCCAATGGGAGGAGCCGATGACAAAATCAAAAGGATGTTGTTTCATAATTTCCGGCAGCGTATGCTCCAGATAAGTCTGCAAGCCAATTTCAACGCCAATATAAATAGGAAATTTGTCTTCAAACTGTGCCTGAAATGTCTGCATTTCTTTGAAATATGCAGGAATGTCAAGCGGATATGTTTCCAGTGTATAATGTTTGTCTTCCAAATCAAGATGCTCGGTAAAGCAGATGCCTCCAACCCCTGCGCGAATGGATGATTGTATCATTTCCAGGGGATCTGCCTCGCTGTCTACCGAGAAATGTGTGTGCATATGTGTGTCCCAGAGCATAATCTGCCTCCAAATTTAAAATTTTTTACACCATAAAATAATAATTCGAAATGTCTCGATTGTCAAAGGAAAATGCATATAAATGATAAAATGCAGCCTGACATACGCCATTTATTAAGAATCAGTGAAATTTTTCACAAAGTTGAAAAAACCCTTGAATTTTTGATGGAAATTAGGTAGAATAAAGACAAGTTGGGTAATATATCCAAAGTAATACCAAATTCATTCAAAATTAGGAGGAATTATCATGTCAGTAAGAGTAGCAATCAATGGTTTTGGTCGTATCGGACGTTTAGCATTCAGACAGATGTTTGGCGCAGAGGGATACGAAGTAGTAGCAATCAACGATTTAACAAGCCCTAAAATGTTGGCACACCTGTTGAAGTATGATTCATCTCAGGGTAAGTATGAATTAGCAGACAAGGTAACAGCAGGGGAAGATTCCATTACAGTTGATGGAAAAGAAATCAAAATCTACGCTTTCCCGGATGCAAATAACTGCCCATGGGGAGACTTGAAGGTTGACGTTGTTCTGGAGTGCTCCGGATTCTACACTTCCAAGGATAAAGCACAGGCTCATATCAATGCCGGTGCCCGCAAAGTTGTTATTTCTGCTCCGGCAGGCAACGACCTTCCTACTATTGTTTTCAATACAAACCACAATACATTGAAAGCTGAAGATACAATCATTTCTGCAGCTTCCTGTACAACAAACTGCCTGGCACCGATGGCTGATGCTCTTAACAAGTATGCAGCAATCCAGTCTGGTATCATGTGTACAATTCACGCTTACACAGGCGACCAGATGACTCTGGACGGACCTCAGAGAAAAGGTGATTTGAGAAGATCCCGTGCAGCAGCAGTAAATATCGTTCCGAACAGCACAGGTGCAGCTAAGGCTATCGGCCTTGTTATTCCTGAGTTGAACGGCAAGTTAATCGGTTCCGCACAGCGTGTACCGACCCCGACAGGTTCCACCACGATCTTAACAGCAGTTGTTAAGGGCAATGACGTAACCGTTGATGGAATCAACGCAGCTATGAAGGCAGCAGCTAACGAGTCCTTCGGCTACAATGAGGATGAAATCGTTTCTTCCGATATCGTAGGAATGAGATTTGGTTCCCTGTTTGACGCTACACAGACCATGGTTTCCAAAGTATCTGATGATTTATATGAGGTACAGGTTGTTTCCTGGTATGACAACGAGAACAGCTACACAAGCCAGATGGTTCGTACCATCAAGTATTTCAGCGAGTTAGCATAGGCGACAGGCTGCCAGAGTGCAGATAAGACTCAGAAAGGGTCCGGTCTTTTATGGACCGGGCCCTTTCATTATAAAAATATATTTTAGGAGGAAATAAAAATGGGTTTAAATAAAGTTTCAGTTGATGATATCAATGTAAAAGGAAAACGCGTGCTTTGCAGATGCGATTTTAACGTACCTTTGAAAGAAGGAAAGATTACAGACGAGAACCGTCTGGTAGCAGCTCTTCCGACCATCAAGAAGTTGATTGCAGACGGCGGCAAAGTAATTCTCTGCTCTCATCTTGGCAAACCTAAGGGAGAGCCGAAACCGGAATTGTCCCTGGCGCCTGTTGCAGCAAGATTGACAGAGCTGTTGGGACAGGATGTTAAATTTGCAGCAGATCCGGAAGTTGTTGGCCCGAATGCCAAAGCGGCAGTTGAGGCAATGAAAGACGGCGAGGTTATTCTGCTTGAGAATACGCGTTACAGAGTTGAGGAGACCAAGAATGGAGAGGCTTTCTCCAAGGATTTGGCGTCTCTGTGTGATATTTTTGTAAATGACGCATTTGGAACCGCCCACAGAGCGCACTGCTCCAATGTTGGTGTTTCCGAACTGGTTGATACGGCAGCAGTTGGATACTTAATGCAGAAGGAAATTGATTTCCTTGGAAACGCAGTAGAGAATCCGGTAAGACCTTTCGTTGCAATCTTAGGCGGTGCTAAAGTTGCAGATAAGCTCAACGTTATCTCCAATCTGTTGGAGAAATGCGATACCCTGATTATCGGCGGCGGCATGGCTTATACCTTCCTCAAAGCACAGGGAAATGAGATTGGAAAATCTCTGGTAGACGACAGCAAGCTTGATTATTGCAAGGAAATGCTGGCAAAGGCAGAGAAACTTGGCAAGAAATTATTACTGCCGGTTGATTCCGCAACGATTACAGATTTCCCGAACCCGATTGACGCACCGGTAGAGGTAGAAGTATACGATTCCGATAAAATGCCTGCTGACCGCGAGGGATGCGATATTGGACCGAAGACTGCAGAGCTGTTTGCAGATGCAGTAAAATCTGCTAAGACGGTAGTATGGAATGGACCGATGGGCGTATTTGAGAACCCGACCCTTGCAAAAGGAACCATTGCAGTTGCAAAGGCGCTTGCAGAGACAGACGCTACCACAATTATCGGTGGCGGAGATTCCGCAGCAGCAGTTAATCAGCTGGGATTTGGCGATAAGATGAGCCATATTTCTACGGGCGGCGGAGCTTCTCTGGAGTTCCTGGAAGGAAAAGAACTTCCTGGCGTAGCAGCTGCAACGGATAAATAACTTTCAGTTATTTATCCGTTGCCTGGGATGCGCACTCGCACGAAAGGAAGGTATTGCTTTGCAATCGTGCTCGGCGCGCAAACCAGCCAAGCCATTTATAAGAAATGAGATAAGGAATCCTTTAGGGCTTGTCTGTTTTGAAATTGGCGAACAGAACTTCCTTTAGGGCTTGTCTGTTTTGAAACTAGCGAACAGAACTTCCTTATTAAGAGCAACTAGCGATTGGCAAGCCAAAAAAATTTAAGAAAAAGAGGATAAGAATATGGCAAGAAAGAAAATTATTGCAGGAAACTGGAAAATGAACAAGACGCCGAGCGAGGCAGTCGCTCTGGTGAATGAGTTAAAACCGTTGGTAGCAAATGATGAAGTTGACGTAGTATTCTGCGTGCCGGCAATCGACATCATTCCGGCAATGGAGGCTGCAAAGGGCTCTAACATCAACATTGGTGCAGAAAATATGTATTATGAGGAGAGCGGCGCGTACACAGGTGAAATCGCTCCCAATATGCTGACCGACGCTGGCGTGAAATACGTCATCATCGGACATTCCGAGAGAAGAGAGTATTTTGCAGAGACAGACGAGACGGTAAACAAGAAGGTGCTCAAAGCGTTTGAGCATAATATTACCCCGATTATCTGCTGTGGAGAAACTTTGACACAGAGGAAACAGGGCATTTACATTGACTGGATTCGTATGCAGATTAAGATTGCGTTCCAGAATGTGACGGCAGATCAGGCTAAGACGGCAGTCATCGCTTATGAGCCGATCTGGGCAATCGGAACCGGAGAGACGGCAACTTCCGACCAGGCAGAGGAAGTATGCGCAGCAATCCGCGCCTGCATCAAAGAGGTTTATGATGAGGCAACTGCAGAATCCATCCGTATCCAGTACGGCGGTTCTGTAAATGCTGGAAATGCAGCAGAGCTGTTTTCCAAGCCGGACATTGACGGCGGACTGGTTGGCGGAGCATCCTTGAAGGCTGATTTTGGCAAGATTGTGTGCTATAAATAATATATTTTATGAAGGAATGAATTTGTTATAGTATGTAAATAAAAAGATGGCCCCCACTGGTAGTATGTATGACTTCATATTACCAGTGGGGTCTTGTATGTCCATTCTACACGTAGGAAACCGTGTAACGGATTATTATGGATATTGATAAAAGTATGAAACCGGATAACTTTTTGGAAATAAATAGAATAACATCAAATAATATGTTATGATGTCTGTGTTGTCCAACCTACACCCGGCAACGGGAGGGGGTGTTCACATGGAAGTTATCGTTTCTTTTATTGTCGCTGTCATGGCTGGCGTGATTAGCCATCTCGTCTGCAAATGGTTTGATAGCAAGGACAAAAAGGACAACAAATAGCCTAGTGGGTGCTTTGCCACTATAAAAGACAAGAAGAATCCCCGGACTGTACACAACTACGGTTCGGGGATTCGTTCCTTCGTCCACATGGACTTATCGTTTCTTTTAGCCTATTGGCATTATAGCATATGTAAATTTTAATTGCAATATACATTTCTTTTTCATAAAACAAACGAATGATTGACAATTGGAATGTAACAAACAGGCTGAACTGTTACATTGGAATTAAATTATATGAAAAACTGATTGCCAATGACAGCAGGGACAGGTTATAATGAATGGCAATAGATGGAAACAAAATAGAATGCTGCGGCAGCTTTGCCGCAAGAACAATGATGAGGAGGCAAGCCTATGGGAAATCGTAGAAATTATGCAGGAACACTCATTTTGGCAATGCTGCTGTCATTTACAATGGGAATGATGGTGCCGGCGCAGGCCGTGACGGCAGCGCCATTCGTGAAAGAGCCGGGGAAGGTAAGCGGCTC
Source organism: uncultured Lachnospiraceae bacterium (assembly GCA_910587895.1). Taxonomy (GTDB): domain Bacteria; phylum Bacillota; class Clostridia; order Lachnospirales; family Lachnospiraceae; genus Petralouisia. Next base: position 34,596 of record CAJUOE010000114.1, read on the forward strand.
AAAGAACGCAGGGAAAGCAAAATCTGTGAAAGTAAAGTCTATTTCCTTAAATTACAGTGAATACACGCTCAAAAAAGGAAAGACCCTCAAATTGAAAGCTGCCTTGACGCCGAAAAAGGCAGGCAAACAGGATATTACCTGGAAATCAAGCAAAAAATTTGTTGCGACAGTCACTGCAAAGGGCGTCGTAAAAGCAAAGAAAAAAGGCAAAGCGACAATTACGGCTACGGTGAAAGGCTCAAAGGCCAAGGCATCCTGCCGGATCTGCGTCGGCACGCCGGTTAAGAAAATTTCCGTAGGAAATAAAGCAGTTAGTTTGACGGAGGGGGAGACGGCGGTTATTGCGGTTAGCGTCGAGCCCAAATCTGCTTCCAATAAAAAGGTGACCTATGCAAGCTCCCGCCCTGGGATTGTGTCGGTGGGCAGCAATGGCAGGATTACGGCTAAAAAGCCTGGGAATGCATCCATTTCTGTCAAGGCAAAGGATGGAAGCGGCAAAAAGGCAACCGTGGCAGTAACCGTAAAGGAAAAAGAAGCAACTGTCAATCCGAAAGATCCACAGAACCCACAAGACCCACAGGATCCGAAAGATCCGCAGGACCCACAGGATCCACAGAATCCAGACGTCCCAGTCACAGGCGTGAACGTTACACCGGCGGAAAAAGAACTGGAAACAGGAGGGACATTTTCCCTGAACGCAAAGGTTATGCCGGAAAATGCCACAAACCGCGGCATAACGTTTGAAAGCAGCGACCCGTCCGTTGCGACGGTGGACGCACGGGGAAGGGTGGCGGCGGTGAAAGCCGGCAAGGCAGATATCACAGCTACAGCAGAGGCAGACAGCCAGAAGAAGGGCGTGTGCAAAGTTACCGTTGTTGCACCGATAGTTCCCGTAAACAGCATTGCGCTCTCTGCATCGGAGAAGGCAATAGCGGTGGAAGAATCATTTGACCTGCAAGCCAGCCTGGAACCGGAGAATGCGACAAACCAGCAGTTGGCGTGGTCAAGTTCCAATCCTCAGGTTGCAGCGGTGGAAAATGGGACGGTGACGGGAGTAAAAGCAGGAACTGCCACGATTACCGTGCAGGCAGATTCAGGGTCAAAAACGGCGTCCTGCACAGTGACGGTAAACGACGAGATAAGGAAGGTCGATTTTGAAGGGCTGAAACAGGCACTCGAAGGAAAGAAGGCCAGCCGGGTCTTCTGTAATACGCCGGAGAGTGGAACGTTTGAAATACCAGAGGCAGACTACTCAGGAATAACGCTCAATATAAATGCGCCGCAGGCTACGGTCACGAACTATGCATCATTTAAAAAGATAGAAATTTCTGATATCAGCAGAGATACATGGATTGAGAAAGCAACTGGGAACCAGATTGACCTTACTGCCAAAGAGGCACACCTGATTGTGGACGGTGAGGATGTGTCAATTACTGCCGGCTCCAAGGCTGGTAAGGTAAAAATTGAAGTCAACGGAACCATAGGGAAACTTACCATAGAAGGAAAGACGGACGTGTCCATCGAAGGCACGAACCGGACGACGGTTCCCATGACCATAAAAGGGGAAGGGGCGTCTGTGACAGCCTCCATTCCCGTCGCAGTAGATGCACAGCAGAAAATGACCCTGAACATCCTGGCAGGCGCAGAGATGAGTTCCGTCAGCATTCCAGATGAAACAGCCATGCCCATTATCCAGGGCATGGGCATGATTCCGGTGACGAACCGGCAGACGGGCGAAATTACCGATGTGATTGCGGAAAACATGGTATTGGGCACAGAAGACGAAAACACAGCCCCCAAAGGAAGCGTGGCGGGGCTTGTGCAGGATGTGCAAAATAAAGGGATTGCAGGCGCGGTAGTATATATGATACCATACCAGAATTCCATAGACAAAAACCATATGGACGCGGCGATTGATGCCGCGGAAAACCAGGAGCGCTGCTATGTTGTCCAGACAGGGGCAGATGGAAAATATAGGACGCCTGCCCTGCCCTATGGCAATTATGTCCTGATTGTCAAATCAGATGGGATGCGGACATATTTCCAGACCATGATTATAGGCAGGGAAAAGATTGACAACGAAGCAATTACCATGACAGAATACACAGAGGCGGTAGGAAGTGTCCAGGGAACGCTGCACGATGCATTTGACGCATCGACAGTTCCGGCGGGAATTACCCTGTACCTCAGGGAAGGCGCAAACAGCGTGACGGGACCGGCGCTCGCAACCACCGTTACAGATGCGTCCGGCGGGTATGCATTTAACGATTTAGTTCCCGGGACATATACCGTCCAGGTAGAGGATAAGCGGGCTGGCATAGATAGCCCTTACGTGCGCATGAGTTTCCATGTAGTCGCCCTTGCCAATACAACTGTGCAGGAAAATATGACAATTACCAAGGAGGTGGCGGGCAGCCAGGTTCGGTTTGTCCTCACCTGGGGGAAGGAGTCAAAAGAAATCCCAGGCGATTTGGATTCCCATTTGATCGGACCATCCACGATAAGCGGGATGCGGTTCCATACAGATTTTGAATACCCATTTTACCGTGACAACGGCGTGCAGTATGCAGATTTGGACGTAGATGACACAAGTTGGGAAGGACCTGAGACGACAACGGTTTATAATCCCACGGATGGGCTGTACCATTTTTATATCCATAATTTTACGGACAGGGATAAAACCGGAAATACCAGGCTGGCAAATTCCCGTGCGGTGGTAAACGTCTATCGGGGCAGCAGGAATATCGCCACATTCTACGTTCCCGATGGGATTGGGACAGTATGGGATGTATGTACCTATGACATTAAGAACAATACGCTCACATCTGTCAGCGAGATTACAGAGTATGCGGGTAAGCCATATGATATTGGCTTAGAGCCGTCAGAAGTTTCGAAACTGGAGCTGGCACAGGTGATGTGGATGTATGGCTGCTGTGATTATGGGCAGGAACTTGCCGAGGAAACAAGGCAGATGATTGCGGACGCACGGGCTGTCCTGGAGCAGGAAACAAATCCAGAGATCTTAACGGCAAAGATAGAAGAACTGGCAGATTATTTTTTGCCGCTTGAAAACAGCACGGCCATTAAAGACGTATCCGCAGGGGAAGAATTGAATACATCTTACATTGACCGGCAGGGCTATGTGTATTACCCGGATCCAAATGTAGAAAAAGTAGGTTTGCTGGATGGCGGGTATTCCCTGATTACCTTGTACGGATATAGCGAGACCATGCCGGAGGAACTGCAGATTACTTTAGAGGATAAAGACGCCTCTTTTGAACTGATGGATTCCGATAAGGAGGAATATGATAAATTATGCATTGTCACAAATGCTGTGACAAAAGCTGTGGAAAAATACTATTTGCAGTATTTGGAGTACATTCCAGACCTGGTGCCCCTGAAAGTGACAGAAACGGGAAACTACATTGTGAGCAATGCCTGCAGCACCCAGAAAGACGAGGATGGCAAGGTAGTTTCTTACTATACCATTTACGGCGAGAATGAAACGCTGGGGAATCCAAAATTTCAGTTCCAGGATAAGTATGTGTCCTATACTTACGAACCATCTTTGGAAGAAGGGATTGAAGGCGTGCTGACGGTTAGTTACAAAGACCTGAGGCAGGTATATCTGGTGAAATATGAAAAGAAAATCCGTCCGATCACGTTAAGGTCGGTCAAGGAGGAAGGCAACCAGTACCAGAATGCTACCAATTTAAAGGCGAATCAGATTGAAATAGATGGCAAGAATTATTATAGCTATGTACTGGCTGGTTCCCAGGAAAAGCTTGGGGTAAATGGCATGGATAAGGTGTTGCTTACGTTTAACGTGACACCGGAGAGTTATGAGATTACAGAGGACAGCGGTGAGGGGCGGACACACAAAGTAACCGTGACCTATAAAGGCATGACAGCTGTGCTATACCTGGATTATACGCAAAGCGGCACATAACGGCTTTCGCTTTTTGCACGCAGAATCGGAACCTCCCATAGAATTCAGTGTTCTTAACAACTGATGTCCTATGGGAGGTTCCGGTTTCTTTCGATACTGGTTTATTCCTTCCGAAACTCCGTAGGCGTACACTGATATTTCCGCTTAAACACCCGGTTAAAATAAGAAAGGTTCTCAAATCCCGTCTCAGAGGCAATGTTGACAACCGTATCGGAGGAGGAGGTTAAAAGCCTCGCTGCCATGGTGATCCGGTAATCGTTCAGATAGTCAATAAAGGATATCCCCATGCTTGATTTAAAAAACTTCATAAAATGAGACTGGCTGAAACCGCAGATCCTGGCGGCATCGGCAACCGTTATCTTTTCCGGATAGTTTGTCTCCACATGTTTCAAGAGTCCCTTCAGTCGGTCGAGGGATTTGTTGTTTTTGTGCGGCATTGTATGATGAAGGGATTTCGTAAGTTCATAAAAGAATGAAAAAAGCTGTCCTTTGATGGCGAGCTGGTAACCGGGGGCAAAATCCCGGCAGATATCGTCTATGGTATCAAGACAGCCGGACAGGGCGGGATAATGGGGAGAGTTTGGCTTGTAGAGCGTATCGGGCAGCAGCTTTCCGTGTATCATGGGCTGAAAAAACTCTTCGCTGCAGACGTCGCCCTGCGGTGACATCAGCATGGAAAGCTGGAAAATGATATTTTCGTATTCCATGGATGCATCCGCAAACTGCTCAATGGAATGGAGTTGTCCCGGCGGAACAACAACAATATCTCCGTTCGATACTTTATGAGGAACTAAATCTACGGTGATGGTGCCAGTTCCTTTTTTGATGTAGATAATTTCCATATCATTGTGCCAGTGTGCGGGCACGATTGCAAAATCCAGAGGGATGCTGCAAAGATAAATATTAAAAGGAAAATTGTCCTGTCCATGGGGTTTTGTCTCCTGGGAACTTTCGTATTCATAGATTACATCTTTCCTTTCCGACTGA